>NZ_JBGLZF010000022.1:0-99766 GCF_047304405.1 Pseudomonas sp. Pseusp11
CTCCCGCTGGGCTGCGTAGCGGCCCCAAAAAATTTACGGCTGCTGCGCAACCGAGCGGGAGCAAGCTCCCTCGCCACAGAGATTTCTTTTTACTGAAGACAGTGTCAGGCCTTGCGGGCGGCTACCCGCCAAACCCGCGCGATATCACTGGCGCGCTCTCGCAGCAATCGCGGGGCCTCGGCGCAGGCCTGTTCCAGGGTCATCGGCCCGCTCGCCAATGCAAAAGCCGCATCGATGCCATGCTCGTACAGAGCCTGATACCCCTCGCCCAAAGTGCCGGCAACGACGATGACAGGCACACCTTGCTGCCGCGCAATGCGTGCCACGCCAAACGGGGTTTTGCCGCGCAATGTCTGGGCATCGAAACGGCCTTCGCCGGTGATCACCAGATCGGCGCCTTTGACCGCCTCGGCCAGACCAACGAGTTCGGCGACCACTTCCACACCGGCCTGGAATTGCGCGCCGAGAAACGCCTTCGCGGCAAACCCCAAACCACCCGCCGCGCCGCTGCCCGGTTCATCGCGCACGTCTTTGTCCAGGGCTTGCGCGCAGAGCTCGGCAAAGTGCCCGAGAGCGAGGTCCAGTTGCTGGACTTGCTCGGGCGACGCGCCTTTCTGCGGGCCGAAAATCGCTGACGCACCCTGCGGGCCGCACAACGGATTATTGACGTCGGCGGCGATGTCGAAGCGCACTGCGGCCAGACGCGGGTCAATGTCGCTCAGATCGAGACGGGCCAGTTGCGCCAGCGCCAGACCACCCGGCGCCACGGTTTGGCCCTGAGCATCCAGCAGCTTCACCCCCAAGGCCTGCATCGCCCCGGCGCCGCCGTCATTCGTGGCACTGCCACCAATCGCCAGAATCACTCGTTGCGCCCCCGCATCGAGCGCAGCGCGGATCAATTCGCCGGTGCCGAAAGTGCTGCTGGTACAGGCATCGCGCAGGTCAAGCGGCACCAGTTGCAGGCCACTGGCCTCGGCCATTTCGATGATCGCGGTATGACTCTGCGGCAACCAGCCCCAAGCAGCATCGACCGTGGCGCCCAACGGCCCGCGAACAGGGGTGCGGCGCAGTTCTCCGGCGCACGCGGCCAGAATCGACTCGACCGTGCCTTCGCCACCATCAGCCATCGGGTACTTGAGCAATTGTGCGTCTGGCCAGACCTGCGCCAACCCCAGCGCGATGGCGTCGGCCACACCTTGGGCACTGAGGCTGTCCTTGAACGAATCGGGGGCAATGACGATTTTCATGCGAATTCTCCAGTTCCAATGCGTCCATGCTGCCAGCAGGCCTGAACAATAACGCCGGTCCGTTGCACAAGCGGTCGTGAGGATTATTGTTCAATTTCACAAAATCCTTGCCCGCAGTGTTCGTCGTAGCAGCTGCCGAGCCTGCGAGGCTGCGTTCGGCGGCGCAGCCGTCGTGAAATCATGCGGCGCGGTGTGTCAGGTAAACCGTATTGATAGAATTTACGACGGCTTCGCCGCCGAACGCAGCCTCGCTAGCTCGGCAGCTGCTACGGGACGGTGGTCGGCAGTTCGGTTTGGGGCAGGAGCTGGACGCCGAGGTAGAGCGCGAGCATTCCGTCCAGTTTCAGCGGGTCGACGCCGCTGAGTTCGGCGATCCGCTCCATGCGATAACGCAAACTGTTGCGGTGGATGCCCAGGGCATCGGCGCAAGCCTGGCTCTGGCCGTCGTGTTCGCACCAACTGCGCAGGGTCGCCAGCAGTTGGCCGTTGCCATCCTTGGCGATGACTTTGCGCAATGGCCGCAGCAGTTCATCCAGCGCATCGTCGTCGCGGTGCCGCCAGAGCATCACCGGCAGCCGATAACGGTTCAGGATCAACAAGCGCGAATGCGGCAACACATCGCGCCCGTAGGCCAGCAAATCGCCAACCCGCCGATAGCAGCGACGCAACCCCGACAAGCCGTCGGCCTGCCCACCCACGGCGATGCGCAAAATGTTCCAGCCCAGGCCATCGAGCTTTTCCAGCAATCGCTCGTTCTCGACCGCAGGCGTCGCCGGGCGGCACCAGAGCAATGAAGATTTGGCCGAACTCACGCACCAACTGTCCGGATAGCGCGACATCAACCAGGCGCTGAGCGCTTCGACGGTCTGGCTCGGGCCGTGTTCGATGCCCAACTCGAACAGGTACGGCACCCGTGTCAGCTGCGGCTTGAGCCCCAGTTGCTGCGCTTCGTCCAGCAACCGTGGCGAATCCCCCGCTTCGCTCAACAGCAATGCCAGCAGATCGTCGCAACGCTGGCGCCGCCATTGCTGCTCGGCCTGTTGATTGCGCTGGGCCACCAGCATCTCGGCGGTCATGCGCACCAGTTCGGCGTAGGTGCGCAATTGCTCCGGTTCGCCAGTAATGCCCAGCACACCGATCAAACGCTGATCGAGCAACAGTGGCAGATTAATGCCCGGTTGCACGCCTTTGAGATGGATCGCCGTTTGCGCGTCGATCTCCACCACGCGCCCGTTGGCCAGCACCAGTTGCGCGCCTTCGTGACGGGTGTTGATGCGCTCCGGCTCGCCGCTGCCAAGAATCAGCCCCTGACTGTCCATGACATTGACGTTATACGGCAGGATGGCCATCGCCCGGTCGACGATGTCCTGAGCCAGGTCGTGATCGAGTTCGAACATAGCGGGGATCCTTGAAAACGTGATGGGACGGGTTGTTCACCCGCACAGGCCAGGGTCGCAAACCCTGTGCTCAGGCACAAAGACAACCACCCAAAGGGTGGCCGAGACTCACCGGGCGATCAACGTTACCCTTGCGTCGCAAAAAATCATAATAAAGAGAGAGCCCGCCATGTCACAGAGCGCCACCGCTACCCTGGCCAACGCTGACGACAAGAACGCCGTCTACAAACGCATTACCCTGCGTTTGATCCCCTTCATCTTCATCTGCTACCTGTTCAACTACCTCGACCGGGTGAACGTCGGGTTTGCCAAACTGCAGATGCTCGACGCGCTGAAATTCAGCGAAACCGTGTACGGCCTCGGTGCCGGGATTTTCTTCATCGGCTACGTCCTGTGCGGCGTGCCGAGCAACCTGGCCCTGACCAAATTCGGCCCGCGACGCTGGATCGCGTTGATGATGATGACTTGGGGCACGCTCTCGACGTGCCTGCTGTTCGTCACCACCCCGACCGAGTTCTACACCCTGCGCCTGTTCACCGGTGCCGCCGAAGCCGGGTTCTTCCCGGGCGTGGTGCTTTACCTTTCGCAGTGGTTCCCGACCTTCCGCCGCGGCCGCATCATGGCACTGTTCATGTCGGCAATCCCGGTATCGGGCCTGCTGGGCAGCCCGTTTTCCGGCTGGATCCTCAACCATTTCGGCGCAGGCCAGGCCGGTTTAGCCGGCTGGCAGTGGATGTTCCTGCTGCAAGGCATCCCGACCGTGATCCTCGGCGCCCTCGCCTATTTCCTGCTCAGCGACAGTTACGCCAACGCCAAGTGGCTGACCCCGTACGAGCGTTCGGTGCTTGAAGCCGACCACGCAGAAGACCTGGCCAGCAAACCGAAAACCACCACCGACTCCTTGCGCGCGGTGTTCAAGAACCCGGCGATCTGGGCGTTCGGCCTGATTTATTTCTGCATCCAAAGCGGTGTCTATGCGATCAACTTCTGGCTGCCGTCGATCATCAAGAACCTGGGCTTCAGCGATAACCTGGTGATCGGCTGGCTCAGCGCGATTCCGTACTTGCTGGCGGCGGTGTTCATGTTGATGGTCGGTCGCTCGGCGGACCTGCGCAAAGAACGTCGCTTTCACCTGGTGGTGCCGATGCTGATGGGCGCCGTCGGCCTGCTGATCGCGGTCAACTTCGCCACCAACCCGGCCATTGCCATTCTCGGCCTGACCCTCGCCACCATGGGCGCCCTCACCGGTTTGCCGATGTTCTGGCCAGTGCCAACGGCAATGCTCAGCGCCGGTGCGGCGGCGGGTGGTTTGGCGTTGATCAACTCGATGGGGCAGATGGCGGGTTTCCTTAGCCCGTATCTGGTGGGTTGGGTCAAGGACAGCACCGGGTCCACCGATGCGGCGTTATACCTGCTGGCGGGCGTCATTGTGTGCGGCAGTTTGCTGGCGTTGCGCATGACACGGACGTTGCGGGTTTAACAGGGCAAGATCAAAAGATCGCAGGCTTCGCCAGCTCCTACGTTGGAATCGCGTACACCCGAGAGCTATCGGGCGGACGCACATTCTGTAGGAGCTGCCGAAGGCTGCGATCTTTTTGCTTCACATGCTTTTGTGGCGAGGGAGCTTGCTCCCGCTGGGTTGCGTAGCGACCCCAAAATCTTCAACTGCAGGTTTTCAGGCATACCGCATACACCGGTTTTGCGACTGCTGCGCAGCCGAGCGGGAGCAAGCTCCCTCGCCACAATGGATCAATCAGTTCTGAGGATCGAGGTTGTCCAGCACTCGGTTGACGGCCAGTTCCCCAAGCATGACCACCGATTGAATCCCCAACATCATGTTGCGATGCGGCATGTCCATCAATCCGGCGAATTCAGTGAGCATCATGCTCGCTGACGCCAGGGATTCGCAGGCGTTGACCAGCAGGGTTTCGTTATCGACTTTCTCACCCACATGGTAAATGGTGCTGGGTTTGCGCTTGGTGGCTTTGGGGGTGGGTGGTTTGAGGTAATGATCGAGGGCGCGCTCGGCGGCTTCGTTGAGTTTTTTGGAATCGGGGGTTTCGTAGGGGGAAACGTCGTCCGCTTCTGGTGGATTCGGCGTTGGTTTGAACATAGATGAAACCTCTTACGTCATTTAAAAGAAGGCCATCACTTTCGCTACCAAACGAGGGGTGGCGGCCATGCGCAGGTTGGTAGACCGGGACGTAAGAAAACCGGCGCGCCCGAAAGCGCCCTGTGCATGACCACCATAAAGCAGAGTCGAACAAACGCTGCGCATTATGGTGCTTAGCACCTTACGATCACCCGGGGCTACCAAACCCCATCGCTGTTTTTCAGCGACAGGGAAAACGATACAGCCCGGGCTCAAGGCGCACTAGCCGGCGGATTCTGGCGCAGTCGTAGGCAGCGGCGCAAGAATATGTAGCCTGAGTGAGTATCTGGAAATGTCTTTTAAACATCGCCGTTAAACGCTCTCCAGACTTCCTGCCTTGGCATCCAGCTCAATCACCAAATCACCCGGCATCTGCACGAAAATCTGCCAGATCCCGTCCTCCGGCACTTGCGCCACCTGATACGGCAAACCGCTGGCCTGCACCCGTCGCAACACCGTGGCAGCGTCCTCATCGGTGCGAAAGGCAATGTGGCTCAACGCCGTCTCATCGAACGTCGGCTGTTCGATTACATGCACCAGCGCCTGCGCATCCTGATACAACCAGCGTCCGGGGAACGGGAACGGCGGGCGGCGTCCCGGCGCCAATCCCAGCACGGCCTGGAAGGTGTCTTGCAGCGTCTGGCCGTCGGCGGTGTTGAATGCCAGATGATCGAAGGTCCACGTCATGGTCGTCTCCTGCGGCTGTTCATTGATTAGAAGTTCATTGATTAGAGTATCCACGCTTGCCAATCACGAAAAAATCCCGGTATTAAGGAAGGATATTTAAAGGATTTTTACCAATGAGCTCGATTCTCGATCTGGAGATCTTCGTTCGCACCGCCGACTCCGGCAGCATTTCCGCCGCTGCTCGTGCCCTGGAGCTGACCCCGGCGGCGGCCAGCATCGCCCTCAAACGCCTGGAAACCCGCCTCGGCATTCGCTTGCTGGCCCGCTCCACGCGAAGCATGCGCCTGACCGAAGAAGGCCGGCGTTATCTGGAAAGTGTGCGACTGGCGCTTGCCGCGCTGGCCGAAGGTGAGCAGGCGCTCAAGCAACAAACCCAAGGCTTGAGTGGTGTGCTGCAACTGGCCGCGCCATCGGACTTCGGGCGCAACGTGCTGTTGCCGTGGCTCGACGACTTCAAACGCAAGCATCCGCACATTCAATTTCAGTTACTGCTCAACGATCGCCATGCCGACCTGTTCCGCGAGACGGTCGATGTGGCTCTGCGCTTCGGTGTGCCGAGTGACTCGACGTTGGTGGCGCTGCCGATTCTGCCACGGCATCGCCGCGTGGCCTGCGCCAGCCCCGAGTATCTGGCCCGGTGCGGCGTGCCGTTAACCCCGGCGGAACTGAGCGAACACAGCGCCCTGCTCTACCTGCGCGATGGCCGGCCCTACAACCAATGGCGTTTCAGCCGTGGCGATGAAGTGATGGAGGTTCAGGTGCACGGCGACTACCTCAGCGACGATGGCGAAGTTGCCCGCCGCTGGGCCCTGGCCGGGCATGGCATCGCCTATAAGGCTTGGCTCGACGTCGCCGCCGATGTGCTGGCCGGGCGCCTGGTAACGCTGTTCGATGACTGGCAAGGCGAAAGCGTGCCGTTCAATTTGCTGTGCCCGCATCGGGTGCAGGTGTCGGAACGGGTCAAAGTGCTGCAAGCGTTTTTGCAGGAGCGTTGTGAGGCATTGCGCCGATAATTCAGATTGCTCCGCGCTGCGGTTCTTGGTATTTGATTGAAGCTTTCTCACCGGTAAAAGGATTTCGTCATGAGCTATCGCACGCTGGGTCATTCGGGTTTACAGGTGTCGACCCTCACATTGGGCACCATGATGTTCGGCGAACAGACCAGCACCGAAGATTCCCTGCGGATCATCGGCAAGGCCTGGGACCAGGGCATCAACTTCATCGACACCGCGGACGTGTACACCAACGGCCGCTCCGAAGAGATCGTCGGCGAAGCGATCGCCAGCCACCGCCACGAATGGGTGCTCGCCACCAAAGTTGGCTACGGTCCGGTGGACGGTGTGCCGAACCGCAGCGGTTTGAGCCGCAAGCACTTGTTCAATGGCATCGACGCCAGCCTGACGCGCTTGGGCACCGATTATCTGGACATCTATTACCTGCACCGCGAAGACCACAACACGCCGCTGGAAGTCACGATTTCGGCCATCGGCGATCTGATTCGTCAGGGCAAGATCCGCTACTGGGGCCTGTCGAACTACCGTGGCTGGCGTATTGCCGAAGTCATCCGCATCGCCGACCAACTGGGCGTCGACAGACCGGTGATCAGCCAGCCGCTATACAACATCGTCAACCGTCAGGCGGAAACCGAGCAGATCACCGCCGCGCAAAACTATGGCCTCGGCGTGGTGCCTTACAGTCCGCTGGCGCGCGGTGTGCTCAGCGGCAAGTACGCGCCGGACGTGACACCGGACGCCAACAGCCGCGCCGGTCGCCAGGACAAACGTATCCTGGAAACCGAATGGCGGGTCGAGTCTTTGCGCATTGCCCAGCAGATCCAGCAATACACCCGGGACCGTGGCGTGGGCATCGTCGAGTTCGCCATCGCCTGGGTGCTGAACAACAGCGCCGTCACCTCTGCCATCGTCGGCCCGCGCACCGAAGAACAATGGGACGGGTACACCAAGGCGCTGGCGGTGATAATCACGGCGGAAGATGAAGCCTTTATCGACTCGCTGGTGACACCGGGGCATGCGTCGACACCGGGGTTCAATGATGTGAGCCATTTTGTGCCGGGACGCAAACCGCGTTCGGTTTGAGGTTGATCGCGGGCAGGCTCGATTTGTGTCCATTCCGGTCGTGTAGGAGCTGCCGCAGGCTGCGATCTTTTGATTTTTGAAGGGCAAGATCAAAAAATCGCAGCCTGCGGCAGCTCCTACAGGGGTCAGCGATGTTGAAAATATCGATCACTTGGCCAATATTCAGCACAAAAACCACGTATCCTGCGCGCCCCGTTTGACCTTCAACCCGCGAGGACAGTTTGTCTAAAGGTATCGCTCTATCGGTCACAGCCTCGATGCTGTTTGCCGTCATGTATTACTACACCTCACTGCTCTCCCCCTTGAGTGGCGTGGAGATTTTCGGTTGGCGGATGCTGCTGACCGCGCCATGCATGACCGTGTTCATGGTGGTGTCCGGCGAATGGAAACGCGTGGTCGAGATTCTTCGGCGGCTGGCCGCCAAACCGAAGTTGCTCATCGCTCTGATCGGCTCGGCAGTGCTGCTGGGCCTGCAACTCTGGTTGTTCATGTGGGCGCCACTCAACGGCTATAGCCTTGACGTGTCGCTGGGGTATTTCCTGTTGCCGCTGTCCATGGTCCTGACCGGGCGAATCGTCTATGGCGAGCGCCTTTCCTACCTGCAGAAAATAGCCGTGTTCTTCGCCAGCCTCGGCGTGCTCAACGAGTTGTATCAAGTCGGCGGTTTTTCCTGGGCGACTTTGCTGGTGGTGATCGGCTATCCGATCTATTTCATCCTGCGCAAACGCCTGGCCACGGACAACCTTGGCGGGCTCTGGCTGGACATGGCGTTGATGCTGCCGGTGGCGTTCTGGTTCGTGCAGGGAGGTGAACAAGGTTTTGGCGTGTTCGATCAACATCCGTGGCTGTCGCTGTTGATTCCCCTGCTCGGGGTGATCAGCGCTTCGGCGCTGGTGGTCTACATCATTGCCAGCCGGCTGCTGCCGTTCAGCCTGTTCGGGTTGTTGAGTTACGTCGAACCCGTGCTGTTGCTGGGCGTTGCGTTACTGTTGGGGGAAAGCATCAAGGCCGGCGAATGGCTGACTTACATTCCGATCTGGCTGGCGGTGGTGGTGTTGGTATTTGAGGGGTTCAAGCATTTGATGCGTCATCGACGTTCATGACGCAAAAGATCGCAGCCTTCGGCAGCTCCTACAGGTGAGTGTTCATCCACAAATATCGCGGCGAACACAGTCAATGTAGGAGCTGCCGAAGGCTGCGATCTTTTGATCTAAAAAAAGCCCGGTCAACGACCGGGCTTTTCTACAACTGGAACGGCTTAATCGGTAGAGAGCACACCGCGACGAACCTGGTCACGCTCGATGGATTCGAACAGCGCCTTGAAGTTGCCTTCGCCGAAACCGTCGTCGCCTTTACGCTGGATGAACTCGAAGAACACCGGCCCCATCAGGGTTTCCGAGAAAATCTGCAGCAGCAGGCGCTTGTCGCCAGGCTCGGACGAACCGTCCAGCAAGATGCCCCGTGCTTGCAGTTGATCAACCGGCTCGCCGTGGTTCGGCAAACGGCCTTCGAGCATTTCGTAGTAGGTGTCCGGCGGCGGCGTCATGAAGCGCATGCCGATTTTCTTCAGGCGGTCCCAGGTATCGATCAGGTTATCGGTGAGGAACGCCACATGCTGGATGCCCTCGCCGTTGAACTGCATCAGGAACTCTTCGATCTGCCCGGCGCCCTTGGACGATTCTTCGTTCAGCGGAATGCGGATCATGCCGTCCGGCGCGGTCATCGCTTTGGAAGTCAGGCCGGTGTATTCGCCTTTGATGTCGAAGTAACGGATTTCGCGGAAGTTGAACAGCTTCTCGTAGAAGTTGGCCCAGTAGGCCATGCGACCGCGATACACGTTGTGGGTCAGGTGGTCGATGATCTTCAGACCGGCGCCAACCGGGTTGCGGTCCACACCTTCGATGAACACGAAGTCGATGTCGTAGATCGAGCTGCCTTCACCGAAACGGTCGATCAGGTACAGCGGCGCGCCGCCGATGCCTTTGATCGCCGGCAGGTGCAATTCCATCGGACCGGTTTCGATGTGGATCGGCTGGGCGCCGAGTTCCAGGGCACGCTTGTAGGCCTTTTGCGAATCCTTGACCCGGAACGCCATGCCGCACACCGACGGGCCGTGCTCGGCCGCGAAGTACGAGGCCACGCTGTGGGGTTCGTTGTTGAGGATCAGGTTGATCGAGCCCTGGCGATACAGGTGCACGTCTTTGGAACGGTGGGTCGCGACCTTGGTGAAGCCCATGATCTCGAAGATCGGCTCCAGGGTGTTCGGGGTCGGCGATGCGAATTCGATGAACTCAAAGCCCATCAGGCCCATTGGGTTTTCGTATAAATCTGCCATTTTGGCGCCTCATCATGCTTTTAGAATTAACGGATCGTTAGTTGCTAGCAATGCTGAGACCGGCGGGTGGCGCGCAGGAGATGCCCCTCACGCTGCGGGCGAGGAAGTCACCGTAGATCAATTGGAACCCAAATATCTTCATTGTCGACCCAAGGCTCTTGCGGGCGAGGCTTCTGCTGCCAGAAGACGATTATTCTTATATGCGTAACCGGATTCTACACAGCGTAAATCAGTTTGTCCGCCTTCTTATACAATCCCCTTTTTCGTGGCCTGCGCAAGCGGTTTGTTGCACAGGAAAATCCCCGCCAGGATCAGCCCGCCGCCCAGGCACATCGCCAGTGTCAGCTGTTCGCCCAACAACAACGCGCCGAGAAGAACAGCAGTCAAAGGGTTCAAGGCGATGAACACGCCCGAGCGCGTCGCGCCGATTTTGCGGATGCCGTCGTAATAACCAATGTAGGCCAATGCCGAACCCAGCACGCCCAGGTACATCAGGCTCAACCATTGTTGCGCGCCGAGTCCGGTGAGCGCTACGACACTTAGCTCGCCCCGCACGGCGCTGGTCACCCAGAGCATCAGCGTGCCGAGCAAAATCGAGTACGTCACCGTCTGCACCGGGCCCAGTGTTTGATTCAGGCCTTTGGAGAACAGCGAATAAATGCCCCAGCCGAGCACGCAGCCGAAGATCAACAAGTCGCCAATCCAGGCATCGGCGTTGC
Source organism: Pseudomonas sp. Pseusp11 (assembly GCF_047304405.1). Lineage (NCBI taxonomy): Bacteria > Pseudomonadati > Pseudomonadota > Gammaproteobacteria > Pseudomonadales > Pseudomonadaceae > Pseudomonas > Pseudomonas sp. Pseusp11. The sequence continues at coordinate 10,634 of NZ_JBGLZF010000022.1, forward strand.
CGGCCAGTAACTGCGGATTGCGGCTGACGATCACCAGGCTGGCGCCAGCAATGCAGATCGCGATACCGACCACTTTCGCCCGACTCAGCCGCTCCTTGAACAGCAGCCACGACGCCAGGCCGATCACCGCTGGATTCAACGCCACGATCAATGATGCCCGAGACGCGTTGATGTAATGCAGCCCGTAAAAGAAGCACAGGTTGTAGAAGAAAATCCCGAAGAATCCCAACAGCGCCAATTGCAACCATTGCCTGGGGCTGGGCCGCACCAAGGGCACCCGCGCCAGCAGCAGGAACAACAGCAACGCCACGCTCGCCAGCAGGAACCGCAGACTCGCAGCGAATAACGGACTGAGGCTGTCGGCCAGAAACCGCCCGGCGACGAACGTCCCGCCCCAGATCATGGTGACCGCCGCCAGTTTCAGATAAACCGGCACATCCGAAGAGTTCGCAAGGGTCTGTTCACACGCAGTCATAAGTCTCCACCGCCAGAAATCGGGCATGTGGCGTATCATTCGACTAATGATCGATCATCGTAAAATGAGTAAAAGCTCATGACCCTCACTCAACTCGAGATTTTCTCGCTGGTGGCCGAACTGCGCGGCTTCACGGCGGCCGCCCATCGTTTGGAGATTTCCCAGTCTGCGGTCTCCCACGCACTCAAGTCGCTGGAACAGGAATTGGGCGTCGAACTGCTGCGTCGGCATCAGTCCCAGGTCGAGCTCAGTGATATCGGCCAGCAGCTATTACTGCGCGCTCGGGCGATGCTCGGGTTGGCCAACACTTTGCGTCAGGAGGCGGCCGATTCACGCGGGATGAAAACCGGCACTCTGCGTATAGGCTCGTTCGGCCCGACCTCATCGATCAAGCTGCTGCCGAGGATCTTGCAGCACTACCGCGCTGCACACCCGGGCATCGAGGTTCACATCGACGAAGGCCCGGACCGCCAGGTGCTCCAATGGCTGGTAGAGCGGCGTATCGATATTGGTTTCGTGGTGTTACCCCAGGAACGTTTTGACACGATTGCACTGATCGAAGACCAGATGGTCGCGCTGCTGCCTGCCGATCATGCACTGGCCGGTCGCGACAGCGTGAGTTTGAGCGACTTGTGCCACGACACTTTTGTGCTGACCGAGGCCGGGTCTTCGGAGCTGGTGTCGCGCCTGTTCAATGCGGCGCGATTGACGCCGAACATTCGGTATCGCTGCTCGCAGTTGCTCAGCACGCTGGACACGGTAGCTCGTGGCGACGCCCTGACCGTGGTCGCCGAAGGCTCACTGCCCGATGGCGACCACAGCCGCTACGTGAAAAAGCCGCTGTCGCCCCCCATCAGCCGCCAAGTCGGTCTGGCGGTGCTCGATCAGCGTCAGTCATCCCCCGCGACGCTGGCCTTCATTAAACTGGCCTCAAGATTGATTAAAGCTTGAGCGGCATAAGGGCCGATAGCCAACTATCATGGCTGAACTCTTTTGGGAGGCATGTCGACCTGCCAACCTTTGAGAGCCCTCTTTTATCGCGATGGATTTGCGAATGCCACTGAACGTCAAAAGTCGCCGCAAGCGTGGCACCCGGATCACTGTGACTGTTTTGAGCGGATTGCTCCCGGTGTTGCTGGGAGTCGCCATTCTCTATCTGCAGGCTGAACGTACCCTCAAGCAGAGTACTGAACTGACTGGCGAAGAATCCATTCGCCAGTTCGAACTGATGCTCGACAACACCGCCCAAGCGGCGCAGGAGCTCCTGCCGCTGGCTGGCAAAAACTGCAATGACGTCAAACTGGCCTTGCGCGAACAAGTTACGCGCCGGCCCTTCGTGCGCTCGACCAACCTGGTGTGGGACGACAACCTCTATTGCAGTTCGTTGTTCGGTGAATATCAGGAAAAGGTCAATCCCGGCGACTACACCAAAGGCCAGTTATGGCTCATGAACGGCAACCCGGTCACGCCCAATACCGCGCTGTTGGTGTACCGGCTCAGCGAAGGAAATAAAGGGGCATTGACCACGCTGAACGGTTATCACCTGAGCAACGAATTGCGCCTGATCGGCCGCAAGACATTACTGTTGCTACAAGTCGGTCCCAACTGGTTGTCTGCCGACGGCAAAGTTCACGAGGACGCCCCGCCCGCCTTGCCGGTAGCACAAAGTACGCTGACGTCCTCGCGTTATGCCTTTACGGTGGCCGCAGGTTTCCCCGAAGGAGAAACCTGGCGTTACATGCGTAGTGAATACCCGCCACTGTTCAGTCTGTTGATGTTCTTCGGCGTGGTGTCAGGTTCGATCGGGCATGTGCTGCAGAAGCGCTCGATGTCGCCCAGCCGTGAAATGCAGCGCGCGCTGGAGGCAGCAGAATTCATTCCTTACTTTCAGCCCGTGGTGCATGGCGACAATAAACTGTGGTCCGGCACCGAAGTATTGATGCACTGGAAACATCCCAGGGAAGGCCTGGTGCGTCCGGATCTGTTCATCCCGTTTGCCGAACATTCCGGTCTGATCGTGCCGATGACCCGCTCGCTGATGCAACAGACCGCCACATTGCTGGCGCCCTTGTCGGCATCGTTCGAGGGGCCATTCCACATTGGCATCAACATCACCGCCAGTCATTGCCGGGATCTTGCGCTGGTCGAAGACTGCCGTGAATTCCTCAGTGCCTTTGCACCGGGCAGTGTCCATTTAGTGCTGGAGTTGACCGAGCGCGAACTGGTCGAACCGACAGCCATTACCCTGCAGTTGTTCGAACAGCTTCGCGCGCTGGGCGTGATGATCGCCATCGACGACTTTGGCACCGGCCATTCAAGCCTCGGTTACTTGCGTCAGTTCAATGTGGACTTCCTGAAAATCGACCAGAGCTTTGTCGCCATGATCGGTGTTGACGCCCTCTCCCGGCACATTCTGGACAGCATCATCGAACTCTCGGCCAAACTCGATCTGGGTATCGTCGCTGAAGGTGTGGAAACCGAGGAGCAAAGTGACTATTTGACCGCCCATGGCGTGAACTTTCTGCAAGGTTATCTGTTCGGTCGGCCGATGCCCGGAGCAGAATTCATTAGTGCATTAAGTGATCATTAACTAGTCACGTTAAGCGCCGAGACCATGATGATGCGCACCAAATTGAATCAAAAGACTACTCTTGTTACATGAAGAAAAAGTCAGGATTTACTCTTGGCCATTTAACTACTACAATTTTTCATACCTGTGCAAAATCGGCAGGCGTACCATTATCACCGAGTCGCTTCAAGGCTCTTGGCTTATAGCTTTGTTTGCGGTTGGTTTCAGCCAAACACACTATTGGAGTAAAGATATTGTCCAGACTCGCTGAATTCCGTGCAGCTGAAAAGGCCCTTCAAGAACAGCTCAAGCAGTTGGAATCGCTGAAAAACGATGCCGGGCTCAAGAAAGAAATCGAATTCGAAGAAAAGCTCCAGGGGCTGATGAAAACCTACGGTAAGAGCCTGCGCGACATCATCGCCATCCTCGACCCGCACCCGGCGAAATCCGGCCTGCAGCAGGCAACAGCCCCTAAAACCCGCCGCGCTCGCGTGGTCAAGGTTTATCAGAACCCGCACACCGGTGAACTGATTGAAACCAAGGGCGGCAACCACCGCGGCCTGAAAGCCTGGAAGGAACAATACGGTGCAGCCACCGTTGACTCCTGGCTGCGTGCCTAAGCGCTCACGGTAATAAAAAAAGCCCTGCCAATGCAGGGCTTTTTCATGGATGCCGTCTAAAATGCGACGATAGTCGCCGATCAACTCGCTATAGACTTACTAACTTTGTGCTTAATCCGTTTGGCTATCTAAAAATCCGGGCCATGCTCAAAAGCGTGGGCGCAGAAACCTTAAACTAAAGTTTCAAGCTGTTTCGAGCTGCCTCTATGTCGCCCTGACTTGCCTTATAAACCTCAGCCTGCCCCGCGTAGGAAAGAACATAGGCTTTATCGCCGTCCACTGCGGCGACCAATGTTTGAGACAACACATGTCGACCGTTCTGGGTAATGGTGCAGGTAGTTTCCAGCGCCGATAACCGGCTCAAGGCAGTAGGATGAATTTTGTTGCAGACGCTCTGATAGCCGCCCTGAAAAAAGTCCTTCTGCACGGACTTGCGCATTTCCAGTAACACACCTTCCAGATTCACCTGATGACCGCTTTCCACTTGAGTCATGGTCAACTCCATCACCATTACCGGTGTCCCGTCCTGGTCGTTTTTTACCGCGCGCTGCCGGGAAACCTGAGGCTTGGCCTCGTCTTGCGGAACGGTCTCGACAGTCCATCCATTGGGCCAGGTCACGACCGGAGCTTCTGCATCAGCACGGGTAACACCTGAAAGCAGACACATCAGGATGAACATCAATTGACAGGGTCGGATCATTGTAATGAACACTCACGGATTGAGCCGCGAAGTCTGAGCTTCACTCGCCCGGCAGGCAAGCCTGCGGTTTTGGTTTGGCGATGCCTGGGCCCTTGCGTATCATTGTGAACATTCTTGGAATTTCCGGAGGGCCCATGAGCCTGCACGAACTCAATACATTTCCTGGTGTGACCGCCCAACCTGACACCGCCACCCAGAAGTTCGTCTTCAACCACACCATGCTGCGGGTCAAGGACATCACGCGGTCGCTGGATTTCTACACCCGCGTCCTGGGTTTCTCGCTGGTGGAAAAGCGTGATTTCCCGGAAGCCGAGTTCAGCCTGTACTTCCTGGCGCTGGTCGATAAAAACCAGATCCCGGCCGATGCCGCTGCCCGCACCGAGTGGATGAAATCGATCCCCGGCATTCTCGAACTGACCCACAACCACGGCACCGAGAACGACCCGGATTTCGCCTACCACAACGGCAACACCGACCCGCGCGGCTTCGGCCATATCTGCATCTCGGTGCCAGACATTCGTGCCGCGTGCGAACGTTTTGAAGCGCTGGGCTGTGATTTCCAGAAACGCCTGAACGACGGTCGCATGAAGAGCCTGGCGTTCATCAAGGACCCGGATGGCTACTGGGTCGAAATCATTCAGCCGGCACCGTTGTAAGAAGATCGCAGCCTTCGGCAGCTCCTACAAAAGCCAAGCCAGGCTCGATTCTGTAGGAGCTGCCGCAGGCTCGGGCCGCGTTCGGACGATCTTTTGATCCACCCACAAAAAACCCCATGCTCGCTCATGGGGTTTTGTGTTTTCAGGGGCGGTGTTTATGCCGGCGCCGAAGTTCGGATCAAGTGATCGAATGCGCTCAAGGAAGCCTTGGCGCCCTCGCCCACCGCAATCACGATCTGCTTGTACGGCACGGTGGTCACGTCGCCGGCCGCGAACACGCCGGGCATCGACGTTTCACCACGGGCATCGACAATGATCTCGCCGCGCGGTGACAGCTCGATAGTACCTTTGAGCCAATCGGTATTAGGCAACAGACCGATCTGCACAAAGATCCCTTCCAGCTCGACAGTACGCAGCTCGTCCGACTGACGATCCTTGTAGCGCAGGCCGTTGACCTTCTGGCCGTCGCCGGTCACTTCAGTGGTTTGCGCACTGGTGATCACGGTAACGTTCGGCAGGCTGTGCAACTTGCGCTGCAACACCGCATCGGCACGCAGTTGTACGTCGAACTCCAGCAGCGTTACGTGGGACACGATCCCCGCCAGGTCGATGGCTGCTTCGACGCCGGAGTTGCCGCCACCGATCACCGCCACACGCTTGCCTTTGAACAGCGGACCGTCACAGTGCGGGCAGTACGCCACGCCCTTGTTGCGGTATTGCTGCTCACCCGGAACGTTCATTTCACGCCAGCGCGCGCCGGTGGCGAGGATCACAGTCTTGGCTTTCAAGGACGCGCCGCTGGCGAAGTGGATTTCGTGCAGCTCGCCATTTTTGCCCGGCACCAGTTTGTCGGCGCGCTGCAGGTTCATGATGTCCACGTCGTACTGCTTGACGTGTTCTTCCAGGGCCACGGCCAGTTTCGGCCCTTCGGTTTCCTGTACGGAGATGAAGTTCTCGATGGCCATGGTGTCGAGCACCTGGCCACCAAAACGTTCAGCCGCCACGCCGGTGCGAATGCCTTTACGAGCGGCGTAAATTGCCGCTGAAGCACCGGCCGGGCCACCGCCGACGACCAGCACGTCAAAGGCTTGTTTGGCGCTGATCTTCTCGGCCTGACGCTCGATGCCGCTGGTGTCGATCTTGGCGAGGATTTCTTCCAGGCCCATGCGGCCCTGGCCGAAGTTCACGCCGTTCAGGTAAACGCTTGGCACGGCCATGATCTGGCGCTCGTCAACTTCGGCCTGAAACAGCGCGCCGTCGATGGCAACGTGGCGGATGTTCGGGTTCAGCACGGCCATCAGGTTCAGCGCCTGAACCACATCCGGGCAGTTCTGGCAGGACAGCGAGAAGTAAGTCTCGAAGTTGAACTCGCCCTTGAGCGAGCGGATCTGTTCGATCACTTCCGCACTGGCTTTCGATGGGTGGCCGCCGACTTGCAGCAGAGCCAGCACCAAGGATGTAAATTCGTGGCCCATCGGGATGCCGGCGAAACGCAGGCTGATATCGGCTCCCGGGCGATTGATCGAGAACGATGGTTTACGCGCATCGTTACCGTTGTCGAGCAAAGTAATCTGGGTGGAAAGACTGGCAACGTCTTTGAGTAACGCGAGCATTTCCTGGGATTTCGCACCGTCGTCGAGGGATGCAACGATCTCGATCGGCTGGGTGACCCGTTCCAGGTACGATTTCAACTGGGCTTTAAGATTGGCGTCCAACATACGGGCGATTTCCATGTATTTGTTAAAAAGAAGTCGAAAAAAAACGCCCGAGCGAATCTCGCCCGGGCGTTTTTGAGGGCGGTGCAGCTTACTTAGTAGGTGCGGAGTTCCGCCCTGATGAAGCGCGTCACAGACTTAGATCTTGCCGACCAGGTCCAGGGACGGAGCCAGAGTGGCCTCGCCTTCTTTCCACTTGGCTGGGCACACTTCGCCCGGGTGAGCAGCGACGTATTGAGCGGCTTTGATTTTGCGCAGCAGCTCGGAAGCGTCACGGCCTACACCGCCATCGTTGAGTTCAACGATTTTGATCTGGCCTTCAGGGTTGATCACGAAAGTGCCACGGTCAGCCAGGCCAGCTTCTTCGATCAGCACGTCGAAGTTGCGGGAGATGACATGAGTCGGGTCGCCGATCATGGTGTACTGGATTTTGCCGATGGCTGGCGAAGTGTTGTGCCAGGCAGCGTGGGCAAAGTGGGTATCGGTGGAAACGCTGTAGATCTCGACGCCCAGTTTTTGGAACTCGGCGTAGTTGTCAGCCAGGTCTTCCAGTTCGGTCGGGCAAACAAAAGTGAAGTCAGCCGGGTAGAAGAAAACGACCGACCACTTGCCTTTCAGGTCAGCGTCCGACACGTGTACGAAGTCGCCGTTTTTGAAGGCGTTAGCTTTGAACGGTTTAACTTGGCTGTTGATGATAGGCATCGGTGACTCTCCGTCAGGGGTTAAGAAGTTGATGTGGTGAATCCTACCCACCCGATCGCCGGTTGGCTCATTGGCAAACCTGATGCTGCTGATTTGTTTTCGCTATTAGCCGAGCGTATTAATAGAAGAAAACGTGATCTACAGCGCCAACGGCTTTTCAGCGATTCGGGTCATCCCGAGAAACGGGCTGGCTTCAACATAGCGCATGGCTGACTTCACATCCTTCCAGCCCACGTAATTCATCAACGACTTCAAATCCCAACCGCTCTGATGGGCCCAGGTGGCAAAACCACGACGCAAGGAGTGACTGGTGTAGTGCTCAGCCGCAATGCCGGCGCGCTCCAGTGCCTGGCGCAACAACGGGATCACGCTATTGGCGTGCAAGCCCTCCTCGCTCAAATGGCCCCAGCGGTCGATACCCCGAAACACGGGACCACGGACCAGCGCCGCTTCGGTCATCCATTCGATATAGGCCTGCACCGGACACAGGCGCTGCAAGGCCGGCGTCTGGTAGGTCTGGCCTAGGTTCTCGCGATCGCTCTTGCTGCGTGGCAAGTAGAGGGTAATGCCTGAACCAGCGCTGGCTTGTACATGCTCAATCTGCACACGGCACAACTCATCGCTACGAAAACCACGCCAGAAGCCCAGCAGAATCAACGCGGTGTCGCGCCTGGCTCTCAGCAACCCCGCTCGATCGCCCTGTGCCCTGGCGGTTTGCGCTTCCTGCTCCAGCCAGGCAACCACTTGCTCCAGATGCTGCAACTGCAACGGCTCAGCCTGTTTTTCCTGGGCCGGGTGCAATGCGCGAATGCCTTTGAACACCTTGCGCACCACCGGCGCCTTGGTGGGATCGGCGAAACCCTGGCTGTTGTGCCACTGCGCCAACGCGGACAGGCGCAACTTCAAGGTGTTGATCGACAGCACGCCCGCATGCGCAACCAGGTATCGCGCCACGCTATCGCCGGTCGCCGGCAGAAATCCACCCCAGCTGACTTCGAAATGCTCGATGGCCGCCCGATAACTGCGACGGGTGTTGTCGCGAGTGGCGGCTTGCAGGTAGCGATCCAGATCGGTCATGGGCTCAGTGCTCGAAAACGTACCGCGTTGGCGATTGAAAACCCGGTCTACAGCTCATCACACGGGGTAATACCAGTATATCCCGCATGAAATATGACGTGTTTTTAACTTTATCTGTGTCGTGGTACATTGTGAATATTAGTGGTACGTACCACAGTATCAAATCGTAGGAGAACACATGGCACGTGGCGGCGTAAACAAGGCACTGGTGCAAGCGGCACGCTCGGCAATCCTCGCCCGGGGCGAACACCCAAGCATCGACGCAGTGCGGATCGAAATGGGCAATACCGGCTCGAAAACCACGATCCATCGCTATCTGAAAGAGCTCGATGACGGCGCCGAACCCGCGCAAGCACCTTGCGAACCTATCGATGATGAGCTGGCAGCACTGGTGGCGCGTCTCGCGCAACGCCTGAAAGAACAGGCGCAAGAGCCCATCGACCAGGCACGCGCGCAGTTCGAGCAACAACGAAAAGAGCTGGAAACCCAGCTGCACGAGGCCCGCGAGGCCAATACCGAATTGCAGCAGCAATACGAAATTCAAAGCCTGGCGCTGACCCAGGAGTCGGCGGAACTGCACGACACTCGCTCGATGCTGCAAACCGAGCAAACCCGCAACGCCGGGCTGAACCAGGCACTGGCCGATTTCGAATTGCGCTTGCAGGACAAGGACGAGCAGATCCGCTCACTGGAAGAAAAACACCTGCACGCCCGCGAAGCACTGGAGCACTACCGCAACGCCGTCAAAGACCAGCGCGAGCAGGAACAGCGACGCCACGAAGGTCAGGTGCAGCAGATTCAGATGGAATTGCGTCAGGCGCAGCAAAGCGCACTGGTACGCCAGGATGAAATCACCCAGCTGCATCGCGACAACGAGCGTCTGCTGACCGAAAACCGTGGCACGCTGCGGGAGTTGAGCCTGTTGCAGGAGCAACTCAAGCACACCAACAGCCGACAGGATCAGTTACTGGAACAGGTCAACCGCATCGACAGCGAACGCACCCTCCTCCAGGAACGCTTGCGCATCGCCTTGCTGGAAAGCCAGTCACTCAAGCAGAACATCGACGAGCAATCGCACATCAACAAAGCGCTGGAAGTTGAACTGATCAAGTTGCAGGCAAGCCTGGATGAAAGCGTGCGCCTGGCCGCTGTCGTTGCGACAGGACCAGACGCATCAGCACCGCAGAAGGACGATTAACCCGCGACCGGCGTGCGCATGGTGACGAACTCTTCGGCGGCCGTCGGATGCACGCCGATGGTTTCGTCGAAGTCGCGCTTGGTCGCGCCCGCTTTCAGGGCAATTGCCAACCCTTGCACGATCTCGCCGGCGTCCGGGCCGACCATGTGGCAGCCCAGGACCTTATCGGTCTTCGCATCTACCACCAGCTTCATCAAGGTGCGCTCCTGGCATTCGGTCAGGGTCAGCTTCATCGGCCGGAAACGACTTTCGAAGATCACCACATCGTGCCCGGCTTCTCGCGCCTCTTCTTCAGTGAGGCCGACAGTACCGATGTTCGGCAAGCTGAACACGGCGGTCGGGATCATCTTGTAATCCACCGGGCGATACTGCTCAGGCTTGAACAACCGCCGCGCCACGGCCATGCCTTCGGCCAGCGCAACCGGCGTGAGTTGTACCCGACCAATCACATCGCCCAAGGCCAGGATTGACGGTTCAGCGGTTTGATACTGTTCATCGACCTCGACAAAACCTTTCTTGTCGAGTTTGACGCCGGTGTTTTCCAGCCCCAGGTTGTCGAGCATCGGACGCCGACCGGTGGCGTAGAACACGCAGTCCGCCACCAGCTCACGACCATCCTTGAGCGTCGCCTTCAGGCTGCCATCGGCCTGTTTGTCGATACGCTCGATGTCGGCATTGAATTGCAGGTCCATGCCGCGCTTGGTCAGCTCTTCCTGCAAATGTTTGCGCACTGCGCCGTCGAAGCCACGCAGGAATAGATCACCGCGATACAGCAGCGTGGTCTCAGCGCCCAGTCCGTGGAAAATCCCGGCAAACTCCACCGCAATGTAACCACCACCGACCACCAGAACGCGCTTGGGCAGCTCTTTAAGGAAGAATGCCTGGTTGGAACTGATCGCATGCTCGTGCCCCAGTATCTCCGGAATCTGCGGCCAGCCACCGGTGGCAATCAGGATGTTTTTGGCGGTGTAACGCTCGCCATTGATCTCGACCTGATGCGGATCGACGATTTTCGCGTGCCCTTCATGCAAGGTCACACCACTGTTGACCAGCAAATTGCGATAAATGCCGTTCAGGCGATTGATCTCGCGATCCTTGTTGGCGATCAGTGTCGCCCAGTCGAACGTCGCTTCACCCGGAGTCCAGCCAAAACCTTGCGACTGCTCGAAGTCTTCGGCGAAGTGCGCGCCGTAGACCAGCAGCTTTTTCGGCACACAGCCGACGTTCACACACGTACCGCCCAGGTAGCGGCTCTCGGCCACGGCAACTTTCGCACCAAAACCGGCCGCAAACCGCGCAGCCCGCACACCGCCGGAACCGGCACCAATTACATAGAGGTCAAAATCGTAGGCCATTACTATCTCCTCGGCAGGCCACCAGCATACCTGCGGGCGCCCTTTGGGCAAGTGTTGCAAACTATTTGGGGCCGAAAAACGAAAAAGCCACCCGAAGGTGGCTTTTCAGTACAAGCAGGTCAAACGCTATCAGTAAGCCTTGCCAGTCTTGTAGAAGTTCTCGAAGCAGAAGTTGGTCGCGTCGATGTAACCTTCGGCGCCACCGCAGTCGAAACGCTTGCCTTTGAACTTGTAGGCCATGACGCAGCCGTTTTGCGCTTGCTTCATCAGGGCGTCGGTGATCTGGATTTCGCCGCCCTTGCCTGGCTCGGTCTGTTCGATCAGGTCGAAGATGTCCGGGGTCAGGATGTAACGGCCGATGATCGCCAGGTTCGACGGTGCGTCTTCAGGTTTTGGCTTCTCAACCATGCTGTGAACGCGATAGATGTCGTCGCGAATCATTTCGCCGGCAATCACGCCGTACTTGTTGGTTTCTTGAGGATCGACTTCCTGGATGGCCACGATCGAGCAGCGGAACTGCTTGTACAGCTTGACCATCTGGGTCAGTACGCCGTCACCTTCGAGGTTGACGCACAAGTCGTCCGCCAGTACCACGGCGAAAGGTTCGTCGCCGATCAGCGGACGACCAGTCAGGATCGCGTGGCCCAGGCCTTTCATTTCGGTCTGGCGAGTGTAGGAGAACGAGCACTCGTCGAGCAGCTTACGGATGCCGACCAGGTATTTCTCCTTGTCAGTGCCCTTGATCTGGTTTTCCAGCTCGTAGCTGATGTCGAAGTGGTCTTCCAGCGCGCGTTTGCCGCGGCCGGTGACGATGGAGATTTCGGTCAACCCGGCATCCAGTGCTTCTTCGACGCCGTACTGGATCAGTGGCTTGTTTACCACCGGCAGCATTTCTTTGGGCATGGCTTTAGTCGCTGGCAGGAAGCGAGTACCGTAACCGGCTGCTGGGAACAAGCATTTCTTGATCATATAAGTCCTTGAAAGGGCTGTGTGTACGAGTTTCGGCGCAGTCTAATCAGGCGGCGTGCACCTTACAATGCCCCGCACTGGCTAACCGACGCCATCATAGAGAAATATTCTGCTGGATAGTTCCGCAGATAAGCTGCTCAACCTCTTATAGATAGCAGAGATCGACGATCTGCGCGGCCATCAGTCTAGCGACAATCTGCCCCACCCTACACCCATCGGCACCCGTTGAGGGCATTTGGCGCTATCATTGCGCACCTGAACCAGCCAACGAGGCAGATAGATGTCGGCAGCAAAAAGCGTCAACGGGTACCTGATCAATCAGGCAAAAGACGGCCAGTGGTGGATAGACAGCGTCGGCGGCGAGAATATTGCCGGGCCGTTCCCTACAGAAGCGTTGGCGATTGAAGTGGCATCGGTGTTGCAGGATCAACCCGCAGCACCCAAGCGGCGCGGCAAGGACAAGCCTTGAGCTGAACTTGGCGCAACCGCAGCCCTGTCTTTGCACAGGGCTTTTTTGTGAATGCCTGCAACGAAGTGGCCAATCGCTATAACCTTTTGTTGCAGCCGCTGTCATAGCGTTTAGCCCCCATCACTGACGATGACCACGACATGAAAAGATTTTTGCCACTGATTGCGGTACTGGCCCTGAGCGGCTGCGCCACGTCCGAAACAACTTACCTGAAGAATGGCGAGCAAGGCCTGAGCATCGACTGCTCCGGGGAAGCCAACGACTGGGCCAGTTGCTATGAAAAAGCCGATGCCTCTTGCGCCGGCACCGGCTATCGGATTGTCGGTACCGACGGCACACCTTCGACCAAGGAAAGCGACAAAACCCTGGGCGCGGATATCGGCAATTACAAGAACCGCAGTGTGGTGGTGGTCTGCAAGTAGGGCGCCCAATGCCCTACATATGGATTTCGGCGAACTTGATCCCTAGCCCGCGTACGGTCTCGATCAAATCGTCGAGGCGGCTGAAGGACTCGACTTCATCGTTGTCATCCACCAGGAAAAAACTGCGCCCGGCGCTTTTCTTGAAAAATACGATCCACTCCCCCGGATTCGCCGGGTTCTGAATCACATGGGTGGCAGAGATATGACCCTCTGCATGGCGCTCCCGCACCTGCTCTCGTTTCATGCTCGACTCCAGAAATGACAATGCCGTCAAAGTGCAACTTTGACGGCATCGATGCTGACCGGGGGTAGTTTATCAGCCGGAAATGCACGCCGTAGCGGCATTGCGCACATCCCATGGGCGCAACGGCACATTGGAGATGCGTTCATGCAGTTTGATGCTGCTGCCGCCGGAGCGGTCTTCAATGTCAAACACCGCTGCCGGCCCCGAGGAGAACTTCTGCGGCACAATAACCCGCATGCCATCCTTTTGCGGCTCGACTTGCAGGGCTCCACGGCTGCTGGCTAACTTCTCGACCAAGCACTGGGCGTACTCGTGGGGTTTCTTGCCTGAAATCACGTTCATGGTAGGCAGCGAAGCAGTGATGTCCGAGACCGTCGCACATCCACCCACTGCCAATGCCAACGGTACGACCAGAACACCCCATTTCATATGAAACCTCCGATAAAGACCCTCCGACAGCACAGATGCTGTTTTTCTCCAAGGCTCCCTGCTTTTATCGCTCATAGAATTCCAAATAACTGTTTTTAATTGTCAAAGCGGACCCCGACAGCCAGATAATAACCTGTTCGGGCTGATAAACTGCGCCAATCGCCCATGCTATCGTTTTGATTTTGTAGAAAAAGCCCTTCTGGAGGCGCCTCATGAAATTTATCCACCAGCGCGAGCACCTCAACGAAGACGACATCGTCGTCATTCAGTGCTCCCAAATGTGCAACATCCGCTTGATGAACGACGCCAACTTCCGCAGCTTCAAGAACGGCGGCCGTCACACGTATCACGGTGGCGCATTCGACACCTTCCCGGCCCGGATCACTGCGCCGAGCACCGGTTTCTGGAACATCACCATCGACACGGTCAACCGCCGGCCGATCAGCGTGACCCGCAAGCCGACCCTGACGCACTCGATCAAGATCATCCGCCGCTCCAGCTCGAAGCTGAGCTGAACCCACACCAGAACAGGCAGGTATGACCGTGGCCCAGACGACCAAATACGTCATCAAATACAAACTAAACGGCGAGCGTCGGTTCGAATTCGCCCAGCTTGAAAACGGCACCGCAGAAGAAGCCAAGGCTGCGCTGGACAAGCTGCATGGCCAGAGCGAAGACGTCATCAGCGAGATCAGCGTCAGCAAAGCGCTGTAACGCGATCTGGAGCGACAACATGGACGTCTGCTCCCCTCGCGAATTCGACCGCAAGCGCCGGAGTGCCTGCTCTCGCACCGCTCACTAAACTGGCCGCCTCGACCTTTTGGTCAAGGAGTCAGAACCCTTGTTTACCGATCCGATTCACCACGATGCCCTCGACTGGGGCAGGCTTACGCAGCAACTCGACCAGGATGGCTGCGCGATCATCAAATCGCTTTTAAGCCACAAGACCTGCGATGAAATAAGCGCCCTGTACGACCGCCCCGAGCCCTTTCGCTCGAAAGTGGTGATGGCGCGCCACGGTTTTGGCCGTGGCGAGTACAAATACTTCAGGTACCCGCTGCCGGATCCAGTGGCCCGGTTGCGCAGCGCGCTCTACCCCCGACTGGTTCCCATCGCCAATCGCTGGTACGAATGCATGGGTTTGCCGACCCGCTTCCCCGAATCCCACGAAGCGTTTCTGCAACGCTGCCATGCCGCCGGTCAGGAACGCCCGACACCTTTATTGCTGCAATACGGCCCGCAGGACTACAACTGCTTGCATCAGGATCTGTACGGCGAACACGTGTTCCCGCTGCAAGTGGCGATTCTGCTGTCAGAACCGGGAGAGGACTTCACCGGTGGCGAATTTGTGCTGACCGAACAACGCCCACGGATGCAGTCGCGCCCGCAAGTCATCGACCTGAAGAAAGGTGACGCGTTGATTTTTGCCGTGAGCCAGCGCCCGGTTAAAGGTGTTCGCGGCTATTACCGCGTGACCCTGCGTCATGGGGTGAGTCGCCTGCACAGTGGAAAACGGCATACCCTTGGAATCATCTTTCACGATGCGTTATGACCCCATGAGCCCGATCACCCTAGATCTGTTTGCCGACGCCGAACCCGAGCAGCAGCCCAGGCGCGAGCAGATCGGCGAACAATCCTGCGTTCTCAGAGGCTTCGCCCTGCCCTGGCTCGACCGGTTGCTGCCGGCACTGGAGGCAGTTTTGGCAGCGGCGCCGTTTCGGCAGATGGTCACGCCCGGCGGCTTTACCATGTCGGTGACCTTGAGCAGTTGCGGCACCTGGGGCTGGACCACCGACCGCAGCGGCTACCAATACACCCGCAACGATCCGCAGACCGGCGCGCCCTGGCCGGAAATGCCCGAGGTGTTTTTCGAACTGGCCCAGGCGGCCGCGCGAGAGGCAGGGTTTATGGCGTTCGTACCGGATTCCTGCCTGATCAACCGCTATGTTCCCGGGGCCAGGATGTCGTTGCATCAAGACAAAAACGAAAAGGCCTACACAGCCCCCATCGTGTCGGTGTCTTTGGGATTGCCGGCGACGTTCCTGTTCGGCGGCTTCGAACGCAGCGCGAAAAGCCAGCGGGTGCCGCTGTTTCACGGTGATATCGTGGTCTGGGGCGGCGTGGACCGTTTGCGTTACCACGGCGTATTGCCGATCAAGGACGGCCAGCACCCGCGGCTGGGCGAACAACGGATTAATTTCACCTTTCGTACTGCGCGATGATGCAGTCGAATTCGACCGCAAGACCCGGAGTGTGGCGTCTCTACCGGCTGGTTAATCTGCATGAAACGGGTCAACGGACATGAAGCCATGACAACTCAATCGCCAACAATCGCCACCGAAAACGATCCTCGCTGGGCCGCCGTGGTCGCGCGCGATCCACGTGCCGACGGGCAGTTTGTGTATGCAGTGAAAACCACCGGTGTCTACTGCCGCCCCAGCAGCCTGGCACGCCTGCCGAAACCGCAGAACGTCGAATTCTTCGACACGGCCGAGCAAGCTCAGGCAGCAGGTTATCGCCCCAGCAAACGGGCCGCGAAAGATCACAGCGACGTCGCCGCCCAACATGCCGCGACCGTGGCCGCCGCGTGCCGTCAAATCGAATCCGCCGAAACATTGCCGGCGTTGAATGAGCTGGCGGATGCAGCCGGTTTGAGCAGCTTCCACTTCCATCGCGTGTTCAAGGCCATCACCGGCCTGACGCCCAAGGGCTACGCCACCGCCCACCGCTCACGCAAGGTTCGCGAGCGCCTGACCGACGGCGGCACGGTTACCGACGCGTTGTATGACGCCGGATTCAACTCCAACAGCCGTTTCTATGAGGCAGCGGATCAATTGCTTGGCATGACCCCCGGCGACTACCGCGCGGCCGGGCAGAACAACGACATTCGCTTTGCCGTCGGCCAGTGCTCTCTGGGAGCGATTCTGGTGGCACAAAGTGAACGCGGTGTCTGCGCGATTCTGCTGGGGGACGATCCGCATCAACTGGTCTGCGACCTGCAGGACAAGTTTCGCCGCGCCAACCTGATTGGCGCCGATCATGAGTTCGAACAGTTGATCGCCAAGGTCGTCGGCTTTATCGAAGCCCCGGCCCTCGGCCTGGACTTGCCGCTGGATGTACGCGGCACGGCGTTTCAAGAACGGGTGTGGCAAGCCCTGCGGGAGATTCCCGCCGGCAGCACCGCCAGTTATGCCGACATCGCTCAGCGCATCGGCGCACCGAAAGCCATGCGCGCCGTGGCCCAGGCCTGTGGCGCGAACAGCCTCGCGGTGGCGATTCCTTGCCATCGCGTGGTGCGCAGCGACGGCAACCTGTCGGGCTATCGCTGGGGCGTGGAGCGCAAGCGTCAGTTGCTGGAGCGTGAAAACGCGTCCGGGTCCTGAATGCCGATATAGACCGCCACGGACTCCGGCCCGGTGTAGACCTCGAAGTCCGTGGCGAACTTGCGGCGAATCTGTGGGTTGTCCTCGAAGTAGGCCCAGATAAAGCCCCAGGCCTGAATGACGCTATCGGGCATCGCCCCTTTGGCGCTGAACATCAGATAATCGCCGCCCTCAACCTGAATCTGCGCAAAGCCCTCGGAAGGTGCGGTGACCGCCACTCCCGCGGTCACATCGAAGTGGCCCGACGCGTCAGACTCGTAGTTGGAATACACGCCGTACATAAAGGAGTCCGGTTGTTTGTGGGTGATCTTGTCGTAAATATCCTCGACGAAAAACCGTTCCCACATAGGGCCGATACGCGCGGTATCCGGCTGCTGCTCTGCGGCATTGAGGGTTCGCACCTGCAAACCCGAGACGCTAAAGGGCTGCACTTCACGCAGTTTTACATCCATTGCTCGATATTTCCTTGTCGCTTCAGTTTGTCTGTTTGATAGGCGCCGAGACGCTCAACGATTAACGTTTACTACCACCCGACCACGCAACTGGCCAGCGAGCAAGCGCGGCGCAGCGTCGATGGCTTCGCTCAAGCCGATTTCGTGGCTGATCAACGGCAGCAAGGCGAAATCCAGGTCTTTAGCCAAGCGATTCCACGCCAGTATCCGCTTGGCTTTGGGTTGGGTCACGCTGTTGATCCCGGCCAGGGTCACGCCGCGCAATATGAACGGTGCGACGGACGCCGGGAAGTCCATGCCCTGGGCCAGGCCGCAGGCGGCGACGGTGCCGTTAGCCCGGGTGCTGGCGCAAGCGTTGGCCAGTGTGTGACTGCCGACCGAGTCGATCACCGCCGCCCAACGCTCCTTGGCCAACGGTTTGCCCGGCTCCGACAACGTGGCGCGATCGATGATTTCACTGGCGCCCAAGTGCTTGAGGTAGTCGTGTTCGGAGGTGCGGCCAGTGGATGCCACCACGCGGTAGCCGAGTTTGCTCAGCAGCGCGATGGCGAAACTGCCTACGCCACCGTTGGCGCCCGTCACCAACACCTCCCCCTGCTCGGGACTCACGCCGTTGTGTTCCAGTGCCAGGATGCTCAGCATCGCCGTGTAGCCGGCCGTGCCAATGGCCATCGCTTGCGCGGCGGTGAATGCCTTGGGCAGCGGGATCAGCCAATCACCATTCAGGCGAGCCTTCTGCGCCAGCCCGCCCCAGTGTCCTTCACCCACGCCCCAGCCATTGAGCAAGACTTGATCACCGACCTTGTAGTCTGGATGACTGCTGACTTCGACAGTGCCCGCCAGATCAATCCCCGGCACCATCGGGAATTTGCGCACCACCGGGCTGCTGCCGGTGATCGCCAAACCATCCTTGAAATTCAATGTGCTGTACGCCACACGCACCGTCACATCGCCCTCGGGCAATTGATCGTCAGCGATCTCTTGCAGTGTGGCCCGGTAACCGCTGTCGTCTTTGTCGATCAAAATGCCTTTGAACATCACTGCCTCCTGGTGGAATCGCTCAGTTGTCGTGCTGTTGAAATAACACAGGGAACCCCATCACCGTACCCGACTTTAAGCCAATCCCCATCGGCTGGCGCCTTGCGGATCATCCCGTACGCATTAAAAACTCGACTGGCCTTGCGCCAGGCATTACTGATACAAACTTGCTTCTACCGTCCCTGCCCTGTTTCGACGTCGGAGAACACTGCACATGAGCCAATGGCCAGACACCCGCATTCTTGACCTGCTCGGAATCGAACTACCGATCATTCAGGCCCCTTTGGCCGGTGCGACGACTTCGGCCATGGTGATTGCGGCAAGCAATGCTGGCGGCCTGGGCTCGATGCCTGCCGCGATGCTGAGCATCGAGCAGTTGCGCGAAGAACTGAAGACGATTCGCCAACACACCCAACGTCCGTTCAACGTCAAT
Source organism: Pseudomonas sp. Pseusp11 (assembly GCF_047304405.1). Classification (NCBI taxonomy): domain Bacteria; kingdom Pseudomonadati; phylum Pseudomonadota; class Gammaproteobacteria; order Pseudomonadales; family Pseudomonadaceae; genus Pseudomonas; species Pseudomonas sp. Pseusp11. Next base: position 29,540 of record NZ_JBGLZF010000022.1, read on the forward strand.
TTCTTCTGCCATCAACCTCCGCCGCCCGATGAGCAACGTGCCCGGGACTGGAAGAATCTGCTGGAACCGTACTACCGGGAATTGGGCGTCGACTTCGACGCACCGACGCCGGTGTCCAATCGCGCGCCGTTCGATAACGCGGCCTGCGAAGTGATCGAAGAGTTTCGCCCCGCAGTGGTGAGTTTTCACTTCGGCCTGCCGGAAAAATCGCTGCTGGATCGGGTAAAAGCCACCGGAGCGAAAGTTCTCTCCTCGGCGACTACGGTCGAAGAAGCCGTCTGGCTGGAGCAGCATGGCTGCGATGCGATCATTGCGATGGGTTACGAGGCTGGCGGTCACCGGGGAATGTTTCTCAGCGACGACTTGAGCAGCCAGGTGGGCACTTTCGCGCTGGTGCCACAGATCGTCGATGCGGTGAAAGTGCCGGTCATTGCGGCGGGCGGGATCGGCGATGCGCGGGGCGTCGCGGCGGCTTTCATGCTGGGCGCATCGGCGGTTCAGGTAGGTACGGCTTATTTGTTCACGCCGGAGGCCAAGGTCAGCGCGTCCCACCACAAGGCGTTGCGCACGGCCAAGGAAAGCGAGACAGCGGTCACCAACATTTTCACCGGGCGCCCGGCGCGCGGGATTCTCAATCGGGTGATGCGTGAGCTGGGGCCGATGAGCGCCAAAACACCGGCCTTCCCCTTGGCGGGCGGTGCGCTGATGCCATTGCGGGCTAAAGGGGAAGCGGATTTCAGCAACCTTTGGGCCGGGCAGGCGTTCACCCTGGGCGTTGAACTGAGCACGGCAGAGCTGACCCGGCGATTGGCTGAGGAAGGATTGGCCAAATTGATTCACCGCTAATCAAGCTGCGACTAACCACAACCTGTGGCGAGGGAGCTTACCTGTGGCGAGGGAGCTTGCTCCCGTTGGGTCGCGAAGCGGCCCCAAAAGCTCGCGACTGCTTCGCAGCCGAACGGGAGCAAGCTCCCTCGCCACAGGCAAATCGCCTTGCCACAAGTAAGCTCCCTCGCCACAGTTCGGTGCCAACCTTGCACTTTGCATCCGGCAAGTTCCGTTTACAGGCATTTCGCTATATATTCTGATATATAGCGTTTCACTCGCCTACCACGGAGCCGTTTCATGATCATTCGTGCCTCACGTTTTGCCCCTGTGTGCCTGTTCAGCGTGTTCGCTTTCGGGTCCGCCCGCGCGGATGAAGTCCAGGTCGCCGTTGCCGCCAACTTCACCGCGCCGATCCAGGCCATCGCTGCCGATTTCGAGAAAGACACCGGGCACAAACTGGTCACCTCGTATGGTGCAACCGGCCAGTTCTATACCCAGATCAAGAACGGCGCGCCGTTCGAAGTGTTGCTCTCGGCGGATGACACCACTCCACAGAAACTCGAGACCGAAGGCGACACCGTCAAGGGTTCGCGCTTCACCTACGCCATCGGCACGCTGGCGCTGTGGTCGGCCAAGGAAGGTTATGTCGACGCCAAGGGCAAGGTTCTGAGCGACAACCAGTATCAGCATCTTTCCATCGCCAACCCGAAAGCCGCCCCGTATGGCCTGGCTGCCACTCAGGTGCTAGCCAGGCAAGGCCTGACCGAGAAGGTCAAAGACAAGATTGTTGAAGGCCAGAACATCACCCAGGCTTACCAATTCGTGTCCACCGGCAACGCCGAACTCGGTTTTGTGGCCTTGTCGCAGATCTACAAAGACGGCAAAGTGACCAGCGGTTCGGCCTGGATCGTTCCGGCCAACCTGCATGATCCGATCAAACAAGACGCGGTGATCCTCAACAAGGGCAAGGACAACCCGGCCGCCAAGGCGCTGGTTGACTACCTCAAGGGGCCGAAAGCCGCCGCCGTCATCAAGTCCTACGGTTACCAACTCTAAATGACCCTATCGAGTGCCGATTACTCCGCGATCTGGCTGACCCTGAAACTGGCGTCCCTGACCACGATCATCCTGCTGATCATTGGCACTCCGATTGCGTTATGGCTGTCGCGCACCCAATCCTGGTTACGCGGTCCGGTCGGGGCGATCGTCGCCCTGCCCCTGGTGCTGCCACCCACGGTGATTGGCTTTTATTTACTGTTGGCTCTCGGCCCGAACGGGTGGATCGGCCACTTCACCCAATCGTTGGGGCTCGGCACCCTGACTTTCAGTTTTGCGGGGCTCTTGATCGGCTCGGTGCTGTACTCGATGCCGTTCGTGGTCCAGCCGCTGCAAAACGCATTTTCCGCCATCGGCACTCGCCCTCTGGAAGTGGCCGCCACCTTGCGCGCCAACCCCTGGGACACGTTCTTCAGCGTGATTGTGCCGCTGGCCCGTCCCGGTTTCATCACCGCGGCCATTCTCGGTTTCGCCCACACCGTCGGCGAGTTCGGCGTGGTGCTGATGATCGGCGGCAATATTCCCGACAAGACCCGCGTGGTCTCGGTGCAGATCTACGATCACGTCGAAGCCATGGAATATGCCCAGGCCCATTGGCTGGCCGGGGCAATGCTGGTGTTCTCCTTTGCAGTGTTGCTGGCGCTCTACTCCAGCCGTAAAACCAAAGCGGCCTGGAGCTGACCCATGATTCAAACGCGCTTGAAACTGAGCTATTCGGGATTTGCCCTGGATGTCGATCTTCAATTGCCCGGCCGCGGGGTGACTGCGCTTTATGGTCATTCCGGTTCGGGCAAAACCACCTGCCTGCGCTGTATCGCCGGCCTGGAGCAGGCTGAGCAGGGTTTTATCCAGGTCAACGATGAAGTCTGGCAGGACAGCGACAAGCGGATTTTCGTCCCGCCGCATAAACGTGCACTGGGTTATGTTTTCCAGGAAGCCAGCCTGTTCCCCCATCTGTCGGTGCAGGCCAATCTTGAATTCGGCCTCAAGCGCATCCCTCGCCAACAGCGGCGGGTCGACATGGCGCATGCCACTGAACTGCTAGGGATTGGCCATTTACTCGAGCGCAATCCGCAGAGTCTTTCCGGCGGCGAGCGCCAGCGTATCGGCATCGCCCGTGCCCTGCTCACCAGCCCCAAACTGTTGTTGATGGACGAGCCACTGGCGGCGCTCGATACCCAGCGTAAAAACGAAATCCTGCCGTACCTGCAACGGCTGCACGATGAGCTCGACATCCCAGTACTGTACGTCAGCCATTCCCAGGATGAAGTCGCGCGGCTCGCCGACCATCTCGTCCTGCTCAGCGACGGCAAGGCTTTGGCCAGCGGCGCCATCGGCGAAACCCTGGCCCGGCTCGATCTGCCGCTGGCGCTGGGCGATGACGCCGGCGTGGTGATCGAAGGGCACGTCAGCGCCTATGACGCCGACTACCAGCTGTTGACCTTGCAACTGCCCGACACCGACCTGAGCATTCGGGTCACCCACGCGCCGATGACCAAGGGCCAGGCATTACGCTGCAAGGTTCAGGCGCGGGATGTCAGCCTGAGCCTGCAAGGCGTCGAACAGAGCAGCATCCTCAATCGCCTGCCGGTCACGGTGATCAGTGAGATCGGCGCCGACAATGCCGCTCACGTACTGATCCGCCTGAATGCCGCCGGCACACCGCTGCTGGCGCGAATCACCCGCTACTCCCGGGATCAACTGGGCGTGCACCCCGGCCAGCAACTCTGGGCGCAGATCAAAGCGGTGGCGGTGCTGGCCTGAATCCGTCGCCGAGGCGTACTCAAAGGGGCACCGAACCGACGAACGACCCACCAGTTTTTTGCATGATTGCAACGGGCTTCTATGCTTGATCTGAACACGAATAGCTTCGGTGACGCCATGGAAGACATTTTCGTTGTGAAACGCTGCAACAAGATCATCGTTCATGGCCGCCGGGCCGGAGAAGTCGGTCATCCCCCGCCCGACGCCGCCGTCTGGTATCGCATCGTCGATACCCGCACTCGCGGCTTCATCGGTGACGGTTACGATCTTGAAGAGGACGCCAGGCGCGAATGTCGCAGGCTTAACGAGGCCAGTTCGCCGGTGTCGCACGGGTTGGCTTGACGCCGGCCACTTTCATTTTCCGGGTCTATACTTGAAGGAGCTGAAGGACCAGCGACCCATCGGCAGAAAGCTCGCTCCCCCGCGGGCTTTTTGTTGCCCTTTAGCCGATTTCCTTGAACGGAGGTGATTGTCATGTCCGAGAAAGAGTCTATTGCCACCCTGCTCACCCTGCTTGACTCCCGTCAGGCCCGCCTTGCTGCTGCGTGCAAGGAAATCGCCGACTGGGTCGATCATCAAGGGGGGCATCCGACAGCGCTCAGGATTCGTGACCGCTTGAACGACATAGAGAAGGACACGCCGCAGATTCGCAGCGCATTGTCTGCACTCAAACATGTCGAGCCGCCACTGCCTCGGTTCAAATCAGGCGACCGCGTTATTTGAGCCAGGGACAGAGTCCAATTCAGCACACCTGAGCGGTGACCTCTTCGTCACCGTGGTTATGCCTGCCTGCCGGACTCGCGCTACATCCCAACCCGGCCCAGTTTGCCGGGCTTTTTTTATTCGTGCCTTCGGCCATTTCACACCGTCTTCACAACCGAACTCCTACAGTTCACTTGCTCCTTTGAATAAATCCCCTGGCCCGCCCGCATGCGGGCCATTTTTTTGCCTGCCGTAACGCGAACGAACGCCCTCACCTGCCAGGTGTCGAACGCTTACACATCACGAAGGAGAATGTCCCATGGTCACTCACTTCAAAGTCGGCGGGCACCTGGCCTGCGGGCACAAAGGCAGCAACCTGACTTCCAGCAGCATATTGAACCGGGTGAAATGCAGAAGCTGCCGCAACACCGATGCGTACAAGGAAGCGCGCAAAGCCGAACGCAACGCCGCACGTCGGGCCGCACGCAAAGCCAAAGCCACCCATGCTGCCAATGACTGGCGCGCATCCTGGGTACAACGGCTGATCGAGATGCCCGGACTGCAACGGCTACCGCGTGGCTTTACTGGCCAGCCATTTGTATAGCTGACACGCCAGGCGTGAGGATTTCCTCTAGAAAATCGATAAACACATTGATCCGGCTGGATCCCCGGTGGTTGGGCAAGTACAGCGCGTTGATGCAGCTGCTCGCACTGCCGGGATTGACTTCGTAGTGTTCCAGCAATCGCGTCAGCCGGCCTGCGGCGACATCGTCGCGCACCAGCCAGTCGGCCAACAGGGTCACCCCGCCGCCGGCGATTGCCGCTTCGCGCAGGATGTCGGCGTTGTTGCTTTGCAGGCGGCCGTGCACATTGAGCTGGATGGTTTCCTTATCGCCCTGGAACGTCCAGCACTGGTGCGAACCAGCGTAATCAAAGCGCAGGCATTGGTGCTCGAGCAAGTCGCGAGGATGACACGGCGCCGTGTGGCGGCTCAGGTAATCCGGGCTGGCCACCACCCAGCGCTGGAAGGCCCCTACCCGTTTACTGACGATGTCTTCACTGACCACCGACGATCCCAGACGCACCGACACATCGATCTGTTCGCTCAGCAGGTCGCTGACCTGATCGCTCAACGACACGCTTATTTCCAGTCCCGGATGGCGCTCGAGCAATCGGCCCAGATGCGGCGCGATGATCCGCCGACCAAACTCGACGGGGACGCTGATCCGCAGGCGTCCTTGCGCCTCGCTGCCACGGTCGGCAACCACGGCATCGGCTTCGTCGATGGCGTCAAGAATCGCCACAGCCTTTTCGAAATAGGTTTGCCCGGCGACGGTCACGCTGGTGTTGCGTGTCGTGCGGTTAAGCAGACTGGCGCCCAGCTCGTTTTCCAGCCCCGCCACCTGGCGAGTGACCGAAGACGTCGAGATGCCGAGTTTGCGCGCCGCGGAGGAATAACCGCCGCAACGCACGGTTTCAACAAACATCTTCAATGCCAGCAACTTGTCCATAAGCGGAATCCGGTCAAAAGGGAACGGTGGTGATTGTGCATCACCGTTCGCCAACCGTCTTGTATGACGGTGCTTCACCGGATTCCCCGGCGCCTGGCGCTCAGGCATTGGCCTTGCGACCGAGGAACATCACCAAAGCCAGGGTCGGGAGCAATGCCACCGATGCGGCAGACAGGTTCCAGCCGAAGTGTTCGTAGAGCGGGCTCGCCACCAGCGATCCCAAGGCACCGCCAACGAAGATGCTGGTCATGTACACGGCGTTGAGTCGTGCCCGGCTGTGCGGGTCGATGGCGTACACCTCGCGCTGGCCCAGCACCATGTTCAGTTGCACGGCGAAATCCAGCAGCACCGCACACACCACCAGCCACAGGTAGCTGCTAGCGGGCAGCGCAGCGATCAACAATGAAGCCGGTGCCAGCAGCAGTGCGACCAGTGTTCCGCGGTGGCCGTGACCAGCATCGGCCAAGCGCCCGGCAATCGGCGCAGCAACTGCACCCACCGCTCCGACCAGGGCAAAAATCGCCACCTGCGCCTGGCTGAAACCGTGGTGACGCATCAGCTCAATCGGCGCAAGCGTCCAGAACAGGCTGAAGCTTGCGAACAACAACCCCTGATACAACGAACGTTGACGCAGCACCGGATGGCGACGAGCCAGGGTAAACACCGAGCCGATCAGCGCGGCATAAGTCGCCTGATGCGTCGGCACACGGCGCGGCAGCGCAGCCGCGGTGATCAGGGCCATGACGGCCATCAGTGCCGCCGCGCTGTAAAACACCCCGCGCCAGCCGAACACTTCCACCAGCAGGCTGGACAGCGGACGCGACAACAGAATGCCCAGCAGCAGCCCGCTCATGATATTTCCCACCACACGACCGCGCGTGGCTTCGGGTGCCAGATGCGCCGCCAGTGGCACCAGAATCTGCACCGCAACCGAAGTAAGGCCGATCAGCAATGAAAACACGAGGAACATCGACGGCGAGTGCGTCAGCCCGGCACACAACAGCGTAACGCTCGCCGCGAGGGTGAAACCCACGACCAGACGCCGGTTTTCCATCAGGTCGGCCAGCGGCACCAGCAACAGCAGACCCAGCGCATAACCAAACTGTGTGAGTGAAACGATCAGGCTGGCATTGGCGCTGGACAGGCCGATCTGCGGCGCGATCAATTCGACAATCGGCTGGGCGTAATAGAGGTTGGCCACGACCGCGCCGCAGCAAAATGCCAGGAACGCGACCATCAGGCCGGAGAGTGAAGCAGGCTGTTCGGCCTTGGCCGCTGCTGCGGGGTTACCCGTGAGCATGATGACACCTCGTTGAGTTCGGGAAAGTGATGCCAAGGCTAAGGGCACGGGTCGATGCAGAGAATCCATGCCACCGGCAATGCAGTGATGCGCCATCCGCAACGACCCCGGCGTTGCCGTTGGCGCAATGCGCTATTGCGCGAACTGGCAATACTCCGGCGCTTACGCCTTCTCTACCCTTGGGCACTTGGCGCAGGGCACTCCATCAGCGCCATTCCCCGGTTGCTCAAGGAGCTGTTCATGACCCCGAATCCATCCTCGATGCGCACTGCGCGTCTCTCGCGTTGCAAATCCTCATGAAGGGCAACTTCCTGAGATCCAGTCCCCTCTGGATCAGCGCAGCCGTCCACGCTTCGATAGGCGCAATCGGCGCGGCGATGCTGATGTGGCGCCCGGCGATAGCACCGATTGAGCGCCCGCGAACGTTCGATGCCGCGCAATTGCAGCGCGGTGCGCGGGTGGTCGAAGCAGGCGATTGTGCGGTGTGCCATACGCGTCCGGGCGGTCAATACATGGCAGGCGGGCTGCCGCTGGTGACGCCGTTCGGTACGCTCTACAGCACCAACATCACACCCGACCCGCAGACCGGTATCGGCCAATGGTCACTGCCGGCGTTCGAGCGGGCGATGCGTGAAGGGATCGCCCGCGATGGCCACTTCCTGTACCCCGCCTTCCCGTACGCGCACTACCGGCGCATGAGCGAAGGCGACATTGCCGACGCGTATGCGTACTTGATGAGCGGCCCTGCCGTGAACTCACCGGCCATGCAAAACCACATGAATTTCCCGATGAACCTCCGGCCACTGGTGTCGTTCTGGAATCTGCTGTTCCTGCACGCAGAGCCGCTGACACCTGTGGCGCAGCAATCTGAAGCGTGGAATCGCGGACGTTATCTGGTTGAAGGCCCCGGCCACTGTGCGGGCTGCCATTCACCGTTGAACCTGATCGGTGCCGAGCAGTCCGGCGCAAGCCTCGCGGGCGGTGAGGTGGATGGCTGGGAGGCGCCTTCGCTGCTCGGCATGGCCCGTCGCGCAAACCCGTGGAGCACCGAGCAATTGGTCCACTATCTGCGGGCAGAAGTGGTAAACGGGCACGGCACCGCCGCGGGCCCGATGCGCCCGGTCAGCCTCAGTCTTACTCGCTTGCCGGTCAGTGACGCAGAGGCGATTGCCGAGTATTTGCTGAGCCTGCAAACCAAGGCTGCGATCACCGAAATCCAACCCGGCGCCGGGAACGTTGAGACCTTGGACCAGACCAGCGGCGCCCTGCTGTTCGCCAGTGCCTGCGCCGGTTGTCATGCCCCTGCGGCACCGATGCGCGAGATCGACGGGCGTCCGGCGCTGGATCGCACCTCGGCACTGCAAGCCCCGAGCGCGCGCAATTTCCTGAAAACCGTGCTCGAAGGCGTACCGGCAACTCCGGGCGTGCCCGGACCGGTCATGCCGCCGTTTGCCGCCAGCCTGGACAACATTCAACTCACCGCCCTGGCGTCATACCTGCGCCAGCAAGCCAGGCCTGACCAACCCTGGACAGAGCTTTCTTCCACTATTGAAGCGATCCGTCAGGAGACGAAATGACCCAAGTCACGCTCAACGTCAACGGCTCGGCCCACGCCTTGGAGCTGGAACCTGACATGCCGCTGCTCTATGCGCTACGCAATCATCTGGGGCTGAACGGCGCCAAGTACGGGTGTGGTTTGGGCCAGTGCGGCGCCTGTACCGTCATCGTCGATGACAAACCGGTTTTTTCTTGCGTGACGCCCTGCGCGGGCCTTGAAGGCAAGAAGGTTCGAACGGTTGAAAGCCTCGGTACCGCCGAACGTCCCGGTCCTTTGCAAAAAGCCTTTATCGATAAACAGGCGGCCCAATGCGGCTACTGCATCGCCGGCATGCTGATGCGCGCGCAGTCATTGCTGGAAAGTAATCCGCACCCGGACGAGCAAACCATTCGCGAGCACATGGCAGGCAACCTGTGTCGTTGCGGCACCCACCTGCGGATTATCGAGGCAATCAGCCTGGTGGCCGGGCAAAACGGGAGCGCGAGATGACGATGGAGAACAAAGTTGACCACAGTCGCCGGGCTTTCTTGCGTGGGGGTGCCTTGCTGGTGGCGTTTACCCTGGTGCCGGCGGCGCGTCGTGCATGGGCCGACACCGAAGTGGATACGCTCGGCACGGTGGTGCTGGCGCCTGATCTGCCCGGCAGCCTGCGCACCAATCCCTACCTCGATGCGTGGATTCGCGTGGGCCCTGAAGGCATCACCGTCTACACCGGCAAGGTCGAATTGGGCACTGGCGTCAAAACAGCCTTGCTGCAAATTGCCGCCGAACGTCTGGAGGTTTCCCCGACGACGATCAACCTGCTGACTGCCGACACCGCTCTGACGCCCAACGAAGGCTATACCGCCGGCAGCCACAGCATTTTCGACAGCGGCACCGCTTTGTTCAACGCGGCGGCGCAGGTGCGTGAGTTATTGCTGCAGTCGGCCGGGCGCAGCTGGGAGGTGGCACCGCCACTGTTGACGACGCAGGAAGGAATCATTCACGGCCCTGCCGGACAACGAATGTCCTACGCTGACGCCGTCAAAAACGTCGATCTGCACCTCTATGCCAAGTCCGAATCGCCGGCAATGCCAGCGACGGGCTTCAAGCTGATCGGTCATTCGCTGCAACGACTGGACATTCCGGCAAAAGTCAGCGGCGGCCCTGCATTTGTTCAGGACATTCGTTTGCCGGGCATGCTGCACGCTCGGGTCATTCGCCCTCCTCGTCCCGGCTGCACGCTGGAAGCCTTCGACGCGGAGGCGATCAAAACGTTGGCCGGGGTTGTGCAGGTGATTCGCGATGGCAATTACCTTGCCGTGGTGGCGCGTGATGAATGGCAAGCGATCAAGGCCATGCGCCGCGGATATGAATCGGCGCACTGGAGCGGCGGACAAACGATACCCGAGTCACGGGACATCCACGCATTGCTCGAACGCCTGCCTTCACGCCGCTATCCGATCAGCCATGAGGGCACGCCACAGGAAGCGACCGACAACCGCTACCGAGCGCGCGTGACCAAGCAATACCTGATGCACGGATCCATCGGCCCATCCTGCGCCGTGGCCTGGTTCAAGGACGGCACCCTCACCGTCTGGACCCACACCCAAGGCGTGTATCCGCTGCGCGCCGGGATCGCCGAAATGCTGCGGCTACCTCCCGACCGCGTTCGCTGTATCCACACCGAAGGGTCCGGTTGTTACGGCCACAACGGCGCAGACGATGCGGCGGCCGACGCGGCGTTGATTGCCATGCGAATACCGGGCACGCCGGTGCGGGTGCAGTGGATGCGCGAGCAGGAAAATCTCTGGGAACCCTACAGCTCGGCGATGGTGACTGAAGTGCAGGCCAATCTTGATGCGCAAGGTCGACTGCAGGACTGGAACTATGAACTGTGGACCACGCCGCATAACGAACGCATCGTCAACGCGGGCCGGTTGCTGCCGGCGCGACTGCTGGCCCGGCCGTTCATCTCTGCGCCCTCGGTGCCCATCGCTCAACCTGAAGGCGACGGCGATCGCAATGCCGTGCCGCTGTACACGCTGGCATCCACGCGCATCAACATGAACTTCGTCACCGAGATGCCGTTTCGCACCTCTGCCATGCGCTCGCTGGGCGCGCACATCAACATCTTCGCGATCGAGGCGTGCATCGATGAGCTTGCCGCCAGGGCCGGGAGCGATCCGGTGGCCTTGCGCCTTGCCCATCTGGCGGATCCCCGGGCGCGGGCCGTGGTGGAGCGCGTGCGCGACGCCATCGACTGGTCGCAAAAGAACAGCGAGCCGGGTGCGGGCATCGGCTTCGCGTTTGCCCGCTACAAAAACATCATGGGCTATTGCGCGATCGCGGTGCGCTTGCAGGTGCATCCGCAGACAGGCGAGGTGCAGGTCGATCACGTCGTCACGGCGGTAGACGTCGGGCAAATCGTCAATCCCGATGGCCTGCGCAACCAGGTGGAAGGCGGGATCGTACAGTCCACCAGTTGGACGCTGTATGAAAAAGTCGCCTATGACGCCGGGGGAATTCGCAGCTACGACTGGAGTGGCTACCCGATCCTGCGCTTTTCGCAGCTACCCAGAAAGGTCGACGTTCATCTGCTCGACCAGCCGGGACAACCGTTTCTCGGCGCCGCCGAAATCGTCCAGGGACCGATGGCCGCCGCCCTCGGCAATGCCGTGGCGAACGCTACCGGCCGACGCTGGCTGAACCTTCCTCTGACCCGTTCAGAGCAACCGTCCTGACCCTGCGCAGCGTTGCGTTTCACGCAATGCAGCGTAGAGGCTTTTGCGGATTATCAAGCGGCATGCAGCGGATTAACTTACGGCCATACGGTGCCTGGCCGAGCGTCCATCGCCGCCCTGCCCCCTCTTTTCGAAACCTGGAGAAATTCTATGACGCAGCAACTGTTCCAACCCATCGCATTGGGGCCATACACACTCCCGCACCGAGTGGCGATGGCGCCGTTGACACGCTCTCGTGCCGGGCAACCGGGCGATGTCCCGACGGCCATGAACGCCGAATATTACCGTCAGCGTGCGAGCGCCGCATTGATCATCACCGAGGCGACGCAAATCTCCCGACAGGGCCAGGGCTATGCCTGGACCCCGGGAATCTACAGCGATGAGCAGGTACAGGCCTGGCGCGAAGTCAGCAGCCAGGTGCACGAGGCCGGCGGTTTGATCTTCATGCAACTCTGGCACGTGGGCCGCGTGTCGCACCCAAGTTTCCAGCCTGACAATGCCCTTCCAGTGGCCCCGAGCGCATTACCCGTGCCGGGCAAGACGTTCATCGTCGACGCGGATGGCAACGGTGTGTGGGGCGATGTGCCGGTTCCGCGGGCACTGGAAACCTCGGAGATCGCTGACATCATCAACGACTACCGCCGGGCCGCGCGCAATGCGCTGAGTGCCGGAATGGATGGCGTGGAAATTCACGCCGGCAACGGCTATCTGTTGGATCAGTTCATCAACAGCAACAGTAACCAGCGCGAGGATAGCTATGGCGGCAGCCTGGAAAACCGTGCGCGCCTGTTATTGGAAGTGGTTGCTGCCGTCGTCGACGAAGTCGGTGCGCAGCGCGTGGGGGTACGCCTCACGCCGATGGGACGCTTCATGGGCATGGGCGATGAGACGCCGCAAGCTACGTTCGGCCACATCGTACGTTCGTTGAACCAGTGGAATCTGGCCTACCTGCACCTCGTCGAGCCTGCCGTCGTCGGCACCGTCAAGGACGAGAACTTCGATCCGCGCTGGGATGCAATCATCGGCCAACTGCGTGCAGCGTGGGACGGCGTGCTGATGATCGCCGGTGGCTACGACCCCGAGACGGCGGAACAGGCCTTGATCGACGGCCGCGCGGACATCATCGCGTTCGGCAGACCGTTTCTGGCCAACCCTGATCTGCCACGACGAATTCGCGACGGGTTGTCGCTCAATGCGCCGGATCCGAGCACCTTCTTCGGTGGCGATCAGCGTGGATACGTGGATTACCCGGCTCACTCCTGACAGGTGAATCCAGACCATCAATGCACCTTGGCGCGCCCGTGGGCGCCTCGTCCGACGGGCAAGAGCGCCGCGCCAAGGAACTGATGCTGCGTGCAATCAGCCGCAGCGTTTGCATCAGCGAACTGGCTGAACAATGCGCTCCAGCACAACCTCCAGTGGATGGCGCAATTGCGTGTTGGCGAAGCGCTTCACCTGACTGCGGCAGGAGTATCCCGTCGCCAGCGCCTCACCCTTTTTGTCCAGCTTGCCGGCCCATGACTGCTCGAAAATGGTCCGCGAGGTGTCCTGGTTCCGGGCTTCATGACCGTAGGTTCCAGACATGCCGCAGCAGCCGGTCGCCTCAGTCGTCAGCTTGAGCCCGAGCCGGGCAAAAACGATCTCCCATTGCGAAGTGCTGGCCGGGACATTGGTTTTCTCGGTGCAGTGCGCCAACAAGCGGAATGTATCAGTCGCTGGATGCGGATTTTCCGGCAACGCATCGCAGAGCCATTCCTGGGGTAGCAGGACCTTTGGGCAATCGTTGAGCCCCGGTACTTTCTGATATTCCTGGCGGTAGACCAGGGTCATCGCCGGGTCCAGCCCCACCAGCGGCACTCCGCAGTCGGCGAGCGTCTTGAGCTGATGGGCGTTGCGGATCGCCGCCTTGGCGAACGCACCGAGGAAACCCTGCACATGCAAAGGCTTGCCGTTGGCGCTATAGGGCGCCAGAAACACCCGATAACCCAGCTGATGCGCCAACTGGATGAAGCTCGCCAGCAACGGGGTTTCGAAGTACCGGGTGAAGGCGTCCTGCACCAGCACCACGCTGCGCTCACGTTGCGCGACAGTGAGCTCGCGCAAGGCTGGCACACTGGCGACAGCGACCTTGCAGCGGGTCAACGTGGCCTGCAAGTTATGGCGGTTGATCAACGGACTGTCGAGCATACCGACCTGTCGCTCAAGCAGACGGCTCACCCATTTCGAGCTCATCACCGCGTTGTACACACCTGGCGCGTAGGCCATGTAAGGCAGGGTGAACTCCAGAGAGCCAATCAGATAGTCGCGCAGCGGGCGTTGATAACGACCGTGGTACAGCTCCAGAAATCGCGAACGGAATTCCGGCACATTGACCTTGACCGGGCATTGTCCCGCACAGGATTTACAGGCCAGACACCCCGCCATCGCGTCGTAGACCTCATGGGAGAAATCCGCCTCGCCGCGCGAGCGCGCAAGGTTATTGCGCAACCGCGTTGGCAACCCGCTCAGCCACGACAACTTGCCTCGGGCCGCTTGCAGCACATCGATATTCGCCGCGCCTTGCAGACGCAACCACTCGCGAATCAATGAGGCCCTGCCCTTTGGTGAATGCTGGCGTTCACGGGTGGCTTTCCACGACGGGCACATCGCATCGTTGGGATCGTAGTTGTAGCAGGCGCCGTTACCGTTGCAGTGCACGGCGGTGCCGAAGCTTTGCCAGACGCGCTCGTCGATTTGCCGATCCAGATCACCGCGCAGCGTGACTTCGTTGACCTTGAGCAAGCCTTGGGCGGCGTCCGGCGGAGTGCAGATTTTGCCGGGATTGAGCTGATTGTGCGGGTCGAACGCTCCCTTGAGCGATTGCAGCGCCGGGTACAGCTCGCCAAAAAAATCGGGGACATATTCCGAACGCAAACCTTTGCCGTGCTCACCCCACAGCAGCCCCCCATAACGCCGGGTCAGCTCCGCCACTGCATCGGAAATCGGCTTGACCAGAGCGGCCTGGGCCGGATCTTTCATATCCAGCGCCGGACGTACATGCAACACACCGGCATCGACGTGACCGAACATGCCATAGGCCAGGCCATGGCTATCCAGCAAGGCGCGGAACTCAGCGATGTAGTCAGCCAGTTTCTCCGGCGGCACGGCGGTGTCTTCGACGAAAGGCTGCGGGCGAACCTCACCGTCGACGTTACCCAGCAGCCCGACCGAGCGTTTGCGCATGGTGTATACGCGGGTCACGGCTTCGGCCCCCTCGGCCAGGGTGTGGCCCAGTCGCTCAATCGTCGTGTCGGCCTGCAGATGCTCCACGAACGACGCCACGCGAGCATTCACCTCCGCCAGGTCTTCCCCGCTGAACTCCACCAGATTGATGCCCAGCGTCGCGCGCCCGGCGTCCGTCGGGAAGTACTCGGCGACGCTGTGCCAGACGATGTCTTTCATCGCCAGCATCAACACTTTGGAGTCCACGGTTTCGATGGACAACGGCTTGTGCGCCAACAACGCATTAGCGTCGCGCAACGCATCCATGAAGCTGCTGTAGCGCACGTTCACCAACACCGAATACTTGGGAATCGGCAGCACGTTGAGCTTGGCTTCGACGATGTAACCCAACGAACCTTCCGCACCGCACAGCACACTGTTGAGGTTGAAACGCCCGTGCTCGTCGCGCAGATGCGCCAGGTCGTAACCGGTCAGGCAGCGGTTGAGTTTGGGGAACACCGACTCGATCAGGTCGGCCTGGGTTTCCTGAATGTGCCGCGCCGTCCGGTACACCTCGCCGATGCGGCCGGGTTGCGTGCAGGCCACTTCCAGCTCCGCGTCGGACAGAGGCCGGCTGTGCAGGCGCTCGCCACCGAGCAGCACACTGTGCAGTTCCAGCACGTGATCGCGGGTCTTGCCGTAGGTGCAACTCCCCTGGCCGCTGGCATCGGTGTTGATCATGCCGCCGACGGTGGCGCGGTTGGACGTCGACAGCTCCGGGGCGAAGAACAGCCCATGGGGTTTGAGCGCGGCATTCAGCTGGTCCTTGACCACGCCCGCCTGCACCCGCACCCAACGCTCGGCGACGTTGATTTCGAGGATGGTGTTCATGTGCCGCGACAAGTCGACCACGATGCCATCGGTCAATGACTGGCCGTTGGTGCCCGTGCCGCCACCTCGCGGGGTCAGCTTGATCTGGCGAAAGCGTGGTTCGGCCATCAAGGTCGCGATGCGTGCGATGTCGTCCGCGTCCATGGGGAACACCGCCGCTTGCGGCAGGCGCTGGTAAATCGAGTTGTCGGTCGCCAGCACGGTGCGAGTGGCGTAGTCGGCGCTGAGCTGGCCACGAAAGCCGCTGGCGCGCAGGGCCTGAAGAAATTCCGGGTAGTCTGCCGCGAGTGCAACGGTGGGTAACTGAGCGATCATCGCAGGCTGTTCTCTTGTCGGTCTAATCATGGGAAAAAATCAAAACACTTGTCGCCTGAGCATTAATGGGTCAGCCTCAGGTCGTCGGCTACGCCAATGATCCTGTAGGCTCTGGCGCCGGACAAACGGATAATCCTGCCGCTATCGATGACTTTTACGAATGAATTACCGTCACCTCACGCCCTCGATGTCGTTGCTGCTGGCCTTTGAGGCCGCGGCCCGCCATGAAAGCTACACCCGCGCCGCGATGGAACTGTCTCTGACCCAAAGCGCCGTGAGCCGGCAAGTCCAGGCACTGGAACAGCAACTGGGCCTGACGCTGTTTCGCCGTGAAGGCCGGCAAGTGCAGTTGACCGATGTCGGTCGTCTCTACCAGCGGGAAATGAGCGAAGCGCTCGGACGCATCCGCAGCGCCACGCTGCAAGCCATGGCTTATCAATCCGGCAGCGGCACCTTGCGCCTGGCCACCTTGCCGACCTTTGGCTCGAAGTGGTTATTGCCGCGCCTACATGACTTCTACAAAACCCATCCCGGCATGCTGGTGCACATCAATTCACGGATCGATGCCATCGACTTCGAAACCAGCGGTATCGATGCCGCGATCGTCGTCGGCAATGCCGATTTGCCGGGCCTGATCAGCCATCGCCTGCACACCGAAGAACTGATGGTGGTCATTTCTCCAGAAGCGGCCGAGCTCCACGACGCCTGGACGCCGGAGCGCATTGGCGCACAGACACTGCTCAACGTCGCAAACAACGCCAACGTCTGGGGCGAGTGGTTCAGCCACCACGGCCTGCCCCATCGAATGATGCGGCTGGGACCGAGTTTCGAACTCACCTCGCACTTGATCCAGGCCGTCAGGGCCGGCATCGGCATCGGTTTGGTGCCACGTATTCTAGTGGCCGACGAGCTGGCCAACGCAGAGCTGATCAGCCTCGACCAGCCGTTCGCCAGCCAGCGCAGCTACTACCTGACCTACCCGCCGCGCAACGAAATGCTGCCATCGCTTATCGCGTTCCGTACCTGGTTGCTGGAACAGATCTGAACGAGCGCAAAGAACAGGCTGTCCACTTTGTTCTTCTATGATGTCCATCAGTTGCGCGCGCAACTGCAGGACTTTTGATGCGTTGGTGGCAAGGGAATTGAGGAATCCATGACTGACCGCGAACAACTCCATCGAGATGGCTTTGCGCTGCTCCGTCGAGCGATCCCGGCCGAGTGGCTGGGTGACCTTCGTGCCGTGTTCGATGCGGGCGTGAAGCCGGCGGACCAATGGCCAGTGCCGCGTGGCATGGATTGGCGCCATTCGCTGCTGGATTCTGATTCGAAGATTCAGGCGGTGTGTCGTCTGCCGGAACTGCTGATGGTGGTTGGTGAGCTGATCGGAGAACGGTTTTTCCTCTCGCAGGTGGAGGGTCGCGAGCCCCTTGCTGGTGGCGGTCATCAGCTGCTGCACCGCGACTTGTCGGCCCAACGGCCAGGCGACATTGTGAACGCCATTGCTTACTTCGACGATTATGGCCCCGAGAACGGCGCAACACGTATCGTCCCCGGCAGCCATCGCCCTGACCAGGAAGCGCCGCCATTCGACTTCAATGACGAGTCCCGGTCAGTGCAGCTTTCAGGCTCCGCGGGTGACATCCTGGTGTTTGATGCCGATTTAGTGCATGCGGGCAGTCTGAACTCGATCGGCGCGCGCCGTCGCTCCATCCTGATCAGCTATTTTTCGGAGCCTTTATACGCGTCACACCTGGAAACGGTGGGCCTGCGAAGTATCCGGATGGACACGACCGATCGGTTCGACCCTTCGGATTTTGCCTGCTCACAGAACGGAGGCTGATATGAGAGATGGCACGGACAAAAGAGTTGTTGTCATTGGCGCGGGCATCGTGGGTGCGTCCCTCGCGTATCACCTGACCAGCAAGGGCGCGAATGTCATTCTGGTCGAGGCTGGAGGCATAGCGTGCGGCGTGACTGGAAGCTCATTCGCATGGATCAATACTTCACACAACGGGCCCGATCCCATTGCACAGTTGCGTGATGCAGCAATCGAAGAGTATCGCCGACTCGAAACGGAGCTGCCTGGCCTGAAGATACGCTGGACAGGCTCCCTGTCTTATGGCGCGGACTCAGATGGCATGCAGCAAGCCTCAGGCAGCCAGCCCTCGGCAATACCGGTATCGCGCTCGCGGATTTCCACCCTTGAGCCCAACCTCAAGAATCCCCCTCAGCATGCCTTGTATGCAGCGCAAGAAGGCGCGCTGGATGCTGTAGCGGCCACCCATGCCTTGATCGCAGCTGCCCAGGCTCATGGGGCAAAGGTTCTCACGCAGACTCGGGTGCTCGGCTTTACCACTCGGAATGCGAAGGTGACGGGAGTCGAAACCGCAACGGGCATCATCGAAGCCGACATTGTCGTACTGGCCGCAGGGGCTGGCATCACCAAACTGACACAGATGCTAAACGCGCCCGTTCCAATAGAAGCCTCTCCTGCCATATTCATCCGCTACAAGACACAACCCAATCTCGTGAACACCATCATCTCCAGCCCTGAAATGGAGGTGAGGCAAAGCACGGAGGGTACGTTGCTGGCAGCGGAAGATTATTTGGGCGCCGCTTTGGAAAACCAGCCGACAGCAATAGCGCAAAGAACCGCCAAGGCCATCCAGAACGAACTTCACGGCGTTGTTTCCATTGAGCCGGAATTGGCTTGCGTCGGACTCAGGCCGATGGCTGTCGACGGCATCCCTATCATCGGGTATTTACCCACTATCGGCGGGGTGTACGTCTGCACCATGCATCCCGGAGTCGCCCTGGCTGCGATAGTGGGCCGCCTTGCCAGCGAGGAGATCATCGACGACAAGGCCTTTGCTGCCCTTGGCCCATGTCGACCCGACCGATTCTTTGCGGAAAAGATTTTTTGATTGCGGAAAAAACTAAGGGCCTGCATGAGAAACCTCATGCAAGCCCTTGATATTCATGGTGCCCGGCTGTTCTGGGATGACCGGTACTTGCTCAGTTACTGGTCGCCGCCAAGTTCACGCACACAGCGGAACTGGCCGCTCTCATGCCCCACCTGGGCAATTAAGGCCGCCATCCGCAGCCGGGTATTGATCTGGTATCGGTCCATCGCCAAATTCAACACAGACGCAAAAACGCCGGCTTGTTTGCCGGCGTTCGGGAGGATCTGCAGCAGTTGCTGCGCGGTGATGGACATACGCTTTCTCCGAAATAAATAAACGTAGTGCGGCAAGGTGTCGCCGGTAATTCTTCGATCGGGTAGGATGTGCGCGCCCAGGAGACAGACCTGAACACATGGAATTTCCAACGATGACATCTATTGCCAGCTCAAAACTAAGCTCGCTAAAACAAACGCCTCATCACTTAAAGTACCGATCAGACATTGACGGTCTGCGCGCCATTGCAGTTTTGAGCGTTGTGATTTTTCATCTTGGGCTTGGCTTATTCCCCGGCGGTTTCGTCGGCGTGGATGTGTTTTTTGTGATATCTGGCTTCTTAATCAGCAAGATCATCTACACGGAAACATTCGCAGGGTCTTTTTCGATAACTAATTTCTATGTACGGCGCGCTCGTCGAATTTTGCCGGGACTGTTATCGGTACTTGTGGCTTGCTCAATTTGCGCAGGATATCTTCTTTACCCGAGTGAGCTTGTGAGCTATGCGAAGTCTGTAATTTCAACCGCATTGTTTTCGGCAAATATATATTTCTATGCGACATTGAATTATTTCGGCCCTTCGGCCACAGAGATCCCGCTGCTGCATCTTTGGTCGCTCGGCGTGGAAGAGCAGTTTTATATCCTGTTTCCTTTGCTCGCCATCGCCATGGCCGCATCGTCGCGAAACCTTCGAGTCGTTATTTTCTCGCTCCTGCTTGCATCCATGGCGTCGTCAGCATGGCTTCTGACGACAGACCCGTCCGCAGCGTTCTACCTTCTGCCATTCAGGGCTTTTGAGATGCTGATTGGTAGCGCACTTGCACTGCCAGGACGCCGTAGTACGCCGAGCAAGACCATCTCAGTTTTGGCTTGTGCTTTCGGCTTGATCTGCATTTGCGTTGCAGTTTTTGGCTATGACAAGGCAACCCTATTCCCAGGCCTTGCCGCGCTCCTCCCATGCATCGGGGCAGCGCTGATAATCTATGCCGGCGAGCAGAAAAACACCCTGTCCCAAAGGGTCCTGGGGAATGAAGTTCTTGCGTCCATAGGCAGAATTTCCTATTCGCTTTATTTGGTCCATTGGCCTGTTATCGTTTTCGGCAAAAGGGCATTCCCGTATGCTGATCAGTACACATTCGCGGCGGCAGCATTTGCTGTCTCGGTGCTCCTTGCTTACCTAAATTTCCGATACATCGAGCGGCCGTTTAGAGGTCGTAGCTCGATACAGCGCCCGAAAAAAGTCCTTGGCGTATCTTTTGTGGCGCTTGCTTCTGTAGTGTTTATCTCAGGGCTGACCGTTTACAAGGGAGGGTTTGCTGGAGGGGCTGACCACCGCGTCAAAAAGGCACTCTCATATCTTAATTACAACACAAAGATCCTATATAAGTCCGGCACTTGCTTTCAAACCGCAGATCAAGCTCCAGGAATTGTTGATATAAGCTCTTGCCTACCTAGCGGCAACACTAAAAAGGTAATGCTATGGGGCGATAGTCACGCAGCACAGTATATTTCTGGACTATCAAAAACTTTAAAACAGCAAGGTTATTCTCTTGGCTTTCTTACGGCCCAATCATGCCCGCCAATCATGGGCGTCACGGTTCTATCAAACCCAAGATGCGGTGCTTTTAATGAAATGGCTTTGCCGGTTATCCTCAAGGAGAAACCGGAAATAATCATTATGGCTGCAAACTGGGTAGCCAATGACGTGACCATGGATCTATTGGAGCTAACCATTCGCAGGCTGTCAGACACCGGCATAAAGCTGGTAATCCTTGGCGAGGCTCCGCTTTACAAGCTCAACGTGCCAGCAATGGTTGCAGAAAGAATCAAGGCAGGCCGTGAGGACTTTCTTTCGAGCGAAGAACTCGAGCACGCCTTTCTCGACAACTCCAATAACGTGATGCGTCCACGCTTCTCAAATCGACAGGACGTCAAATTTATATCGGTCATGGACATCAGTGCCCGGGGTACAAGTGCCCGCTGACAACACCTGACGGCACTCCGGCAGCCTTCGACATAGCCCACCTTACCGAAGAAGGCTCCGCGATGTTTGCCGAGAAGCTGACGCCAGCCATCCTGAATTAACGGCGCAAGCCACTACAAGGATTCGGCTGATCGAGACTCAGGGCCCGCAACAATCACCGGTACGGCTGGAACAATCGGCCAAACCGGCGAGGCATTCCAGCCTGGCTTCGTGGTTACCTTGCCCACGGCGAACTTATAGGCCTTCCAGGCTTTAAGGTTCACCAGTAGCCTCGTCCTCTTCGGTCGCCTCGCCGGCGTCGATGCCGTAACCAGGCGTGTCGATGCGATCTTGAACTCGCGTGATCTGCGTTACCGCGACAGCGTTCTTTGCAGCCAATTCGGCCTTGGCTTCCACCAGGTGCAGCGCGGCGGCAGCAGCCTTCATCTCGACGGCAATCAGTTGGGACCAGTCGATATTACTCATGGCCAGCTCCTTGTGAGGCCGGATCGGGATCTGTCAATGCCTGATTGAGGAGCGCTTCGACGAGGGTGCACCGCTCCAGGCCCCCACAAAAGAATGGCCCGGCGCGCTGCTCATTAACGCCAAGCTGCACACGGTGAAGATTGAGCGTTGGTATATGGGCAAAGAGGGCAAGCTCACCGACCGGATGGCCGAACTTCAAGCCATGGCCGACACCGACGACGAGGGCCTGAAAGAGGCCTTGCAAGACACCGTAGATGCAATCCTGGGTGAGTTCGAGATGAAGGCCGACAACATCGTCATGCTGCGCCGCAATATCGAAAGCGATATCGATGCCATCAACAAAGAGGTCGAGCGGCTCAACGAGCTGAAACGCGTGAAGAAGAACAGCATAAGCCAGGCATGCAGGAGGACCTGCCGCCCCACCTGATGCGCGAGAACAGTCTTCCTCTTGGCTGGCCAGCATGACAACCGCCTTCTGCCGCCACGCGCGGTACGGAGCAGCTCATGAACATCCAGTTTCTATCCCACGAGGAGGTT
This sequence comes from Pseudomonas sp. Pseusp11, assembly GCF_047304405.1. Classification (NCBI taxonomy): domain Bacteria; kingdom Pseudomonadati; phylum Pseudomonadota; class Gammaproteobacteria; order Pseudomonadales; family Pseudomonadaceae; genus Pseudomonas; species Pseudomonas sp. Pseusp11. The sequence continues at coordinate 51,551 of NZ_JBGLZF010000022.1, forward strand.
TGCGAGCTTACCGGCGCGCGGACGAAGGCAGGTCAGATCCTCAACTTGAAGAAGAATGACGTCCAACACACGACCAAAGTGAACGGCTGGCCAAGTGTTACCGCGATGGCAGTGACCGCAGTCGGTACGCTTGAAGCGGAAAAAACCGTATGAAACACGTAAGGCCAGCTGACATGGGACGACGACCAAGTAAATCCGGCTCAAGCCCGGCTGCGAGAGCGTAAGAAAGCCAGCGGGCGGGTCTTCTATTATTACGACACTGACGAAAGGACCGAAAAGAAATCCCTCTGGCAGCGATTACGGTGATCATGGAGTACGCCAAGCTCGAGCGTGATCGCACCACAACTGAATTGGTCGTCAAGGCCATCACTTTTAGTGAATTGCGGACCAGAAACAAACAAGGGTTTGCATTAGCTTTCGCCCGCAAACCCTTGATTTTAGATGGTGCCCGAAGCCGGAATCGAACCGGCACGCCCTTACGAGCGGGGGATTTTAAGTCCCATGCGTCTACCAGTTTCGCCATTCGGGCGGTAGCGCTTGTGCAACAGAGGGGGAAATATATACATCCCGCCCCGGTGAAGCAAGTTCACAACCCCCTTTTCAAGACTAAATCTTGCAGGACTGCGAAAATAAAAAAGCTCCGTAGATCATGGACCTACGGAGCTCGTTTAAAGTGGAGGTCGAAGTCGGAATCGAACCGATGTAGGTGGATCTTCAATCGATCAACAAAACAAGCTATTTCAATAGGTTAGCATCATTATCGTTCCGCAAGCTACTGATTTTCAAGGTTCTGTAAGCCGCGCGGCACACGGGACTGCTCCATGGCTGCGGAGCTACCCGGCGCCTGATTTTGTGACTCATCGCGCCAACCTCGTCCGAAAATAGACCTGATGCCGAGTTACCAATTGATACCAAAAACGACAAGCAAAGACGCTTTAATCGACTAGCCTTGCCGTACTAAACGCCAACGGAAGGGCAACCTGGATGATCAAGTTTGGAGCCGAGCGACCGGCAGAAACGCTGTACCCCAGTCTTTACGATGAGTTCGAGATCAGCAAAAAACCCTATTGGTCATCTCCCAGGGTGCAGGAAAAGGCCATGATCACGGCTCGCGCCAGCGCCATATTTAAACTGCTCAGGTTGGGTACTCGGTCCAACCCTCAGTGAGCATTTCGGCGCGATATGTGTCCTCATCGATTGCTTGCGGAAATGCTCGTTAGCGGTCGATCTGGAACCGCCTCATCGCCACGTTAAGGGCAGGTGCAAAAACGCCGACGCTGGTGCCGGCGTCGGAGAGGATCTTCAATAATTGTTGCACAGCAACAATAATGGCATTTTGCCAAGATGCGTCCAGTGATTTGGTGTAGAATCCGCATCGATCGGCGCGACTCACCAATTTAGCGCTCAAAAAAACAAATAACATTCTCGGTTTTATATGCCTAATCAAATCATGGATAGAATTGTATTTTTGGATTGCATGCGAATATTTGCCTTTATTGGCGTGCTCGTCGGCCACCGAATGTTCCCAGACGTCTACTATGCATCTATCGATGAATCACTACATATCTCTTTACGGTATGTTTTATCGGCAATCTCTCCATTAGTTTGGTCTGGTGCTGCAGGGGTAATCGTTTTTTTCATTACATCTGGCTACGTCATAACGCATGTACTCCAGTCCGAGAACACAACAGAGTTTCTCATAAAACGTTTTTTCAGAATTTATCCATTATTTATTTTCGCCGTCATCTGCGAGGCGCTGGTAAATAAATTCGTTAATGGAATCCCGCTCCCTCCAGCCTGGCAATGGATTCCACACCTCCTTCTTTTAGGTGACCTGTTTGCAATTCCAACCTCACTATCTGGTGTTGAATGGACGTTGCGGATTGAGGTTGCTTTTTATGTGTTGATGGCGCTATTCAAGGCGTCCGGCCTGATGCGCAAGCAGCAGTACCTTCCAATGATATTTGGCGCTATTGCTGCAACCTTGTATTTCTCTTCGCCATTCCCTAACTCACCAGGGCTCACCCTCGGATACACCACGCTTTATGCTCCGTTCCTCTTTTTAGGATCGTGTATTTATCTGCTGGAAACCGGCAAAGCCAATAAGAATGCCTGCATCGCATTAATGATATGCATCGTCTTGGCATTCTGGACTATGACGACCAAAATCCAGCCATCATTCAATAACAATAATCACTCGATGTATGCACTGGCTATTTTCTTCTCTGCATGGCTGATTCGAGACAGAATACAAGATGGCCCACTTATCAGGCTCACCTCAAACCTGACGTACTCAGTCTATTTATTCCATAACTGGGCATGGCCTTATTTGGCAGAAGTCGTGAGCAACTTGGGAATCACCTATATCCCGCAAAAAATACAAATAGTCATGATCCTTGTAGTCATTTGCTATGTACTACATAAAACAGTAGAAACGTACGGCCTTCGCGCCGGGAGAATTGTAGTAGCCCGCTACCGCACTGCAAAGACCATCAACAGAATCAAACAAGTAGAAACTGCCAGCTCTTAACCCCCCCTATAACGATTACTCCAATACACTCAACTATCACGCAGGGATTGGAACCCCTGCCCTTGCCATACTGGCAAAGTGGTGAAGTAGCTTCTGTACCTATCTTCAGATGCCACGAAGGCTGCCGCGGATGGTGACCTTGAGCTTTCAGCGACGATTAGCAAATTTCAGTTCCGTGAAACCGACCGAAGACGGCTAGTGAAATTGACGATATCACTGACGCAAGTGCCCCGCTCGGTCACTCAGCTCGAGGGATAAAAAAGGTTTATCACCGCGTGTGGGCCCATCGTAAAGCCAACAACGCAATCCATTCATGCGGAACACTTCACTTTCCTGAAGGCATAAAAAAACCCCGTAGATCATTGATCTACGGGGTTTTTAATAGTGGAGGCCGAAGTCGGAATCGAACCGGCGTAGGTGGATTTGCAATCCACTGCATAACCATTTTGCTATTCGGCCTCAAACATCTGATGTTGAGTAGCACAACACCAAACGTGTAAACTCGCATCTGGAAACAAGATTCTAATCTAGCTTCCAACCCTTTGAAATCTAAGGGGTTTTCGTGTTCCTGAATCAGGAATGGACGCAATTCTGGACTGGTTCGAAAGGCATGTCAAGAACTGGAAGAAAATAATTCCAGATGCGCTAACGCCACTACCCGGTTGCTTTCGAGACTAACACTTCAGCGCCACAGAAAGCGCTACCCACCGCAAGATGCACGCTGCAACCGCTGTCGATACTCGCTGGGCGTCTCGTGCATTTCATGGCGAAAGTGCCGATTGAAATTCGACAAGTTGGCGTACCCCACTTCAAAGCAGATATCGGCAACGCTGAAACTGCTTTGCGCCAGCAAACGGCAGGCGCGCTGGACTCGTAGTTTGCGCGTCAGGTCGACGAAGGTATGGCCGGTGGCGCGCTTGAAGAATTTGGAGAAGGCCGGCTCGTTCATGTCCAGGCGCTGGGCGATGACCGACATCCGCAGCTCGTCAGCGAGGTCGTTCAGGATGTAGTCGAAGACAATGCTCATGCGCTGAGCCGTCAATGCGTCGAGCATGGGCGCGTACTGCAGGCTGGCAAGCGTCTGTCTCTCGCTGTCGGGGGCCGATGCCAGCAGTTGCAGCAACGACAGGAACAGGCACAGTCGCTGCAAGCCATGGCACTGGCCGATTTCTTCCAGCAGTCGGGCCGCCTTCTTGCGGGTGTTGCCTTGAAATTCGATGCCCTGCGCCGCCTGGCGAAACAGGCTTTGTAACTCGCTGAGTTCCGGGACCTTGTCACGCAGTTGCATCAGCATCTGGCCATCGAACTGCAACACCACGTCACGGCCGGTAATCACCTCACCTTTGCCCAGATCGCTGATCCAGTCGTGAGGCAGGCCCGGGCCGATGAGGGCGACATGCCCGGCTTCGAATACGCCGATGTAGTCACCAGCCAGAAGCCGACCGCTGCCTTCGCGGATCAGGTGGATCTCGAACTCCGGATGATGGTTCCAGCGCGCCAGGTCGAAGGGATAGTCGTGTTCGTACCAACGAAAGCTGTGCTGGGGCTCGTTGAGGATGACTTCAAGCGCTGGTGGCTTGTCTGCGGTTACGTGATGGTTCATCACCCTGGCGATTCCGTTTTTGTTGGTTTTATCAAGGTACCGCGAAGCCCGGGACGAGTCGAAGTCTCGGGACGCTGACATGAGACTCGCATTAACGACGCCCAGTGCCTAGCGCGCTACATGGCGCCCACTGATACTTTTTTCCACGGTCAAAAAAGTATCAGCGGCGCGTATGCCATTCATTTGTTCGCTGCTTGGGTAGCTGCAATTCTGTGGTCATCCCGGTGCGGCTATGACCCGCCTCGTGGATTACAACAACAATAAAGCTTCTGCCGCCCAAGGCGCAGAGCGGAGATCACGATGAAGATCATTCCAAGCGCGCTTTTTCTGTCCGCCGGCCTGTGCTCTGCCCTGCTCTGCCAGGCTGCTGAAACGGTGACCATCGCCACCGTGAACAACAGCGACATGATCCGCATGCAGCGACTGTCCAAAACTTTCGAACAGCTGCACCCCGACCTGAAGCTCAACTGGGTGGTGCTTGAAGAGAACGTGTTGCGTCAGCGCCTGACCACCGACATAGCCACTCAGGGCGGCCAGTTCGACGTGCTCACCATCGGCACTTACGAAACACCCTTGTGGGGCGCCAAGCATTGGCTGGAGCCAATAAAGGACCTGCCCGCCAGCTATGACCTCGAAGATATTTTCCCTGCGGTTCGCCAAGGGTTATCGGTCAACGACACGCTCTATGCCCTGCCGTTCTATGGCGAAAGCACCGTCACCTATTACCGAACCGACCTGTTCAAGAACGCCGGCCTGAGCATGCCCGAGCACCCGACCTGGACGCAGCTCGGCGAGTTCGCCGGCAAGCTGCACCGGCCGGATAAAGAACAGTATGGAATGTGCCTGCGCGGCAAGGCCGGTTGGGGTGAGAACATGGCGCTGCTGACGACCATGTCCAACGCCTTTGGCGCGCGCTGGTTCAATGAACAGTGGCAGCCGCAACTCACCGGGCCGCAATGGACTGCCGCCGCCAACTTCTACGTCAACACCCTCAAGCAGTACGGCCCACCGGGTGTGTCGAGCAATGGCTTCAATGAGACGCTCGCCCTGTTCAACAGTGGCAAATGCGCAATCTGGGTCGATGCCAGCGTCGCCGGCTCCTTCATCACCGACACAACGCAAAGCAAGGTGGCCAATGATGTTGGTTTCGTCGCCGCGCCAACAGAAGTCACCGACAAAGGCTCGTCCTGGCTCTATGCCTGGTCACTGGCCATCCCGGCGACATCCAAACACAAGGAAGCTGCCAAAGCCTTTGTGACCTGGGCCACCTCCAGGGAATACATCCAACTGGTTGCCGAGACGGATGGCATCAGCAACGTACCGCCGGGCACCCGCATGTCGACCTACAGCGACGCCTATTTGCAGGCGGCGCCCTTCGCCGGTGTCACGCTGAAAATGATGCAGAACGCCGACCCGGCTCACCCGTCAGTCCAGCCCGTGCCCTACGTCGGTATCCAATACGTGACCATTCCCGAATTCCAGGCGATTGGCACGTCGGTCGGCAAGCTGGTATCCGCGGCGCTCACCGGGCAGATGCCGGTGGAACAGGCCCTGGCCTCCGCGCAGCAAAGCACCGAACGCGAGATGAAGCGCGCCGGTTATCCCAAGTAGCAACGGCGTGACGCAATCACTGCGGGGTCTTCGCACGACCATTTTTAATGCCCTCAACGGGCGTCTCTTTAGCTCTAACGATTGGATGGAAACAATGAAACGTCTAGAAGGAAAAAGCGCCCTGATTACCGGTTCCGCCAGAGGAATAGGCAGGACGTTCGCGCAAGCCTATATCCGCGAAGGCGCTACGGTCGCGATTGCCGACATCAACCTAGAACGTGCCCAAGCCACGGCAACCGAGTTGGGACCCAATGCCTATGCAGTCGAGATGGACGTGACCGATCAGCAATCCATCGACGCAGCCATCGCCACGGTGATCGCCACCGCAGGCAAGCTCGACATCCTGATCAACAACGCGGCGCTGTTTGATCTCGCGCCGATCACGGAGATTTCTCGCGACAGCTACGAACGGCTGTTCTCGATCAACGTTTCCGGCACCCTGTTCACGTTGCAGGCCGCGGCCAAACAGATGATCCGCCAGGGCCACGGCGGCAAGATCATCAATATGGCCAGTCAGGCCGGGCGGCGCGGTGAAGCACTGGTCGCGGTGTATTGCGCGACCAAGGCGGCGGTGATCAGCCTCACGCAGTCGGCCGGTCTCAACCTCATTCCCCATCGAATCAACGTGAATGCCATCGCGCCGGGGGTGGTGGACGGTGAGCATTGGGACGGCGTCGACGCGTTGTTCGCCCGCTATGAAAACCGCCCGCTAGGGGAAAAGAAAAGGCTGGCGGGTGAGGAAGTCCCGTACGGGCGCATGGGCACGGCAGATGACCTTGTCGGCATGGCGATTTTCCTGGCATCGGCCGAGAGCGATTACATCGTGGCGCAGACTTATAACGTCGATGGCGGCAACTGGATGAGCTGACTGGCCCTGATGACAGGGCCAGCCGATGCCTCAAAGGCGAAACCGATCCACCGACTGCGAGAGCTGTCCGGCCAGGCTGGACAGCTCATCGGTGGTCGAGGCGGTCTGGTTGATCACCTTGCTGTTGCCTTCGGACATGCCGGCAATCATTTCCACCTGGTGCGCGATTTCGTTACTGGCCAGGCTCTGCTCGCCGATCGTGCGGCTGATGTCATTGACCAGCTCCGTGGTGTTGAGCGTGGCCTGGAGGATTTCGCGGATGGCGCGCTCGACGTCGGCGGTCACCGCCATGCCCTTGTCGACCTGTGCGACGCCTGCCTCCATGCTGCTGACCGCCTCGCGGGTGCTTTGCTGGATGCGCGCGACCATGGTGGCGATTTCCTGGGTGGAGGCGCTGGTACGACCTGCCAGGCTGCGCACCTCATCGGCGACGACGGCGAAACCACGGCCCTGCTCACCGGCGCGGGCGGCCTCGATGGCGGCGTTAAGCGCCAACAGGTTGGTTTGATCGGCAATGCCCTTGATCACCTGAATGATGCTGAAAATCCCCTCGGACTCCTTGTCCAGGGTGCGGATCACCTGGGCCGACTGCTGCGCCGAACGGGCAATCCCGTCCATGTCGCTGACCACTTGATGAATCACCCGACCGCCGTCCTTGGCCAGTTCCTCAGCCTGGTTGGCCATGTTCAGTGCACGCTCTGCATGCCGGGTGATTTCTTCGATGCTCGCAGTCATTTCGCTGGCCGCCGCGGCCATGGTGCTGGCGGCAACGCTTTGCTGCTGGCTGCTGCCCGCGACCTGATGGCAACCGCTGCTCAACTGCTGGCTCATGCCGCTTACGCCGTGGGCGTTGCTGCGAACCACTTCGATCATGCCGCGCAGGTCACGCTGCATGGTCGCCAGGCTGCGAATCAAGGTGCTGGCTTCGTCCTTGCGGGTGGGCTCGACGATAGGCTCGCTCAGGTTGCCATGGGCGATGCTGTCAGCAATCCGGCTGGCGATCTGCAACGGCCCCATGATGCTCAGGATGACCGAACGTCCCAGGGCGAGCAGCAGCAACAAGCTGGCAATGAGTACGGCACCGAGGGTGAAGTTGGCACTGCTGATGGTTTGCCGAGTGCCCGCGCTGGTCTGTTGGGTGTTGGTTTCGATCAGCTCACTGAGGGTGGCCATCTGGCTTTCCAGTTGGCTGAACGCGTTATTGAACGTGCCCAGTTGCTGTTGTGCGGAATCCGGATTATCCAGCGCCAGCCCGACAATGCGCTCGGCGGCACTGATGTACGTATCGAGGCTTGGCTTGATCTTGTCCAGCGCGGCCTTGAGGGTGTCGTTGACCGGCAGCTTGAGGTTGTCACCGAGCATCTCGCGAAAATGCGCGGCATGCTCATTGAGTGAGCTGCGCACCTCGGCCTTGCTGCTGGGGCTCTTGCCCAACCCTACCAGCATCGCCGACAGCACATCGGCGCGCAGTGCATCGTGCATCATGTCGGCTTCGAGGTGATTGCGCAGCGCGGTCATGCTGACCTCGTTGTCACTCACCGCTTCAGCCATCCGAGTGTTACCGACATAGCTGACCAGACTCACGATCAGGGCGGTGAGCAAGCCAGTGCCGATCAACAAGATCAAACGTAATTTTATGGACACTCGATGGTTCCCCTGTCGGCAGGTGCGTGGTCGGCTAATTGCCTACTGTTGGGGTTATCGACTGTTCCAAGCGGTTACTTAGACTTATTTCCACGCAAGCCGATTTTTGCGACCTACGGTATGCGCGGGCTCAATGCCCGCGAATGTAGTGCTCGAGTTGCCGTATCAAATCGGCCTGCTCGACGATGGCTTCCTTGACCAGATCGCCGATCGACAGCAGCCCGATCAGTTCCCCGCCCTCCAGCACCGGCAGATGACGCAAATGACTGTCGGTCATGACCTCCATGCAGCGCTCGATACTCTGCAAACTGTCGGCGGTCACCACCGGCGCGCTCATGATCTCGCGCACCGGCGTGCCGACCGAAGAACGCCCCTGTAAAACCACCTTGCGCGCATAGTCGCGCTCGCTGATGACGCCGACCACCTGCCCTTCTTCGATCACGGGCAGCGCGCCGACGTTCTTCTCGGCCATCATTTTCAGGGCGTCGAGGACCATCTGATCCGGTGCGATGCTGTGCACCTGCTGGTTTTGCACGACCTTCAGTTTCAGCAACTGTGCGGCTGTTTTCATCAACGTTCTCCGATACGGTTCAGGGCGACGGTCAAGCCGCCGCAACTTCCACGACGCCGGCGTTCAGACGCACCGGCCACACCCGCAGGCGCTGTTCGGGGTACTCCAGGCAGCTGCCGTCTTCAAGACGAAAGTGCTGCTTGTAGATCGGCGACGCCACCACCAGATCACCCTTGAGACTGCCGATCAGTCCGCGGCCAATCACGTTCGCGCCGGATTGCGGATCATGGTTGTCGATGGCATAGAGGGTGCGACCTTCGGCCTGCGGCAGGTAGAACAGCGCCACCTGGGCGCCGTCGAGCCAAACGACAACGCCGGAATTGCTGACCAGATCCTGCTGGCTGCACACCGCCTGCCAGGCCTGGGCATTGGCCGCGGTTGCAAGGGCATCGACACGCTGGGTAGTGGACTGGCTCATCAGGCATTCTCCTCGGTGACAGGGATAAGGTTGAGTTCGGCGGCCATGATCGGCCGGCGCTGACCGCGCTCCTGGACAAAATGAATGTCCGGGTCGGGGCGTTGATCGTTGACGAAGGTGCGGAAGCGCTTGAGTTTTTCCGGGTCTTTGAGGGCATTGGCCCATTCGCATTCGTAGCGGTTGACCACCAGTTGCATCTGCGATTCAAGTTCTGCGCCAAGCCCCAGGCTGTCGTTGATGATCACGTCCTTGAGGTAATCCAGGCCGCCCTCCAGGCTTTCGCGCCAGACCGAGGTGCGCTGCAATTTATCGGCGGTGCGGATGTAGAACATCAGGAAGCGGTCGATGTAACGGATCAGGGTTGCATCGTCCAGGTCGGTGGCGAACAGCTCGGCGTGGCGCGGGCGCATGCCGCCGTTGCCGGCTACATAGAGGTTCCAGCCGTTCTCGGTGGCGATCACGCCGACATCCTTGCTCTGCGCCTCGGCACATTCACGGGTGCAGCCAGAAACGGCGAACTTGAGCTTGTGCGGCGAGCGCAGGCCTTTGTAGCGATCTTCGAGGGTCAGGGCCATTTTCACGCTGTCCTGCACGCCGTAACGGCACCAGGTGCTGCCCACGCAAGACTTCACGGTACGGGTCGATTTGCCGTAGGCGTGCCCGGTTTCGAAACCGGCCTCGATCAGCTCGGACCAGATGTCCGGCAACTGATGCAACTGCGCGCCGAACAGGTCGATCCGCTGGCCGCCGGTGATCTTGGTGTAGAGGTCGTATTTCTTCGCCACTACGCCGATCGCGATCAGTTTGTCGGCAGTGATCTCACCGCCAGCAATGCGCGGCACTACCGAATAGGTGCCGTTTTTCTGCATGTTGGCCATGAAGGTATCGTTGGTGTCCTGCAACGGCACCAGCGAGGCGTCCATGATCGGCTGGTTCCAGCACGAGGCGAGGATCGAGCCCACTGCCGGTTTGCACACGTCGCAACCGGTGTGACCACGGCCGTGCTTGGCCAGCAGTTCTTCGAAAGTGATCACCCCTTCTACCCGCACCAGCGCATAAAGCTCCTGGCGGGTGTAGGCGAAGTGTTCGCACAGGCTCTTGTCGACGCTGACGCCACGGGCAATCAGTTCATGCTCGAACACTTGCTTGAGCAGCCCCGCGCAACCGCCGCAACCGGTGCCCGCCTTGGTCTGCGACTTGAGCAGGCCCAGGTCGGTGCAGCCGCCATCGATGGCCGAGCAGATCGAGCCCTTGGTGACGTTATGGCACGAGCACACCGTTGCCGACTCGGGCAACGCGCCCGGGCCCAAGGTTGGCGCACCGGCGGACGACGGCAGAATCAGGCTGGCCGGCTCCGACGGCAAGGCAATGCCGTTCTGCATGTATTGCAGCAAGGTGTCGTAATAGCTGTTGTCGCCGACCAACACTGCACCGAGCACACGCTTGCTGTCGGCATCCACCACCAGTCGGCGGTAGCTGGCCGTCGCTTCATCGATGAACTGATAACTGCGTGCACCCGGTGTCTGCGCATGGGCATCGCCGATGGAGCCGACATCGACGCCGAGCAGTTTGAGCTTGGTCGACATGTCGGCGCCCTGGAACGGCTCGGCGGCTTGATTGCACAGCAGCGACGCGACGCCACGGGCCATCTGGTAACCGGGAGCAACCAGGCCGAAGAGGCTGCCATTCCAGGCGGCGCACTCGCCGATGGCGTAGATGTTCGGGTCGCTGGTCAGGCACTGATCGTCAATCACCACGCCGCCGCGAGGACCAATGTCCAGCGCGCATTGGCGGGCCAATGCATCTTGCGCGCGGATGCCGGCGGAGAACACGATCAGGTCGGCTTCAAGAAATTCGTCGTTGGCAAAATTCATCCGATAACGGTACTGCTCACCGGCGCTGATCGACTGCGTGCCACGGGACAAGTGCACACCCACACCGAGCCGCTCGATTTGCGCCTTCAGCGCCAGGCCGCCCTGCTCGTCCAGTTGCACCGGCATCAGGCGCGGGGCGAATTCCACCACATGGGCTTCCAGGCCCAGGCTTTTCAGGGCATTGGCTGCTTCCAGGCCGAGCAGGCCACCGCCGACCACCACGCCACGCCGGGCATTGGCCGCAGCAGCACGAATCGCGTCGAGGTCTTCAAGGGTGCGATACACCAGGCGCGAGTCGCCTTCTGCGCCTTCGATAGGCGGCACGAAGGGATAAGACCCGGTGGCCAGAACCAATTTGTCGTAAGCGACGCAACCTTGCGCGGTAATCACCTGGCGCCGAGCACGGTCGATTTCCAGCACCGGCACACCCAGATGCAGGGTGACGCCCGGTGTCTGGTATAGGGAGGCTTCGCCCAGGGCCAGCGATTCGGCATCGCGACCGCCGAAATACTCGGACAGATGCACACGGTCATAGGCACGCATCGGTTCTTCACTGAAGACATGCAGCCGGTAGTGTTCGAGGGCGCCGCGCTCGATGAGCTGCTCGACACAATGATGTCCGACCATGCCATTGCCGATCACGATCAGCGTTTGCAGTTTGTTCAATGCGGCAACATTGGAATTCATAGTAAGCACCCAGCCAAAGCCAATCACGGATAAAAAAGCAAAAAAAAACGCCTGAAACCTCTCGGTTTCAGGCGTCTTTGCCTGTTCTCGCGGTGTTCGACCTGGCGCCTTCGCCTGATCCACCGATGTTGCCCACGACCTGCCCGGTCGGTCGATCTTCGTTGATCGAGTGGGCTGCCCCTCTTTTTCAGATGAGGCTGAAGGGGGAGAATGCAGCCTTTGTGCCAGTCCGCAGCGCATAACTTGCTCAGCTCTGGAAAACCGACTGCTGAACGATGGGGGAATGTGATGAAGACCGCGAACCAGGCGGGTTTCATCAGGCGTGAGTCAACGTTGCAGGCCCCCGCGAGTGGGTGGGCGGACGTTGGAGCTGAAGAAAGGAATAGCTCGGGGATCCGCTTCGCACTGGTGCACGTTGTCAGGCATGGCTCTTTAAAAGTGCATGCGAGCGGTCAAACGTTCTATCTGGGGCCGCTTCGCGCTGGAGCGCCAGCCCGGCCCAGCGGGAGCAAGCTCCCTCGCCACAGGTTTCTCGGCGCCATTCGAGGCCGCGACCTTTTGGCGCATGCCGGCAGGCCATCGATTAAGCGCCGCAGGGCAACAGTTTGTTAACATCCGTGCGCTTTTTTTCGTCTGATTGATCAGCCACTGTAGATTCCCCCGTCGCTACACAGGATGCTTTTGTTCATGAGTACGTTGTATACCCGTCGCACGGTCCTGCGCGGCATGAGCCTGCTGAGCCTCGGCCTGCTCGCTGGCTGCGATGACAGCAGCAAGCTGTCGTTCAAGTACGGCAAGGACCTCAGTGACAAGATCATGGGGCGTACCTTCAAACTCAAGGACGCCCAGGGCGAGTACCGGATGCTGGGCAGCTATCGGGGCCTGATGCCGATGATCTTCTTCGGCTTCACCCAATGTCCGGCGGTCTGCCCGACGACGCTGGCCCGTGCAGCACAGGCGAAAAAACTGATGGGCCGCGATGGCGAACGCCTGCAAGTGATCTTCATCACCCTGGACCCCGAGCGCGATACGCCGCAAATGCTCGACGCCTACGTCAAGGCCTTCGATCCGAGTTTCGAGGCGCTGTACGGTACGCTGGAAGAAACCGCCGCCACCGCCAAGGAGTTCGGCGTGTTCTATGAAAAGATCCCGAGCGGTTCGACCTATACCCTCTCCCACACCGCGACCAGCTTCGTTTTCGATTCCCGAGGCAATTTGCGCCTGGGGCTGTCCGCGTCCCTTACCGCTAAAGAGTGTGCAGAAGACCTGCTCACCGTCATGGAGGTCTGCTGATGACTTCGATTTGCGCACCACGTATTAAACAGCTGGGTATCAAACAACTGGTCCTGGGTCTTTCCCTGATTGGCATGGCCTGGCAGGTGTCCGCTCAAACCCTGGTGAACGACGCCTGGGTTCGCGCGACGGTGGCCGGTCAGCATTCGACCGGCGCCTTCATGACCGTGCAGGCCGACAGCGATAGCAAACTGCTCAGCGTGCAGTCGCCGGTAGCGAATACTGTGCAAATTCACCAATCCAGCATGAAAGACGATGTGATGAGCATGAGCCAGGTCGAGTCCGTCGCGCTGCCGGCCGGCAAACCGGTAAGCTTCGATCCCCATGGCTATCACATCATGTTGATGGATTTGACGGCCCAGGTTAAGGAAGGCGACAAAGTGCCCCTGACCCTGACCGTGGAAAACGCCAAGGGCGAAAAAGAGACGATCACCGTTGACGCCGAGACTCAGGCGCTCGGCATGCACGATCACAGCAAGATGCATTGAGAGGCTCAATCCTGGCCTGTCTGATCGCTGGTGTTCCGGTGGCGTATGCCTGCCCTCTCCTGATAGCCTGAACACCCTTGCCTGCATGTCTCTGATGGGTCATCGGCGCGCGAAGACGCCGCGATGATCACTTCACCCCCATTCAATCAAGACAACGGTGACTCTCTTGATCAGCAGCACCCCCACATTTGCCCGTGATATCGACGGCAAAGCCATTTCTGCCAAGGTCCTCGACGAGGTCCGGGAAGAAGTTCAGGCCCTCGCTGGCCAGCAGATCTACCCCGCCCTGGCGGTCGTGTTGGTCGGCGACGACCCGGCCAGCCATGTGTATGTGCACAATAAACTGCTGCGCGCCAAGGAAGTCGGTATCCGCTCCCTTGAATACCGCTTGCCGGAAACCGCCAGCCAGGCCCAGGTGCTGGAACTGATTGCACAACTCAATGCCGATCCCACGGTGAACGGCATCCTGGTGCAACTGCCCTTGCCCGCCTCTATCGATGAGCAAGCAGTGATTCATGCCATCGATCCGATCAAGGACGTGGATGGCTTTCATCGGGAAAACGTCGGCGGGCTGGTGCAAGGCATCGAGGTCCTGACCCCGTGCACGCCCAGCGGCTGCATGCGCCTGCTGCACGAAACCTGCGGTGATGACTTGAGCGGCTTGCACGCGGTGGTCATCGGCCGGTCGAACATTGTCGGCAAACCGATGGCGACCTTGCTGTTGCAGGCTAACTGCTCGGTCAGCGTGGTGCATTCGCGCAGCGTCGATGCCCCGGCGTTGTGCCGGTTGGCGGATATCGTGGTCGCGGCGGTGGGCCGGCCAGCGTTGATCGACGCCAGTTGGCTCAAGCCCGGAGCGGTGGTGATCGATGTTGGCATCAACCGCATCACCAGCGAGTTCGGCAACCGTCTGGTGGGCGATGTCGACTACGCCAGCGCCCGCACCGTCGCCCGCGCGATCACGCCGGTACCCGGTGGCGTCGGGCCGATGACCATTGCTTATCTGCTGAAGAACACCTTGATCGCCAGCCGGTTGCAACGCGCGGCACAGGCTCGCGGGCAGCAGCCCGAAGACGACCTGGCGTTGAACTGAGCACGACGCACACGGCCCACTTGAAAGTGGGCCGTGTCGGTAATGCGAAACCTGTGGGAGCGGGCCTCTGTGGCGAGGGGGCTTGCCCCCGTTCGGCTGCGAAGCAGACGCAAAGCTTTTGGGGCCGCTTCGCGACCCAACGGGGGCAAGCCCCCTCGCCACAGAAGCCCGCTCCTACATGGATTGTGAGCATTTGGACCGTGTCGATCAGGTCCGTTATTTCCCCGCGTGCAACACCTGCGTTTGCGGCATCGCCGAAGAGTGGTGGTTGAGAATCTTCCACTGACCACCCACCTGTTCATAAACAAAGGTGTAGCGCGCCTGCACCTGACGGGTCTTGCCATCGGCTTCGGTCAACGTAAAGGTGTAGACGCCGCTGTCCATGGCCACGTTGGCGCCCAATGGGCGGATCTCACGGAAGTTGATCTGGCCTACCGGCTTGAGCGCCATGAAGTGATCGAAGTAGTCCTTGATCTGTGCCGGCGTGGTGCGCACCTGATTGGAAACCGTCGGTTGCAGCACCGCGTTCGGCGCATACAGGTCGACCACGCTCTGAACATTGCCACTCTTCAATGCGCTGTTCCAATGGTCAAACAGGGCGGCAATTTCACGATCCTTCACGTTGGTCGGTTGCTGCGCCACGCTGCTGTAAACGTAAGGCACCGCTTCCAACGCCTGAGCCAACGGGGCGGTCAGGGCGAACAACAGGGCGATGGTTGAGGTCTTGAGTTTCATTGCGCTATTCCAATGATGGTCGATGGACACACTGTGCCGCCCTGAACGCGGCCCGCCATCGGCCAACCGGAGCCATTTGCCTATGCCATTCGGCAGATAGCGCCCTGCCCCGTTAACAAGGTTTAATGACGCCCCTGCCCGAACGGGCGTGCCCGTGCCGGAATCTGCCCATGCAAAACCCTGATCATGACCCCGGTAGCGCCCTGGCCATTCGCACTCAATATCGGCAGTCGCAAAGTCGCGCCGCGCGGTTGCGGCTGCTGGTGGATACCGGCCAGGAGCTGACCCAACTGGCTCCCGAGGCCATGCGTCAACGGGTGTTGCAACGGGCCTGCGCCTTCCTGGCGATGGACCATGCGCTACTGCTGGAATGGGACATGGATGCGCAGGTCCGGACCACCGCCAGTCACGGCAGCCGTGATCGTTTGCACAGCCTCGAGCACCTCGCCGACACCGCAATGTGCGCACCGCAATGGCAGGAACAGCCGAGCGCGGATCTGCCCAATGTGTTGCGGGTGCCTTTACGCGGTGGCGATGGTGCCGCCTTCGGTGCGTTGGTGCTGGCCAACAGCGTCAGCATCAGCGCACCGGACACCGAAGACCTCGAATCCCTGCAACTGCTCGCCACCCTGCTCGCCGCGCACCTGGAAAACCAGCGCTTGCTCGACGCATTGGTGACCCGCGAGCGCACCATGTCCGATCTGGTCCACCGACTGTTCCGGGCACAGGAAGACGAGCGCAAACGCATGGCCTACGACCTGCACGACGGCCTGGCACAAACCCTTGCCGGGTTGCATCAGCGCCTGCAAGGTTTTGCCGGTCGCTGCCCGCCATTGCCCGACGAACTCGGTGCAGACCTACAGACGATTCTTGCACTGGCCCAGCATTGCGTCGGTGAAGGCCGGCAATTGATTCGTGGCCTGCGCCCGACGGTGCTCGACGACTTTGGCTTGCTGAAGGCGGTCGACAAAGAGGCGGATCGCCTGCGCGAAGCGGGGATCAAAGTGAACTGGAATGTGCGTTGCGAAGCACGTTTACCCAGCCAGGTGGAAATCGCCCTGTTCAGGATCGCCCAGGAAGGCATCAACAACATTCTCAAACATGCGCAGGCCAGCCACGTCGTGCTGGCGCTGGAACTGCACGACGGACACGCCTCGCTGCGAGTGGACGATAACGGCCAGGGCTTTGCCATGGAACAACCCCTCGACACCTGCGGCGCCCGGCACCTGGGGCTTGCCGCGATGCAGGAACGCGCGAGCCTGCTGGGCGGCGAATTCACCTGCATCAGCCACGCGCACGGCGGAACGCAACTGCGCGCCACCGTCCCCTCTGGCCTGAATGGAACCCCTCAATGACTGACGCTATACGACTGGTGGTCGCGGACGATCATGAAGTCACGCGCACCGGCTTCGTCTCGTTGCTCGCCGGCCTGACGCAATTCGAAGTGGTCGGCCAAGCGTGCAACGGCCAGGAAGCACTGGATTTATGTGAACGTCTTTTGCCCGACATCGTCATCCTCGACATCCGCATGCCGGTGCTCAACGGGCTGGGCGCGGCACGCCTGCTTCAAGAGCGCCTGCCGAGCCTGAAAGTGATGATGTTCACCATGGACGACAGCCCCGATCACCTTGAAGCCGCCATGAACGCCGGCGCCGTGGGCTATCTGCTCAAGGACGCCAGCCGCCACGAAGTGATCGACGCCTTGCAACGTGTCGCCGCCGGCGAGCAAGCCCTCAACAGTTCAGTCAGCGCGCAGTTGCTGCGTCGTCTGACCGAGCGCAACGCCAGCGGCGCCGCCCCCGTCACCTTGACCCCACGGGAACGCCAGGTGCTGGGGTTGGTGGCCAGCGGCATGAGCAACCGTGAAATCGGCGAAAAACTCGGCATCACCACCGGCACGGCCAAAGCCCACGTGGAGCGGGTCATCGGCAAACTCGGCGCCGCTGACCGCACCCAAGCCGCTGTGCGTGGCATTGCGCTGGGCCTGGTGACCCAATCATGAACGCTTCAAACGCCCGCCGCTGGGCCGATCTGCCGTTACGCGGCAAAGCCCTCGTGGTGATTTCCCTGCCGCTGGTGATTCTGTTGCTCTCGCTGGTGCTGATCTACACCACCGAACGGCAGACCGCGCGCGCAGAAGAAGACGTGCGCCGCGTGCTGCTGGTGCAAGGCGATATTCAGGCGGTGCACACCCTGCTCGCCGAGGCCGCCGCCAGCGTGCGCGGCTATCTGCTGACCCATCGCGAGGATTTCCTGCCGGGTTACCGACAGGCCAAGCCCTTGATCGAATCGGCCCTGCAGCGGCTCGACCGCAACGTTCGCGATCAGCGGGTGCGCAAACACCTGGAGGCTATCACGCCGCTGATCGACACCAAGGTCGAAGGTCTGGTTGAACTGCTCGATGATCGCAACGCGACCCCAGAGTCGATCACCACGATCCTGATCAACAACAAACATGTCCTCGACGAATTACGCGAACGCATCAGCGCCATGCGCACGCTTGAGGACACCCTGCTGGCCGAGCGCACCGCAGCGGCGGCCTCCACTCGACAGCGCCTGTTGTTCTCCACCTTGCTGGCCGCCGTTTGCGGGCTGTTCGGTGCCATTGTCGCGGTGCTGTTTCTGTCCAAAGGCATCGTCGCCCGGGTGCAGCAAGTTCAGGGCAACGCCCAACGGCTGGCACTCGGTCAGCCGTTATTGCCGCAACCGCCGGAGAACGATGAGATAGGTCAATTGGGCACGCGCCTGGTCGAGGCCGGGCTGTTATTGGCCGAACGTGAACGGGCCTTGCGCGACAACGAAGAACGCTTGCGGCTGATCATCGACGGGGTGAAGGACTACGGTATTTTCGCCCTCGACACACGAGGCTTCGTCACCAGTTGGAATGCCGGCGCCGAACGGATCAAGGGCTACACCGAACAGGAGATCGTCGGCCAGCATTTCTCGGTGTTTTATCTCCCGCAAGAATGTCCGCAGCATCCCGACATGGCGCTGCGCGAGGCCACACGCAATGGTCACTACATGGAAGAGGCCTGGCGTTGCCGCAAGGATGGCAGCCGTTTCTGGGCCAGTGTGGTGATTACCGCGCAGTACGACAGCAGTGGCGCCCTGCGCGGGTTCTCCAAGATCACCCGCGACATCACCGATCGCCGTGCCGCAGAGATCGCGCTAAGTACCGCACGGGAAGAAGCGGAGCGCGCCAGCCGCGCCAAAAGCGAGTTTCTGTCGCGCATGAGCCACGAACTGCGTACTCCGCTCAACTCGATTCTCGGCTTCGCGCAACTGCTGGATATGGACTCGCCCAAAGGGCAGCGGGCGCAGATCGGTCACATCCTGCGGGCCGGGCAACACCTGCTGACCCTGATCAACGAAGTGCTGGACATCGCCAAGATCGAAGCTGGGCGGCTGCCACTCAACGTTGAAGCCGTGCCTTTGGCGGTGGTGCTGCAAGAAGCCCTGACGCTGGTGTCGCCCATGGCCTGCGACGCCGGCATTCAACTGGTCGAACTGCCGATGCTGGCCGCCGACAGCGGGATCGTCGCCGATCGGCAACGCCTGGTTCAAGTGCTGCTGAACCTGTTGTCCAACGCGATCAAATACAACCGGCCCCAGGGTCAGGTGCACATTGAGGTCAGGGTTCATCAACAACGAATTGCGGTATCGGTCTGCGATACCGGCAAGGGCATTGCAGCTGATCGGC
Organism: Pseudomonas sp. Pseusp11; assembly: GCF_047304405.1. Lineage (NCBI taxonomy): Bacteria > Pseudomonadati > Pseudomonadota > Gammaproteobacteria > Pseudomonadales > Pseudomonadaceae > Pseudomonas > Pseudomonas sp. Pseusp11. Next base: position 70,666 of record NZ_JBGLZF010000022.1, read on the forward strand.
AGGACCAACTGTTCAAGCCGTTCGAGCGCCTGGAGACCGACCCGAACGTGGAAGGCACGGGCCTCGGCCTGGCGTTGAGCAAGAGTCTGCTGGAAATGATGAACGGCAGCCTGACCGTCAAAAGCCAACCCGGCAACGGCTCCAGTTTCACCCTGGAGCTACCCTTCGAGCGATTGCCGTCAACCACTGAGCCACCTGCGGCACTGATCAGCCCGCCAACGGCAACGCCCGCCCTCGCCGCCCCCGATTACCAGGGCAAAGTGCTGTGCATTGAAGACAATTTGTCGAGTCTGGCCCTGATCGAAACCCTGCTGCAACGACGGCCGCACATCCAGTTGCTCTCAAGCATGCAGGGACAAATGGGCCTGGACCTGGCCCGGCAACATGCACCGCAGCTGATTTTGCTGGACGTGGCGCTGCCGGATCTTGATGGTTTCAACGTTCTGCAGCGCTTGCGTCTGTCCTCCAGCACCCGCGCCACGCCCGTGCTGATGATCACCGCCGATGCCAGCGACCTCACGCACCAGGCCTTGCTGGAAGCAGGAGCGACCGCGGTGCTGACCAAGCCGATTCACATTCCTTCATTCCTTGCCCATCTTGACCAGCACCTACCGGAGCCCGTGTGAACACCGACCTGCGTATTCTGATCATCGACGACCAACGACCCAACCTCGATTTGATGGAGCAGTTGCTGGTCCGCGAAGGGCTGACCAATGTACTGAGCAGCACCCAGCCGCTGCGAACCCTGGACCTGTTCAACAGCTTCGAGCCGGACCTGGTCATTCTCGACCTGCACATGCCGGAGTTCGACGGCTTTGCCGTACTCGAACAGCTCAACCGGCGCATTCCAGCCGGCGAATACCTGCCGATCCTCGTGCTCACCGCCGACGCCACCCGCGATACCCGGCTGCGCGCGCTGGCCCTGGGCGCCAAAGACTTCATCAGCAAGCCATTGGACGCCCTGGAAACCATGCTGCGAGTGTGGAACCTGCTAGAGACCCGCGCACTGTATAAAGCCCTGCGCACGCTGGTCCCTGCGGATCAAATCGAGTTGCTGCGTCAGTTAAGGCCGCAGCCAGTTAGCTGATTGCAGGGGCGGAATCACTGACGATTTGCCGCTGAAAGCCAAGTTGCGTGGCTGGCTCGGCGTCCTCACGGCTGGCGGCTGCAGAAAGCCCAGCAAGGCCCGCTGCGTGTCATGCCAGGCCGTGGGGTGTTCCATGTCGAGGAAATGCCCGGTGTTCTCGATGGTCTGAAACTGCGCCTTGCGGGTATGCGCCGCAAACAGACGGGCGTCTTCCACCGAGGTGTACTCGTCCCATTCACCGTTGATAAACAGCAGCGGGACTTCGATGGAATCAGCACAGGACACGTAGCAGTGGGTGTCCTGGGTCAGCACCTCATTGACGTGAAAATGCATCTGCCGGTATTCGTGTTCGTCCAGGCTGCTGACATGACGCTCATTGAATCGCTTGAACAGCGACGGCAGGTGCTTGCCGATCGTGCTGTTGATCAAACGCCCGACGTTGCGACGATCACACAGGTGGAGAAAGTGCCGGCCGCTCTCCAGATACTCACGCATCGGCGTGTTGATCCGCGCGGCGAATGAACTGATCACCGCCTTTTCGATCCGGCGGGGCCGCTGGGCCAGCGCTACCAAGGTCGCCGCACCGCCCCAGGAAAAGGACAGCACATGCTGGGCGCGAAAGTGCTCGATCAACTCCAGCAGTATTTCTGCCTCGTCTTCCTTGCGGATCGGTTGGTCATGCAGGTTGTGTTGTTTCGATTGACCGGCGTAGGGCTGATCGTAGAGGACCACATTGAAGCGTGGCCGCAGGTAACGCACCGTTTGCGCAAAGGATGCGGTCGTTGCCAGCGAGCCATTGACCAGAATGATCGTCTTGTCAGCAGCGGCGTTGAGATAGTGCTCGGTATAAACCTTGTACTTCTTACCAATCTCGACGATGGCAGTTTTCGGCATCATTTCATTCTATTCCTTGAACAAATTGGACCAGGCACACAGCGTGGTCGACTGTCCGGCTTCCTCCGGGCAAGCCTGACAGCACAAACCAGCGACAACGGTACAAGGGCGCTGAGATGAACGCCATGACCAATGAGTCACAACCCGACCAGCGGCTTCCAGTTAAGCAGGAATTTTCCCGTGTGCAAGCTCACAAGCTTGAAAGTAGCTGCCCAGACGCTTCGCCGGTATCAGCCTATGCTTGTTGATTGCCCCACCCTTTTCATCTGCCCAACAAGGAGTTGAAAAATGTCGCTAACGCTTTACTACCATCCGCTGTCGTCGTACTGCCACAAAGTGCTCATCGCGCTCTACGAAAACGGCATCGAGTTCGACAGAAGAATCATCGATCTCACGGACGCCGCCGACCGCGCAGAGCTTCAGGCATTGTGGCCCATCGGAAAATTCCCGGTACTTCGCGATCATGCTCGTCAACGTAATCTGCCGGAGTCCAGCGTCATCATCGAGTACCTGGATCGCCTGTATCCAGGTGAACAGCGCCTGGTTCCAGACGATTGGGAGACCGCGTTGGAGGTGCGCTTATGGGACCGGTTTTTCGACAATTATCTACAAACGCCGGTCCAACAGATTGTCAGTGATCGGATACACGCGACCAACGGTGATTTGACCAGGGAACGGGCCACGCTTGCGACGGCGTACAGCATGCTCGAGCGCCGGATGGCTTCCAGAATCTGGGTGGCCAGCCCGGACTTCAGCCTGGCCGATTGCGCCGCCGCCCCGGCGCTGTTCTATGCCTGCACACTGGTGCCGTTCCCCGACGACTACCAGCACTTGAGCGCCTATTTCGACCGGTTGATACAGCGACCGTCATTCCTGCGGGTGATCGACGAAGCCAGGCCCTGGTTTTCGTTCTATCCGTTTGCGGATCGCCTTGCACAACGGTTTCGGGAGGCGCCGGATAATGATCTGTAATTGAATGGACTCGCCCAAGCCGAGGCGTCTGTGCGCCACGGTGGCATTCTTATAGAAGCCAACGACAGCGAGGGCGAGACCATTCAATTACACGAAGTCAGAACCGCGGCTTGACCGTCTTCCACTCCGGCTTATAACGCTGCATCTGCTTCACGTCATCGCGCTGGCGAATGCCGCAAGTCAGGTATTGATCGTGCAGCCTGGCCAATTGATCGTGATCCAGCTCAAGGCCCAGACCAGGCGCACGGGTGATTTTCACGCAGCCATCGACGATCGGCAGCTTGCCACCCTTGATCACTTCTTCGTCCGGTTCCTGCCAGGGGTAATGCGTGTCGCAGGCATAATCGAGGTTGGGCACCGAAGCGGCGACATGCGCCATGGCCATCAGGCTGATGCCCAGGTGCGAATTGGAGTGCATGGACACGCCAAGGCCGAAGGTGTCGCACATTTTCGCCAGCGCCTGGGTGTCGCGCAGGCCGCCCCAGTAATGATGGTCGGCGAGCACGATCTGCACGCTGTTCAGCGCCACGCTGCGGCGGAACTCATCAAAATCTGTGACCACCATATTGGTCGCCAGCGGCAGACCGGTGCGTTTGTGCAGCTCGGCCATGCCGTCGAGACCTGGCGTCGGGTCTTCGTAATATTGCAGGTCGTCGCCCAGCAATTCCGCCATGCGGATCGAGGTTTCCAGCGACCAGTTGCCGTTCGGGTCGATGCGCAGCGGGTAACCGGGAAAGGCCTTTTTCAGCGCCTTGATGCACGACACTTCGTGCTCCGGCGGCAATGTACCGGCCTTGAGTTTGATGCTCTTGAAACCGTAGGCCTCGATCATGCGCCGGGCCTGGGCGACGATCTGTTCTTCGTTCAGCGCTTCGCCCCAGTTATCCGGTTTGTACGGTGAGTCGATGTGTTGCGCGTACTTGAAGAACAGATAGGCGCTGAACGGAATTTCATCGCGAATCGCCCCACCCAGCAGGTCCACCAACGGCACGTTCAAGGCGTGCGCCTGCAGATCGAGAAACGCCACTTCGAACGCCGAATAGGCGTTGCTCACCGCTTTGCTGGCATGGGAACCGGGGGCCAGTTCCGCGCCGGCGATGCTCTGGGTTTTGTTCGCCGCGACAGTGGCCTGCACGATGGCGCGCAACTGGTTGAGGTTGAACGGGTCGAGGCCGATCAACTGATCTTGCAGTTGCTGCTGGATCGCCAGTGCCGGTGCGTCGCCGTAGCTTTCGCCCAGGCCGATGTAGCCATTGTCGCTCTCGATCTCGATGATCGAGCGCAGCGCGAAGGGTTCGTGAATACCGCTGGCATTGAGCAACGGCGGGTCACGGAAGGCGATGGGGGTGACGGTGACTCGTTTGATTTTCAAGAGGCGGCTCCCTTTGGCTTGGCATTCAAGGCTTGATGACTGACAGAATTTTTTGCTGCTGCATTTTTCGCGGCCACGGCTTCGACCGTTTTACCGGTGAGCGAACGGTGCGTATCACCACGGGGTGCCGTGCGGGCAAAAAAGATCACCACGGCCGCCACCAGCGAGGTCGCCGCCAGGCCGTACAAACCGCCTTCGATGGAACCGGTGGTCTGCTCCAGGAAACCGAACGCGGTCGGTGCGACGAAACCACCGAGGTTGCCAATGGAGTTGATCAGGGCGATTACCGCCGCCGCGATACGCGCATCCAGATAGCCTTGGGGAATCGGCCAGAACAGCGCCGAAGCCGCCTTGAAACCGATGGCCGCGAAACAGATGGCGACAAAGGCGAAGATCGGCCCGCCGGTGGTGGACATGAACATGCCGAACGCGGCAATCACCAGCGTCACGGCCACCCAGGCTTGCTGGTATTTCCATTTGCTGGCCATGGCGGCGAAGCCGTACATCGCCAGGATGGAAATGATCCACGGAATCGAGTTGAACAGGCCGACCTGGAAGTCGCCCAGGTTGCCCATCTTCTTGATCATGCTCGGCAGCCAGAACGTGGCGCCATAAATGGTCAGGGCGATGGAGAAGTAGATGAAGCAAAACAGCGCGATTTGCTTGTCGGCGAGCAACTTGAACATCGACGGTTTGACCGTCTGCACGGCTTCGCGGGCCTGTTGTTCCAGGGTAATGGCGCTGACCAGTGCGTCCTTTTCTTCGGCGTTCAGCCAGTTCGCCTGACGCGGATGGGATTGCAGCCAGAACCAGACGAACCCACAGAGCACGATGGAAGCGAAGCCTTCAATCAGGAACATCCACTGCCAGCCATGCAGGCTCAGGCCGCTGACGTGCAACAGCGCGCCGGACACCGGGCCGGAAATAACCGAAGCAATGGCCGAGCCGCTGAGGAAGATCGCCATGGCTTTGCCCCGTTCGGACGACGGCAGCCATTGAGTGAAGTAATAAATGATGCCGGGGAAAAACCCCGCCTCGGCGGCGCCGAGAATGAAGCGCAGTACATAGAAACTGGTTTCGCCGCGCACAAAGGCCATGGCCATCGCCGCCGCGCCCCAGGTGAACATGATGCGCGTCAGCCAGGCACGGGCGCCGTAGCGTTGCAGCAGCATATTGGAAGGCACTTCGAAGATGGCGTAACCGATGAAGAACAGCCCGGCACCCAAGCCATAGGCCGCCGCGCCGATGCCCAGGTCGGTTTCCAGGTGGCTGCGCACGAAGCCGATGTTGACCCGGTCGATGTAGTTGACGATGAACATCACCACGAACAGCGGCAGCACATGGCGCTTGACCTTGGCCGCTGCTCGGGCAAGGACGGTGGGGTCCGGCGGACTCAGATGGTTATTCAAGGGGCGACTCCCGTTCATTGTTTTTTTAGGGGGAGAGCCGATCATGGACGCGCCTATTGATCCCGTCTAATCTAACTTGGCATTCGATTGATACCTGGATTAGATCAATGTTCGAACTGACGCAACTGCGCTGCTTCACCACCGTGGCCACCGAGCTCAACTTCCGCCGGGCCGCCGAACGGTTGAACATGACCCAGCCGCCCCTCAGTCGGCAGATTCAACTGCTGGAGCATCACCTGGGCGTCGAGTTGTTCACCCGCAGCACCCGCAGCGTCGCCCTGACCGCCGCTGGTCGCGCGTTCTTCATCGAAGCCCAGAACCTGCTGGAGCGCGCCCAGCAAGCGGCCATCACCGCCCGGCGCTTCGCCGAAGGCGATATCGGCTCGGTCAACATCAGCTTTGTCGGCAGCGCGGTGTACGAATTCCTGCCCAAGGTCATCGCGGAAGCACGACTCAAACAGCCTCAGGTCAAAATCGATCTGTCGGAAATGAACACCTACCAGCAGCACGAAGCCCTTCGCGCGCGCCGTATCGACCTGGGCATTGTCCGCGCGCCGTTGCTGGAACCGGGCTATGCCACTGAATGCCTGGTGCGCGAACCCTTTGTGCTGGCCGTGCCCAGCAACCATCGGCTGGCCAGCGCACAAGCCGTGTCCGTCAAAGACCTGGATGCACAACCGTTCCTCATGTACTCCCATGCCGCCTATCCGCCGTTCAACGAACTGCTGACCGGCATGCTCCGCTCGGCCCGCGTTGCTCCGGAATACGTTCAGTGGCTCGGCTCATCGCTGACGATCCTGGCGCTGGTCAACGCCGGCATGGGTCTGGCCTTGGTGCCGCGTTGCGCCACCAGCGTGGTGTTCAAGAACGTGGTGTTCCGCGATATCGATCTGGGGGAAGGTGTGCAAAGCGAGCTGCATTTGATCTGGCGCGAGAACAATGACAACCCGGCGTTTGCGATGTTGCTGGAGGGGATTCGCAAGGCTGTGCGGGAGGGATGGGGGTCGTAGGAACTGCTCCTGCGACCGGCCGATTACCGTTGCGCCAACTCATGCCGGATGCATTGCTCGTAATACGTTTGCTTGATGCCGGCAGGCTTGAGACGCGAAGGGCTGTTATAGGTTTGCTCAGTGATGCCCATGGCCGTCATGCGCATCCACGGTCGGGGAAACTTGCGCGATTGCAGCTTCTTGCGTGCTCCGTAAAGCGTAAGCCCGGAAAGTTTCGAGGCTTGCGCGCCCTCGGCTATTTCCGAGCCCCAGCTGCATACATAGCGAGAGTTCTTGCTCAGTTCCTTTGCCTGGGCTCCAAACGAAATAGCCACCAGGACAAACGTTGCAGTCATCCATACCAAAGTCCGCATATCGCCAATGCCTAACCTGCTGAAAAGAAAGCAAGTTTGACAACGAACCGAAGATCGGGGGGCCAGCAGTTTGCCTCATTTCATCATTGATTCTCTCTGCCGGGCCCGATGTAAAAGATCGATGACCTCTTCATCCGACGTCTGAGTGAAGTCCGTGTACCAATAGCCGATCGATACCAGCCAATCGGGGGTGAGCGGGCAAATCAGCTCGTCCACTTCATCACGCAGCGCCTCTGCCGTCTCCATGGGGGCCACCGGTACGGCAACGACGATGCGCGATGGTGCTTGCAGGCGCACGGCCTGTATCGCGGCCATCATCGTGGCCCCTGTCGCCAGGCCGTCGTCGATCAGAATCACCACTTGATCCTTGAGTGCCAAAGGCTCGCGGGATGCCCGGAATAGCTGCTCGCGACGCAACATTTCCTGCGTTTCCTTCGCCACCACAGCGTCGAGCGTACGCTGGTCGATGCCGTTAGCCCGCAGCGCATCGTCATTGACGATTTGAATGCCACCGCTGGCGATAGCGCCCATGGCGAATTCCTGGTGGGACGGCACGCCCAGCTTGCGGACCAGCATCAGGTCCAGGCGAACCTCCAGGGCCGTGGCCACTTCATAGGCGACCGGCACGCCGCCACGGGGCAAGGCCAGGACGATGACATCGGCTCTTTTCGCGTATTTAAGCAACGGTTCCACCAGGCTTCGGCCGGCATCAACCCGGTCATGCAAGATGGTTTGCAATGAAGGACTGTGATTCATCTGAAAACCTCCCTGGGGCGGGAACCCCAAAACGGGTAAATCGACTTCGCCAAGGATGCTCGCACTACACCGCCAGAATGCTGCAAGGCACCTGATACAGAATATGTTCGGTCGTGCTGCCGAGCAGTTTCTCCAGGCTGCCGTACTGTGTTCTGCCCATCACGATCACATCGATCTGGTGTTCGTGGGCGAACTCACTCAGCGCCGACACCGGATGCCCCGTGATGAAATGCCGACATTCAGCGGGCACGCCGAACCGGGCGGCCAACTTGAGGAATGAGGTTTCCAGGTCCTTGCGCAATTCCCGGGTAAGCTCCGATAGCGTCAGGCCACCCCCCAGATCCGCCAGAAAAGCGGCCGGAATGTCACACGCGTACAGCAGATGCAACTCGGCATTGCATTGCAGCGCAAGGGCAGACGCCTGCAGGATGATCCGGTCATTGAGTTCGCTGTTCGAAGGCTCGGTATCGCCAACATCAACCGCGGCCACCACCTTCTGCGGCAAGGCATGGCTTTGGGCACCCACCAGATAGACCGGCACCGGACAATGGCGCAACAAACGCCAGTCCAGCGGCGTAAAGAACGCGCGCTTGAGCACGGGTTCATGCTGGACTTGCTTGATCAACAGATCGGGTTGCATTTCCGTGACGTGATCAAGGATGTCCTGGCGCATGTTGTCGGCCCAGGCGACCTCGGTTGTCACCTCGATCCCCCTGCCCTGCATTTTTTCCGCCTGTTCCTTGAGCCAGTCGCGGTGTTCCTGCAGGTAGCTCGCCCGAGCCACTTTCCGGTCGCCCTCTTCAAGTAACGACAGAATGTCCAACGAGGGGATCAGCGCAGCAATATGCAAACTCGCCCCACTGGCCTTGGCCACGGCAGCGGCATGGTTGAGCGCAGGAGACTGGCGCAGGAGCGGGTTGATGATCAGTAATAACCGTTGATACTGGCTCATGATCTGACTCCAGACAGCGATAGCGTTTTCGCCAGGTCAAAAAAACCGGCTTCAGCCCAGACTCCCCCCTTAAAGTCTCTTGGGCCTTGATATATATCAATCCCCTGTGGGCGTCATTGAAGGTGCCCACTTGGGAAAGAATAGTTCACAACGGTGTTGTGGAAATGCCCACCGGATGGTCGATGGCCCGGGTTTGTTTGTGACTCAAGAATCGGTCTCCCAGTCCCAAGAACAAACAACTCCAACATGGCCTCGACAGCATGCACCCGCAAAGACTGAACCTGCACAATGAGTTGCACGCGCGCCCTTCGCTGTATTTCGACGAGCCCGCCCACGTGTTTCATCTGGCGTTTCTGGCTAATGACGGGCAATGCGACACCCTGCTGAGTCGCTGCTGCCCCGGCCCCGTCGACCCGGATGCGGCCCAGGGCATCACCAGGCTTGAGGGGCATGCCTTGAAGTGGGAGCGACACGCGGAGTTCCTGACGCTGACACTGGTGGTGCCTTCTTCCAGTCAGGAGCCAGACTGGAGCCAGCCCCCCAAGACCTTGATGGACCGCGTCGAACCCTTCATGCAGCACGTGATCAACGCCGTGCAGATTGTGGTGCGCAACGATGCGTCGTTTTCCGGCGATCTGTCGGCTTATGGATTCAAAGACCCTTGCGGCTCATGCATCGGCGGTGGCGATGCGACGGTCTGGAGCGATTTTCGCCTGAGCGAGGACGGCACTAACCGTTTCCTGTTCGTCAACAAGCGCCTGAATGCCTATCGCCAAGGCCGGATGATCCGCCGCCTGCTGGAAATCGAAACCTACCGCATGATGGCGTCGCTTTCCCTTACCACCGCGAAAACCTTGAGCGCTCAGCTCAACGTCTTCGACAAGACATTGGTCAACCTTTCGGAACGTAACGCCGGCCCTGATACCGGTAATGCGAAAGCGTTGTTGACTGATATCGCCAGTCTGTCGGCGCAAGTGGTCAGCAGCACCGCGAAAACCCGACACCGCTTCAGCGCCACCCAAGCGTATGCCCAGCTGGTTTTCGAGCGTTTGGGCGAACTCAGGGAAACTCACGTGGGCGATTGCCAGCGACTGGGTATCTTCATCGAAAGACGCTTCAAACCTACCGTCAGGTACTGTGACGTCACCGAACAACGCCTGGAGCAACTGGCCAAAAGCGTGGCCAACCTCGGGGATCTGCTGCAGGCGCGGGTGCAGGTTGAAATGGAAGAACAGAACTCGGAAATCCTGAGCAGCCTGAACGCTCGCGCCGATACCCAAATCAAAATCCAGCGTGCGGTCGAAGGCTTGTCGATTATCGCCATCACCTATTATTTGCTGAGCCTGTTCAAGCTGTTCTACTCGGGCCTGCACACCCTGGGCGCGGACATTTCCGCGCGGGACGCCATGCTGGCCATGACCCCGCTCGCGCTGTGCATCCTGCTGTTTATTTTGATCAGGATCAGAAAGGCCAAAGAACACTGATCAATCGGTTGGCGGCGTTCAAGGCTTGCGCAACAGGTAGGTATCCATGATCCACCCGTTGGCCAACCGCGCCGCCTTGCGCACCCGCTCAATTTCATCGGCCACGTCTTTGAGCTTGCCGCTGATCAGGATTTCATCCGGCGTCCCCAGATAGGCCCCCCAGTAAATGGCTGTCTCCTGATCAGCCACGTTATGGTAGGCATCTTGCGCATCCAGCATTACCACCAGGCTGTCGGCATCGCTTACCTGGCCGGCCGCCAGCCGTCGGCCGGTGGTGATTTCAACTGAGCGACCGATGCTGTTCAGCGGCACCTTATGTTGCGCCGCCAGCGCCTGCACGCTGGTGATGCCGGGGATCACCTCGAACTCGAACACACAACGACCTGACGCCAGAATCGCCTGCAAGATCCGAATGGTGCTGTCGTACAACGCCGGATCGCCCCACACCAGAAAACCGGCGCACTGGTCGTCGGTCATTTCCTCATCGATCAACCGCTCGAACGTCTGCTGCTTGGCACGGTTCAGGTCTTCGACGCTGGCGTTGTAGTCCACATCGCCGCGCTCACGCTCAGGGCTATTGGCTTCAACGAAGCGGTAGTCGCGATCGGTGATGTAGCGCTCGCAGATCTCGCGACGCAGGTCGATCAGTTTGTCTTTACTCTGGCCCTTGTCCATGAGGAAAAACACGTCGACCCGATTCAGCGCTTTCACCGCCTGCATCGTGATGTAGTCGGGGTTGCCGGCGCCGACACCGATGATCAAAAGTTTTTTCATCACAGCGCTCCTTCAGGGTCCATGCCCGTCAAGCGTAGCCGCCAGCGACCGTTGAACCGCAATTCGATGGCCGACAACGGTTCGACGTCGATCTGGTTGAACGCCGCGCCCTGCAACACCTGCATCAGCGCGGCGCGAATGACAAACGGATGGGTGATGGCAACGACATGCTCCGGTGTCGCCTCAAGGGTCTTCAGCCACGCGGTTACCCGCTCACCGAGCTGCGCCACCGATTCTCCCCCGTGGGGCGCCGACGTCGGGTCGCTGAGCCAGGTCTGAAGCGTCTCGGGTTCGGATGTTTGCAAGTCGTCGATCGACGTGCCCTTCCAGCGTCCGAAATCGCAATCCCCCAATGCCGTGACAATCTCCACGTTGTCGCCAAACAGCTCAGCGGTTTGGCGGGTCCGCAGTTCAGGGCCGCAGAGTAAACGGGGGGCTCGCTTGAACTGACGACAGCGCGAGCCCTTCGCCGATTGCCAATCCATTTCCACGGGTTCATTCGCAGGAAAACGCGCCAGTTTCTGTGCGACGGTTCGAGCGTGACAAATCAGGGTCAAGCGGGTTGCCTGCACGGAGGTTCTCTCTGTCGATGGGATAAAAGATGGCACGATGCCGCGAACGATCGGCTCATTGTGCCGCAAGAGGCGCACTCTGGGCGCCTTCCTTAGTAGCAGCCTCGCGGGCTCGGCAGCTGCTACGGCTTGGGCTCACAACGGCCATTTTATTCCTGAGCAGGGTTGATATCTCACACCTCTATGGGCGATGTCCTACAAAGCCTGTCGACATCCACTCAGCCCCGCACGCACGGGGGTTTCGCCCCATTTTAGTGCTTTTAAAATCCGCACAAAAATTAACTAGACATGTAGCGCACGTTACATAAATACTAATTTAGCGATTTATGAAATGAAACCGACATACCCATCCAGCAGGAGCCCGGATGCCCCCTCTCAGAGACCTGATCACCGAGCCCGGCCTGGACTTCACGCCGTCGGAACGCAAAGTCATACGTGCCTTGCTGGACCAGTACCCGCGTAACGGACTGGGCCCGATGTCACGCTTGGCCGAACATGCCGGTGTCAGCGATCCGACCATCGTGCGGCTGGTAAAAAAACTTGGTTTCAGCGGTTACGCCGATTTTCAGGAAGCCTTGCTCAGTGACATGGATCACCGCCTGCGCTCCCCCAGCACCCTGTTGCAGCCCCGCGCCCAACTCAAAAAAGATGACCCCTGGAGCCATTATCTGGCAGACAGCCATCGGGCACTGGTAGAAACCCAGGCGCTGACCCAGCCCGAAGATGTGCGGATTCTGGTGGAGTGGCTGCTCGACACCCGCCACCAGGTCCACTGCTTTGGCGGTCGCTTCAGCAGTTTCCTCGCCAACTATTTGCTCAATCACCTGCGCCTGTTGCGACCCGGCTGTTTCGCCCTGGAAGACAACGCCCAGTTACCGGACCGGTTGTTTGACGTGCAGCGTCAGGACGTATTGCTGGTGTTCGACTATCGCCGCTATCAGTCCCAGGCCCTGCGGGTCGCCAATGCCGCGAAGAGCCGACATGCGCGCGTCGTGCTGTTCACCGACATCTATGCATCACCGCTGCGGGAAATAGCCGACCTGATCATCAGCGCACCGGTGGAATCGGCGTCGGCCTTCGACTCGATAGTGCCGGCGCTGGCCCAGGTTGAAGCACTGATTGCCTGCCTGACCCTGCGCAGCCCCGATCTGGCCGATCGCCTGGAAGGCATCGATGCCCTGCGAGCCGACTTCGACACTCACCTGCTGGAGGATAAATAAGGATGTTCATGCTCCCCCACCATTCGCCCCGGGACTTGCCGTTTGCCGCCGACCACACCGCGCTGTTGCTGGTGGACATGCAACGTGCCTGGCTCGAACCGCAGTTCGACCCACACCTCAACGAGCCGGATGCCGACTACTTCCTGACCCGCGCCCGCACGCAGGTGGTGCCCAATCAACGCAGGCTGCTCAATGCCTTTCGCAGCGCCCGGCAAAACGTGTTGCACACACTCATTGAAAGCCTCACCGCCGATGGCCGCGATCGTTCTCTGGATCACAAACTCTCGGACATGCACCTGCCCAAGGGCAGCCCGCAAGCGCAAATCATCGAAGAGCTGACGCCGACCGAAAACGAAATCGTGCTGCCCAAGACCTCTTCCGGGGTGTTCAACTCCACCAGCATCGACTACGTGCTGCGCAACCTTGAAACCCGCCACCTGATCATCGCCGGCATCGTCACCGACCAATGCGTCGACATGGCCGTGCGCGACGCCGCCGACCGTGGCTACCTGGTAACGCTGGTCGAAGATGCCTGCGCCACCTACACCGAACAACGGCATCACGCCTGCCTGAACGCCATCAAGGGCTACTGCTGGATCACCGACACCCAGACCGTGCTTGGCCGGTTGCAGGAGATGCAGCCATGAGCGAACGCCTGTCGCCACTGCCCATGACCACCATTGTCACCACCGACCTCATCGGCGTGACACGCGGCCGTTCTTTCCCCACCGACGAACTCGATGCCTATCAAGCGGCCGGTTGCGGCTGGGTACCGGCCAATAGCGCCCTGACCCCGCAAGACATCATCGCCTCCAGCAACCCTTGGGGCGCTTATGGGGATTTACGGCTGATTCCCGACTTGAGCAGCCGCGTGACCGTCAACAACGGCCCGGATGCCGACGCCCCGGCGCTCGACTTCATTCACGGCGACATTCGCGAAACCGATGGCCGTCCGTGGGGCGCCTGCCCTCGTACGCTGTTGCGCAACGAAGTGGAGCGCTATCGCGACGAGTTGGGTTTACAGATCAACGCCGCGTTCGAACATGAATTCAACCTCGACAGCGGCGCGGCGGAGCACCTGGCGTTCTCTCTGGAAGCCCAGCGCCAGGGCGCCGGGTTCGGCGGCTGGCTGCTCAGTGCACTGCGGGCCGGCGGCGTCGAGCCGGAAATGTTCCTGCCGGAATACGGCAAGCACCAGTACGAAATCACCTGCCGCCCGGCCCTTGGTGTCGCTGCCGCCGACCGCGCGGTGAACGTGCGCGAGATCACCCGTGAGATCGCCCGGCAAATGGGCCTCAACCTGAGTTTTGCCCCCAAGACGGCCGAGCATGCCGTGTGCAACGGCGTGCATTTGCACGTGAGCCTGCAAGACATGGCCGGCCAACCGGTGATGTATGACGCCGACACCGCCAACGGCCTGTCGCCCCTCGGCCAGCATTGGGCTGCCGGCGTTCTGCATTACTTGCCAGCGCTCTGTGCGTTCACCGCGCCAACGCCGATTTCCTATGAACGCTTGCAGCCCCATCACTGGAGCGCTTCCTACGCCTGCCTCGGCCAACGCAACCGCGAGGCGGCGCTGCGGATTTGCCCGACCGTCAGCCTGGGCGGCAAATCCGTGGCGATGCAGTACAACCTGGAATTTCGCGCCATGGACGCCACCGCCTCACCGCACCTGGCCATGGCTGCATTGCTGATCGCCGGGCGCCTGGGTATCGAGCAGCGCCTGGCGTTGAACGCGATCACTGATGAAATCCCTGACTCCCTCAACGAAGAGCAACGCCAGGCCCGCGGCATCGTCGCCCTGCCCGCGTCGCTGTCCCGGGCACTGGATTGCCTGCGCAACAGCGAGGCGCTGATCGAAGCCCTGCCGAGCGCGTTACTGGACACCTACTTCGCCCTGAAAACCGAGGAACTGACGCTGACGGAACAGCTCTCGCCCGCCGACCTCTGTGAGCACTATGCGCGCCTGTACTGAATCCGCCGAACTGGGCCTCTACACCCGGCCTGCTTATACCCTGAGCAGGGAAGCTTCCGAGCACCCGCTGATTCTGGTGTGTGAACACGCCAGTCGTTTTATCCCGGACCGGTTAAACGACCTGGGCCTGAGCGACGAGGCCGCCCGCGAACACATCGCCTGGGATATCGGCGCCCTGGCGCTGGCCGAGGGTTTGGCCGAAGCGCTGGGCGCAACCCTGTTGGCGGCCAACTATTCGCGGCTGTTGATCGACCTCAACCGCCCGCGCCACGCGCCAGACAGCATTCCGTTGCAGAGCGAGATTTATCAGGTGCCGGGCAATCGCGATCTGGATGAGGCCACCCGTGAATACCGCCGACACTGCCTGTTCAAGCCGTTTCATGCACGCCTGCAAACCTTGATTGACGCCCGCGTGGAGCAAAATAAACCGGTTCGAGTGGTGGGGATTCACAGTTTCACGCCGATATATTACGGCCAGCCACGACCGCTGGAAGTCGGTGTGTTGTACGGGAAGGCCTGGGAGTACGCCCAGCGAGTAATCGACGGGCTGAGCCGGCACCCATTGAAAATCGCCGGTAATCAGCCGTACAAAGTCGATCCGCTGGGTGACATGACCGTACCGGTTCACGGCGACGCCCGCGGGCTGGACTCGGTGCTGATCGAGGTGCGCAACGACCTGCTGCGCACCCCCGAGGACGTCAGTCGCTGGACCGACTATCTGGCGCCGCTGCTATAGCAACAGCTTCAAACTTGCAGCGTGCAGCTGCTTTCATATCAAGGAGAACGGCTTCATGGACATTGAAGAATTCGGCTACAAGCAAGAGTTGAAACGCAGCCTGTCACTGACCGACCTGGTGGTGTACGGGATGATCTTCATGATCCCCATCGCACCGTTCGGCGTGTATGGTTACGTCAACGCCGAAGCACCCGGCATGGTGCCGCTGGCCTACATCATCGGCATGGTGGCGATGCTGTTCACCGCCCTCAGTTACGGCAGCATGGCCCGGGCCTATCCGGTGGCGGGCTCCGTGTATTCCTACGCACAACGCGGCCTCAACCAACATGTCGGGTTTATCGCCGGCTGGCTGATGCTGCTCGATTACCTGCTGATTCCGCCGTTGCTCTACGTGTACGCAGCGATGGCGCTGAATCATTTGTACCCCGACATCCCGAAAGTCGGCTTCATCCTGGCCTTTCTGGTCAGCGCCACCTTCGTCAACCTGCGGGGCATCACCTTCACCGCACGCATGAACATCATCTTCCTGCTGGCGCAACTGGTGGTGCTGGGGATCTTCCTGTTCTACGCCTGGAATGCCTTGCACAGTGGCGGCGGTAACGGTCAGCTGACCCTGGCGCCGTTGTACAACCCCGCAACGTTCAACTTCGCCCTGCTGATGCAAGCGGTGTCGATTGCGGTGCTGTCGTTCCTCGGTTTCGATGCCATTTCCACCCTCGCCGAAGAGATCAAGGGCGATCCGGGCCGCAGCGTCGGCAAGGCTGCGCTGATCACGCTGCTGGTGATGGGCGTGATCTTCGTCGTGCAGACCTGGATCGCCACCGACCTGGCCGCCGGCCTGGGCTTCAAGTCCGCCGACACCGCGTTCTATGAAATCGCCGAAATCGCCGCCGGCAGCTGGCTGGCCACCCTGACCGCCGTGGCCACCGCGCTGGCCTGGGGTGTGGCCGTCGCCATTACCTCCCAAGCGGCGGTTTCGCGACTGCTGTTCGGCATGGCCCGGGACGGCAAACTGCCGAAAGTGCTGGCCAAGGTGCATCCGAAACACAACACGCCGTACTTGAGCATTTATCTGGTGGCGGTGCTGTCGCTGGTGATCTGCTACCTGTTCATCAACTCGGTGGACACCCTCACCTCCCTGGTGAACTTCGGCGCCCTGAGCGGCTTCATGCTGCTGCACCTGACCGTGATCAACTACTACTGGCGTCGGCAGAAGTCCGGCCAGGTGATCCGTCACCTGATCTGCCCGGTCATCGGCTTCATCATCGTCGCGGCCATCATGTACAACATGGGCGTCGATGCACAGAAACTCGGCCTGATCTGGATTGCCCTGGGCCTGGTCTATCTGTTCTTCCTCAACAAACTGGGTACCAGCACGGCACTGCCCGACCCAAGCAATGGCTGACAAGAAAAAGAGCAGCGTCTGACACGATTTCAGGCGTCCGCCGATTTAACGCGTGGAAACCGACAGTGATAGTCAGGTTCGGTGCA
The DNA here is from genome assembly GCF_047304405.1 of Pseudomonas sp. Pseusp11. Lineage (NCBI taxonomy): Bacteria > Pseudomonadati > Pseudomonadota > Gammaproteobacteria > Pseudomonadales > Pseudomonadaceae > Pseudomonas > Pseudomonas sp. Pseusp11. The sequence continues at coordinate 87,723 of NZ_JBGLZF010000022.1, forward strand.
AGCCGCCGAACCTTTTGATACAGGAGTATGTCCATGCTGGTCTTACGTCCAGTCGAGTTAACCGACCTGCCCCAGTTGCAGCAGCTGGCGCGCGACAGTCTGGTGGGGGTCACGTCCTTGCCGGACGACACCGAACGCCTGAGGGAGAAAATTCTCGATTCCTGTGCTTCGTTCGAAAAAGACGTCCAGGGCCAAGGTCCGGAGAACTATTTCTTCGTGCTGGAAAACCTGACGACTCGCCGTCTGGTCGGCTGCTCGGAAGTGCTCGCCACCGCCGGGTTCGGCGAGCCGTTCTACAGTTTGCGCAACCGCCATTTCACCAGCGCCTCACGGGAGCTGAACATCGAGCATGGGGTGCCGGCGTTGTCGTTGTGCCAAGACCTCAGCGGTCATTCCTTGTTGCGCGGTTTCCATATCGACTCGGCGCTGGAGCACACGCCATTTTCCGAGTTGCTGTCCCGGGCGCGGCTGCTGTTCATCGCCGCCCACCCGGCACGTTTTGCCGAAGCGGTGATCACCGAGATCGTCGGTTACAGCGACGAACAGGGGCAATCGCCGTTCTGGGATGCGCTGGGCAAGCATTTCTTCGATTTGCCTTATGTCGAGGCCGAGCGGCTTTGCGGCCTGCAGAGCCGGACATTCCTCGCCGAATTGATGCCGCAATACCCGATCTACGTGCCGATGCTGTCGCAGGCTGCACAAGACTGCATCGGCCGGATCCACCCCGATGGCCAGGAGGCCTTCGACATTCTGGAGCGCGAAGGCTTCGAGACCAACAGCTACATCGACCTGTTCGACGGCGGTCCGACGCTGTACGCCCGCACCTCAAGCATTCGTTCCATCGCCCAGAGCCAGGCCGGTACGGTGCAAACGGGCTCGCCCATCGACGCCCGTGGCAGTTACCTGGTGAGCAACGATTCGTTGAAGGGCTACCGCGCCATCGTCGCCGAACTGGACTACTGCGCCGGGCAACCTATCGCCTTGAGCGCCGAGATGTGCGCGGCCTTGAACGTGACCGACGCCAGTGCGATCCGGCTGATCGCCCTGTGAGCGGCAACCGGCCCCGAGCCCAACGACAGCGCCCGAGCAGGCGCGAAGAAGGAGCTGCATCATGATTTTGCGCCCGGTTCAAATGACCGACCTGCCCGCTTTACTGGATTTGGTACAACGGGCCGGCCCCGGGTTCACTACCCTGCCGGCCAACGAAGAGCGCCTGACCCACCGGGTGCGCTGGGCCCAGCGGACTTTCGCCGGACAGGTCGAGCGCGCGGATGCCGACTACCTGTTTGTGCTCGAAGACGATGATCAGCAAGTGGTCGGCGTCAGTGCCTTGGTCGGGGCCGTCGGTCTGCGGGAGCCCTGGTACAACTACCGGGTCGGGCTCACGGTCAGTTCATCGCCGGACCTGGGCATTCAGCGCCAGATCCCCACGTTGTTCCTCAACAACGAAATGACCGGGCAATCGGAAATCTGCTCACTGTTTCTGCGACACGATCAACGCTATGGCAGTAACGGTCGATTGCTGTCGCTGGGGCGTCTGCTGTTCGTTGCCGAATTCCCCCAACTGTTCGGCGACAAGCTCATCGCCGAACTGCGCGGCAGTGCCGACGAACATGGCTGCTCACCGTTCTGGGACAGCCTGGGCCGGCACTTCTTCAAGATGGATTTCAGCCATGCCGACCACTTGTCGGGGCTGGGCAGCAAAGCGTTCATCGCCGAACTGATGCCGCGCCAGCCGCTCTACACCTGCCTGCTCACCGAACAGGCCCAGGCGGTGATCGGCAAGCCTCACCCCAACACCGAACCGGCGCTGAAGATCCTCACCGCCGAGGGGTTTGCCCATAAGGGTTACATCGACATCTTCGACGCAGGCCCGGTGATCGAAGCTCCGGTGTCGAGAATCCGCGCGGTGCGCGACAGCCAATCATTGATGCTGGCCATCGGCACGCCCGACGACCAGGCCCCGGTATGGCTGATCCACAACCGTCGCCTGGAAAGCTGCCGCATCACCACCGCCCGGGCACGGCTGGTGGGCAATAGCCTGATGGTCGACCGCCTCACCGCCAAACGCCTGCAATTGCAGCCCGGCAGCTCGGTACGCGCCGTGCCGCTGCGCAAGCAACAGCAGCAAGCGGTAGCGGCGTGAGCTGTAGCCGCTGGCGAAGCCTGCGTAGCAGTCGTAACACCTGCCCATTCGGTCTTTCAGACTGATCGCTGATTTGCGCATGACTTCTGATCTGATGGCGAGCGCTTCGCACTCGAACGCAGCCTTCGGCAGCTGCTACAAAGGATCGCGTGAAGACCAGCATTGGTGTCAATCCAGATGATGTGCCCTTGCCAAAAAAATTCGTCATCATCCTTTACCCGCCCGCGTGATAGCCTTTTGTTCCTTCGGCGTTGACACTTTTGCTCAAGCCCTTCCATTCCTTTATATGGTGGAACTCGTATGTCCAGGCTTTCCCATCAAGATTTGCGCCGTAATTTCCGCCAACTGCTCGCATCCAACACCTGCTACCACACGGCCTCGGTCTTCGATCCGATGTCGGCACGCATCGCCGCCGACCTGGGTTTTGAGGTGGGCATCCTGGGTGGTTCGGTTGCGTCGTTGCAGGTATTGGGCGCTCCCGATTTTGCGTTGATCACCCTCAGTGAGTTCGCCGAACAGGCCACCCGCATCGGCCGAGTGGCGCAGTTGCCGGTCATTGCCGACGCCGACCACGGCTACGGCAACGCGCTCAATGTCATGCGCACCATCGTCGAACTCGAACGCGCCGGCGTGGCCGCCCTGACCATCGAAGACACCCTGCTACCGGCACAATTCGGCCGCAAGTCCACCGACCTGATCACGGTCGCCGAAGGTGTCGGCAAGATCCGCGCGGCGCTGGAAGCCCGGGTCGACTCGGAAATGGCGATCATCGCCCGCACCAACGCCGGGATCCTGCCGGTCCAGGAAATCATCAGCCGCACCCAGCATTACCAACAGGCCGGGGCCGACGGGATTTGCATGGTGGGCGTGCAGGACTTCGATCATCTGGAACAGATCGCCGAACACCTGAGCGTACCGCTGATGCTGGTCACCTACGGCAACCCGTTGCTGCGCGACGACAAACGCCTGGCCGAATTGGGCGTGCGCGTCACCATCGACGGCCATGGCGCCTACTTCGCAGCGATCAAGGCCACTTATGACAGCCTGCGCGAACAACGCCAGATTTTCACCCAGGCCTCCGACCTGAACGCCACCGAACTGACGCATACCTATACGCAGCCTGAGGATTACATTCGTTGGGCGGAAGAGTTCATGCGCGTTAAAGAATGACGGCACAAGCGCCCTCACCACAGCGCTCGTGCGTCTGTGGCGAGGTTGAGGTCAAGCCATGTGCGCTTCTTTCGATACGCCCCCCGGCGCCACCTCAAACCGATCCGCCAGAAACGGTGTGATATCCAGCGGCAACGGCTCGTTATTCACCAGTTTGTCCAGCAACACGCCGGTAATCGCCGAGGTCAGGATGCCGGTGCGGAAATGTCCGCAGGCATTGAGGTAACCCTGCACGCCTTTCATCGGCCCGAGAATCGGCAGTTCGTCCGGCGAACCAGGACGTAACCCGGCCCAGCAACGTTTCAGGCTGATGTCGGCGAGCGCCGGAATGCAGCGCACCGCGCCTTGCACCAGACCGCGGATTTCCGGGTAGGTGGTAGTCACGTCAAATCCTTTGTCTTCGGTGGTGCTGCCGATCAGGATTTCGCCATTGTCTTTCTGCGCCACGTAACAGTCGCTGGTGGTCAGGCAACCGCGCAGGATCTTCGGCATACGCTCGGTCAGCAGGATCTGGCCCTTCACCGGTTTCACCGGAATGCGAATGCCGGTGGCCTGCTCGCTGAGATCGGCGGCCCAGGCACCAGCAGCGTTGATCAGCGTATCGCAACGGAACACGCCGGCCTCGGAGGTCTGCACGCCAGTGACCTGCGAGCCGTGGTGCAGCACCCCGGTGACGTTGGTGTTGAAATACAGGTCCACACCGTTTTGCCGCGCGCCTTCGGTGTAGGCATCGGCCAGGCGGAAAGGGCTGACCTGATGGTCGCAGAGAAACTCCAGCGCCCCCCTCGCCTCATGGCTGACACTTGGCTCGACTTCGCGCAGTGCCGCTTGATCGAGCCAGCGCACCTGATCCGCCAGGTGCGGAATGCACGCCACGATGTGCTCGGCGTAGAGCCGGTCTTCATCGTCGTAGATCACGAATTTCAAGCCGGTCTTCTCGAACTTGAAATCCATCCCGTGATTGTCCTGCAACTCCCGGTGCAAATCCGGGTACATCGCGTTGGACTGCAAGGCGAAATCGAAGAACGACTGCGGCAGGATATGCGGCGTGCTGGAGTCCACCGCCACCGCCGCGCCCTGGGCTTCGCGCTTGCGATTGGCCGACATCATGCGGAAGAAAATCACCCCGCAGCCCAGGCCCACCGACTCACCGATCGCCCACAAGCCACCGGCGGAAGCGCGGGTCGCATTACCGGGACGCTTGGCATCGATCAGCGCGATTTTCAGGTGTTTGCGCTTGGATAACTGATAGGCGCAGGACGCCCCGATCACACCGCCGCCGGCGATGATCACGTCGTAGAACTTACTCATGGCTTGCAGCCTCCGTGCCTACAGACTGGAATGCTGAAAAAGGAATCGGGTCGACGGGAAAGCGCGGTCGCAACCAGCCCACATCTTGCCGCCCGGTGGCTTCGCGCAAACGGTCGGTGCAATAACCGACGCACATCCGCCCCTGACAGTCGCCCATGCTCACGCGGGTGCGCATTTTCAGGCTGGCCAGGTCTTGCACACCCTGCTCCAGCGCCCGATCGATATCGGCGCGGGTCGCGTGCTCACAGCGGCAAATCACCGTGTCGGCGACCGGCAATGCGGTCTGCCCGGCACCGCGTGCGGTGTAACGGTCGACGGCGGCGCGAAAGCGCACGATCGACTTGAGTTTCGACAGGTAGCGGTCACGCCTGACCCGCGCCAGCTCTGCGTCCAGCACGTCACGTTGCAGCAGGATCGACACTGCAGCGATTCGTCCAGCGAGCATGGCCGCCTCGCCACCGCGAATTCCGCCCATGTCACCGGCCAGATGCACATGGGGTTCGCTGCTTTGCTGCCAGACATTGGCGCTGGCCCGCAGGTAGCCGTCATCGCTGTAGCCGTGGTCCAGGCCCATTTGCTGGCTGAGTTGGGTGCGTGGAATGAAGCCATAGCCGACCGCCAGGGTCTGCGCGGCAATCCGTTCGGCGCGGCTCAGGTCTGGCTCCCAGGTGCTGGAGTACGGCGCAACGGTCACTGATTTCAACTCTTCCTCGCCTTGAGCCTCGACCACGCCCCAGCCATAGTGCATGGGAATGCCGTGCAGTTTCAGGTACGCGAGCATGCTCAAACCGTCGAGGAACAACTGCGGTTTATTCAATAGTGCGAGGCTTTCCCGGGCGATCTTGCCGAACGCACACGCCTCGTAGACCCCAGCGACGCTCACCCCCGAAGCGTGTAGCTGGCAGGCCACCAGCGGCAACAGCGGACCGGTACCAGTAATCACCACCGGCCCTTGGGGTTGAACGACGCCGCTCTTGATTTGCAGTTGCAAACCACCCAGCAGAATCACCCCAGGCAAGGTCCAGCCGGGGAACGGTACGCTGCGCTCATGGCAACCGGCAGCCAACAGCAGCTGCGGGTATTGGACCTCCTGCAAATGCTCATTGACGTCCAGCACCACCAACGCCCGGGTACCTTCGGCGCCGACCACGCGGTGGTTCAAGCGCACGTCGATCAGGCCCGACTGCTCGTGGAATTCTCCATGCAGTTTGGCCAGCACTTCCGAATAGCGTGGCCCCAGGTAATCCAGTTGCACGTTATCGCGCAAGGGGCCGCGATAGACCACCCCGCCAAGACGCGAAGCCTCTTCGAGCAAGGTACAACGCACACCATGGCGCGCCAGTTCGATGGCCGCGGCCATGCCCGCCGGCCCGCCGCCGACGATCACCGGTTGCAGGCTCATAAAACCTCCTGCCCGGCGATACGGTTGACCCGGGTTTCGATGCTCATGCCCTCACGCACGATTGTCTGGCAGGCGCGCCGTTTGTGCCGGCCATCGATTTTCACCAGGCAGCATTGGCACACGCCCATGCCGCAATAGGCACCGCTGATTTGATCGTGATCGTTTCGGGCCACCTGGCGAATGCCCAGTGATTGAATGACCGTCAGGACGGTTTCGCCGATGGCGGCGCTGACGGTCTGGCCATTGATGCGCACAGTCATATCCGCCCGCACCAGCGGCTGGATATCGAAGGTTCGGTTTATGCGTTGCATTGCGATTGTTCATCCGTGAAAGGTTCAGGTGAGATTCTTCAGCTCCATGCTGCACTACACCTTGCGGGCCACCTGACTAATAACAACGAGAAGGTCTGCACTGGTACTTCGACAGCGCATCAGCTGCGCGTCAAAGCACTGTAGTTGATACCGCGGGATGGGGCTGGATCTTTGATGCTAGGAGATATCGCTGAAGGAAATATTGATCCAGGCCAGTGAAAGCACCTGCGTCCTATCCCACATCGTCGCTAAGCATTGCGCTAAGCGTTTTTTGGCTGCAAACGAATTACTTGCGCTTGTAACTCTTGTTGCCGCTGGGCGTGAGGCAATACACCCCACCTCTTGGCCCGGTGCAAAACGTACCGGTGCCACAGGCGCAGCCGTCGGTTTCCTGCAACAGCGTCTGCGGCCGCGCCTGGCTTTTAGTGCCAAACATCGCCGAACAGCTTTTCTTCGAACCGCTGATGGAACCGTCATTGCACAGGAACAGATCACCGTCGCAACGATCGATACCGCCCTTCTTCCCCGAACACGGCGTATTGGCAGCCCAGGCGGATGCACCGAACAGGCACAACAACAGCACAAATATTGGCATCCAGCCACGAACCATTAAAGTGCGCACAGTGCAGCTTCCCTTTAGAGTCATGGCTGGATGATATCAATGTTGCGACCAGCCTCACGAGACCACATGAAAGTTAATTTAATCAGCCGCATGTAATTCTTGGCAAAATGCCTCAACTTCGTATTGAACCGATTATCAGGCAAGCCCTATGACCCGCATCTTGACCATCGAAGACGACGCCGTGACCGCCCGGGAAATCGTCGCCGAACTGAGCAGCCACGGCCTTGAGGTGGATTGGGTCGACAATGGCCGCGAAGGCCTGGAGCGCGCCGTCAGTGGCGACTACGACCTGATCACCCTCGATCGCATGCTGCCGGAGCTCGATGGCCTGGCGATTGTCACCACCTTGCGCACCATGGGCGTGGCCACGCCGATCCTGATGATCAGCGCCCTCTCCGACGTCGATGAACGCGTGCGTGGCTTGCGCGCCGGCGGCGACGATTACCTGACCAAACCGTTCGCCACCGATGAAATGGCCGCCCGGGTCGAAGTCTTGCTGCGCCGGCAGAACACCGTGACCGCCCAAGCCACCACGTTGCGCGTGGCCGATCTTGAGCTGAACCTGATCAGCCACGAGGCCAGCCGCGACAGCCAGTTGCTGACGCTGTTGCCCACCGAGTACAAGTTGCTGGAATTTCTGATGCGCAACACCGGGCAGATTCTGTCGCGGATGATGATTTTCGAAGAAGTCTGGGGTTATCACTTCGACCCCGGCACCAACCTGATCGACGTGCACATCGGCCGTCTGCGCAAGAAAATCGACCCGCCAGGCAAAGTCCCACTGATTCGGACCGTGCGAGGCTCGGGTTATGTCATTGCTGAACCCATCTAAAGGCTGGCGTTCCTCCAGCAGCCGCTTGCTGGCCCTTTACAGTTCGCTGTTCGTGGCCTGGAGCGCGATTCTCATGGGGGTCATGTATTACGAGGTGTCCAGCTACCTCGATACCCTCGCCAAACACTCGCTGATGCAACGTCAGCATCTGTTTTCACGCTTCCAGGGCGAGCAACTGGTGGATGCCCTCGCCGCCAGCATGACCTTCGACATTCGCGGCATCGATGCCTATGGCCTGTTCGATGGCCAGCAGCGTTATCTCAGCGGTGCCTTGCGCCAGATCCCCGAAGGCCTGCCGCTGGACGGTAAGATTCATATGCTCGGTGACTGCGTCGAATCCGACGACCCGACCCTGCCCGCCGACAGCTGCGACGCCGTCGCGACCCGAACCCTGGACGGCCGCTGGCTGGTGCTGGTGCGGGACAACGGTTCGTTGTTTGCCGTGACCCGGATCATCCTGCACGCGCTGTTGTGGGGCGTATCGCTGACGATTCTGCCGGGCATCGCCGGCTGGCATTTATTGAGACGGCGCCCGCTGCGGCGGATCCGGGCGATCCAGGCCAGCGCCGAAGCCATCGTCGCCGGCGACCTGACCCGGCGCCTGCCGCTGTCCGATCGCCGTGACGAACTGGACATGCTCGCCGCCATCGTCAACGCCATGCTCGAACGCATCGAGCGCTTGATGCACGAGGTCAAGGGCGTGTGCGACAACATCGCCCATGACCTGCGCACGCCGCTCACACGCCTGCGGGCGCAGCTGTACCGGATTCAGCAGCAGGCCGATGAAGGATCGACGCTGGCGGTGCAACTGGATTCGGTGCTCGGCGAGGCGGATACCTTGATGGCGCGTTTTCGTGGTTTGCTGCGGATTTCCGAGCTGGAAGATCGCCAGCGCCGTTCGGGTTTCGTGCAACTGGACCCGGTGCCGTTGCTGCGAGAGTTGCATGACTTTTATCTGCCGCTGGCGGAAGAAGGCGAACTGACCTTTGAACTGCAAATGCCCGAATCCTTGCCCGGGCTCAACGGCGACCGTGCTCTGCTGTTTGAAGCCGTGGCGAATTTGCTGAGCAACTCGATCAAATTCACCCCGCCGGGTGGCCAGGTGATTTTGCGTGGGGTGAATGACGCGGGGCACACACGCATTGAAGTGCTCGACTCCGGCCCCGGGATTGCGCCGGCCGAGCGCGAGGCGGTGTTTCAGCGTTTCTATCGCGCCGAAGGCGGCAACCCGCAAAGCGGATTCGGGCTGGGGTTGTCGATCGTCGCGGCGATCATCAGCCTGCACGGATTTACGCTGGAAGTGGGCGACAGCGAACTGGGTGGCGCGCAGTTGATGATCGACTGCCAGCAGAGCCTGATTCCCCAGGCTTGACCCAATCTCCATAACAAAGAAGATCAATGTGGGAGCAGCCCTGTGGCGAGGGAGCTAGCTCCCGTTGGGCTGCAAAGCGGCCCCAGAATCTCTGATATCCCAAAGATCTTGTGAGTGCTGCGCACTCAAACGGGGGCAAGCCCCCTCGCCACAGGGCCACTTCCCACAGCGGATTTATGCTGTTATCGGGCCTGGGCTCGATTCAATACCCCGGAACCTCGCGCACAAACTCTGACAGGTCGGTGATCGGCGGTATGGCCGGAATGTCGAAGTACATCTGGATCACCCAGCCCCGGTGATAGCTGGCGTGGTTGACCACATGCAATAGCATGGCGCCAGCACTCATGACCCCGCTTTCCCCCGACATGGAGGTGAATTCGATGGGTTTATCCAGCGACTCCTCGGTCTGGGCCGAGCTCCAGCCACAGAACCATTGATCAATCTCCTGTTGCGCCATTCGCAACTCGGCGAGCTCGGTATGGAGCAGGCCATGGGAGGTTTTGAAGTCGTGCCCCCGGCCCTCCAGATGAGCTTGCCAGATGCAATCCATCACATAGGTGTGGTTCAAGGCGCCGATCATGTTATTGAACACCGATACCCGTTTGCGATTGAGTTCCTCAGGTGGCAGCGCCATGAGGCTGTCGAAGAGTCGCTGATCGGCCCAGCGCTTGTAATCGGCGAGCATGCGGGCAGTGCGTACGTTGATCATCAGAGATCTCCCATAGCGATGGGCGCATTGCCAAGAATAGCCCTCACGGCGGGCAGTATCGTAAACGCTGATTATCGGTCATGCCGCAACCTAAAGAATCTCGTCGCGAATTAAACGCTGCACCACCCGTTCGGCCAATGTCAGGCAACTGGTCAACCCCGGCGATTCTATGCCGAACAAGTTGACCAAGCCCGGTACGCCGTGGACGTCCGGGCCGCTGATGATGAAGTCGGCGGCCGGCTCGGTCGGCCCGCTGATTTTCGGGCGAATACCACTGTAGGCTGGTTGCAGACTGCCATCGGGCAACGCCGGCCAGTAGCGCCGGATCGCCTGATAGAAGCCTTCGCCACGATGGGGGTCGACGCGATAATCGATCTGCTCGACCCATTCGACATCCGGCCCGAAACGGGCCTGACCGCCCAGGTCCAAGGTCATGTGCACGCCCAGCCCGGCGCTTTCCGGTGCTGGATAAACCAGATGCCGGAACGGCGCCTGGCCACTGAAACTGAAGTAGCTGCCCTTGCACAACCAGGCCTTGGGCACGTGCCGCGCCGGCAAACCTTCGATCCGGCTCGCCACCTCTGGCGCAGACAGTCCGGCGCAGTTGATCAGTTCACGACAACTCAAGGTCATCGGCTGAGCCCCACCCATGTGCAGCTCGAAACCCTGCTCGGTACAACGGGCCGATGTAAACGGCGTATGAAAGGCCATCGAGGTGCCCCAGGCTTCGGCATCGGCCTGAAGCGCCAGCATCAAGGCGTGGGAATCGACAATCCCGGTGGACGGTGACCAAAGCGCTGCAATACAAAACAACGCCGGCTCAAGCGCCCGTGCCTGACCGGCATCCAGTAATTGCAGGTCATCGACACCGTTGCGCCGGCCTTGCTCCAGCAACGCCTGCAAGGCATGGCGCTGACGGTCATCGGTGGCCACGATCAGCTTGCCGAGGCGCCGGTAATCGACACCGCGCTCATCGCAGAAGGTATACAGGCGTTGCTTGCCCTCCACGCACAATTGCGCCTTGAGACTGCCGCTCGGGTAATAGATCCCGGCGTGGATCACTTCCGAATTGCGCGAGCTGATGCCCACGCCAATCCCCTCGCCCGCCTCGACCAAGATCACTTCTCGTCCGGTCCGGGCCAAGGCTCTGGCCACCGCCAGCCCGACCACGCCAGCCCCGACTACCACGCATTCGATATCGACGCTCACCTGCCCTCCACTCATTCAAGCCAACCCTGGATGCGATAATCGATCAGGCTGGAGGATATCGCCAGCATGACCTCATACGGTCTGCTACGTGGCGTTCACACTATATGTTTAATTTCCCATTTAACGATCATTCAAAATGACAATTAACTGTCATTGACCTGAACACTTTCCAACTTCCCCCCTTCAACACAACCTTAACCGGCTATCGGCGATTGACTTTGCCAACCTGCCTGAGTAAATTGCGCCGGCCGATAACAACGGCTTTTTTTCAACTCACAAAAGAATTCAATGGACACAGTATCTAGTCGCTGTCGGATGACTGCTCACACGCAGGATCTGGCACATAACCCAGACAATGACGGGCCTCGACTTTTCGGTCGGGTGAGCTGCGCTAGAGCTTGAGGCTCCACCGTAACTTGCCTCACCGGAATCATTCCGGCCCAGAGGCATGTTATGAACTTCAAAACCACTGTAATGCCGGGCGTGCGCGCCTTTGCATCGACGATGCGGGTCAAGCCCTGCCGTGAGCGTCTGCCGACGACTCGGCTCTGCGCCCCGTTCTCCGCCCCTTCTACCCACGCCAAGGTGCGCCCTCGTGCCAACTGGCGTGTCTGCCCGACGACCGGCCGGCTTCAGCAACGCTGGAGCTTCGACGACAGTCAGGACCCACAAAGTCGGCGCATCGCGCGCCTCTTCCAGCAGGCGAGCCTGATGCTCGGCCTGTCTATCGGGGCATGCATTTTCAGTTGATCTGAAGGCACTTTAAAGTCCTTCCAGAACGGTTTCCTTAAACGGGAATCCGACAACTTCTTATTGCCCGTAAAAAACCAAATTATTGAAATTAGTTGCGGACCTGTAGGAGCTGGGGGGGGCCCCACAGAATTTTTTGTTTTTTTTTTTAAAAAAAAAAAAAAAAAAAACAAGAGGCGGCCCAAGGACACATAGAGGTGGTTTTTTTTT
>NZ_JBGLZF010000023.1:0-96233 GCF_047304405.1 Pseudomonas sp. Pseusp11
GTGAGAGTAGGTCATCGTCAAGATTAAATTCCGAAACCCCTATCTGCGTATGCAGGTAGGGGTTTTGTTTTGCCCGCAGAAAAAAGTCTACTTCTCTGGCAACACAAAATTGCACAGTTATTTTTGAGTCAGGGCACTAGAATAGGTCCAACTTTTTTGGAGCCAGAGCCTTTATGCCAGATCCGGTTGACGCCCCTGGGCTGTCAGATTTACCACTGGACGGTTTGGTGGCGTGTCATGAGTGCGACTTGCTGATGCGCAAGCCTGAACTCGCCCATGGTGAGAAGGCCATTTGTCCACGCTGCGGTTATGAGCTGTATGCCCATCGGCACAATGTCGTGCAGCGCAGTCTCGCCTTGGTCATTGCCGCACTGTTGTTGTATATCCCCGCGAACTTTTTACCCATCATGCAGCTCCATCTACTCGGGCAGTCATCGAATGACACTGTCTGGAGCGGTGTTGTCGGTTTGTTCGATACCGGTATGCAGGGCGTAGCAGCAGTCGTATTTCTCTGCAGCATGGGGATTCCGCTGCTCAAGCTGCTCTGCCAATTGGTGGTGCTGCTGAGTATCCGATTCAATATCGGACGCAGTTACGGTTTGCTGCTCTACCGCATTTATCACCATCTTCGGGATTGGGGGATGCTTGAGGTTTACCTCATGGGCGTGCTGGTCGCGATCGTCAAATTGGCCGATATGGCGGCGATTACCGTAGGTCTTGGTTTGGCGTGCTTTATCAGTTTGTTGTTGGTCCAGGTCTGGCTGGAAGTGGTGATGTCGCCGCACCAGATCTGGCAGGCATTATCAGGAGAAGATGCCCATGCGGGCGATTGATGCGGGCATTCTGATTTGTGCCGAATGCCACGAGTTGAACAAGCAGGAAGCTGGCACTGACGAGCAGGTCTGCACCCGCTGTGGTGCGTTGGTTCATGCGCGCCGACCGAACAGCCTGATGCGTACCTGGGCGCTGCTGGTCACTGCTGCGATTATTTATATCCCGGCCAATGTGCTGCCGATCATGACCGTCAGTTCCCTGGGGCAGGGCGATCCGAGCACCATCATGTCCGGCGTGATCCAACTGGTTCAGCACGGCATGATTCCCATCGCGGCTGTGGTTTTTATCGCCAGTATTCTGGTTCCTACGTTCAAACTCGTGGGCATCGGGTTGCTGCTGTTTTCGGTGCAGCGCCGCCAGCCACTTTCCGCACGCCAACGTATATGGATGTACCGCTTTATCGAGTTCATCGGCCGCTGGTCGATGCTCGATATTTTTGTGATCGCCATCCTGGTGGCGGTTGTGAATTTCGGACGGCTTGCCAGCGTCGAAGCCAATCTTGGCGCCATCGCCTTCGCCAGTGTGGTGATTCTGACGATGCTTGCCGCAGTAACTTTCGATCCCCGACTGATTTGGGATAACACGGAGTCGGACGACGACCATGACTGATTTGCCTACAGCGAAAACCCGACCGGCCTCTAACTGGTCTGCCATCTGGGTATTGCCTCTTATCGCCTTGCTCATTGGTGGTTGGCTCGCCTGGCGTGCCTATAGCGAGACAGGCATTGAGATCCATGTGCGCTTCGAAAGCGGCGAAGGTATTCAGGCCAACAAGACCGAAGTCGTTTACAAAGGTATGTCGGTCGGTAAGGTGAAAGCCCTCACACTCGATGACGAAGGCAGCGCTAAAGGCGTGATCGCCACCATCGAGATGAATAAGGACGTGGAGCAATACCTCAGAACCAGCACGCGTTTCTGGCTGGTCAAGCCGAGCGTAACCCTGGCCGGTATCACGGGCCTGGAGACGCTGGTCTCGGGTAACTATGTGGCTGTCAGCCCGGGAGAGGGCGAGCCGACCCGCAAGTTCAAGGCCCTGGCCGAAGAGCCGCCGCTGTCGGACGCCAAGCCTGGTCTGCACCTGACCATCAAGGCTGATCGTCTTGGTTCGCTGAATCGCGGCAGCCCGGTGTTCTACAAGCAGATCCAGGTCGGTCAGATCAAAAGCTATTTGCTGTCCGCGGACCAGAACACCGTTGAACTCAAAGTCTTCATCGAACCGACCTATGCCAGTCTGGTACGCAAACACACGCGTTTCTGGAATGCCAGCGGCATCAGCATCGATGCCAACCTGTCCGGTGTGAAAGTGCGTAGCGAGTCCCTCGCCAGCATCGTCGCTGGTGGTATTGCGTTTGCTACACCGGAAAACCGCAAGGACAGCCCGCCCACCGACCCGAGCCTGCCGTTCCGTCTCTATGAAGACTTCGATGCAGCCGCCGCCGGTATTCGGGTCAAGGTCAAACTCAGCGATTTCGAAGGCCTGCAGGCCGGTCGTACACCGGTGATGTACAAAGGCATTCAGGTCGGCAATCTGAAGGCGCTCAAGATTGACCCGGACCTCTCCAGTGCAACCGCCGAGCTGACGCTCGACCCATTGGCTGAGGATTACCTGGTCACCGGCACGCAGTTCTGGGTGGTCAAACCATCGATTTCGCTGGCTGGTATCACCGGTCTGGAAGCATTGGTCAAAGGTAACTACATCGCCGTGCGCCCTGGCGACAAGGGGGGCGCACCGCAGCGCGAGTTCGAAGCGCGGGCCAAGGCGCCGCCGCTGGATCTGCGTTCGCCGGGCCTGCATCTGGTGCTGTTCACCGAAAACCTAGGCTCACTGGAAGTCGGCAGTCCGATTCTCTACAAGCAGGTCAAGGTGGGTTCGGTGCAGAGCTACCAGTTCTCTCGCACTAAAAAACAGCTGGTGATCGGTGTGCACATCGAGAAGGAGTACGAGGGGCTGGTCAACGCCTCGACGCGCTTCTGGAATGCCAGCGGTATTACGCTGACAGGTGGGCTGACCGGTGGCATCCAGGTCAAAAGTGAGTCGTTGCAAAGCCTGATGGCTGGCGGCATTGCTTTCGAAACCCCAGAAGCCAAAGCGCCGTTGCGGAAGCGCATTCCACGTTTCCGTCTGTTCGCCAGTCATGAAGAGGCAAACCAGAAAGGCGCCGTGGTGACCATCAAGGTCGATCGCGCCGATGGTCTGCGCACGGGCACGCCGATCCGGTTCAAAGGCCTCGACGTCGGCAAGGTCGAAGACGTTGACCTCAGTGACGACCTGCAATCAGTGCTGCTGACCGCGCGGATCACTGAGGTGCCGGAGCGTATCGCTCGGGTAGGCAGTCAGTTCTGGGTGGTCAAACCTGAATTGGGTCTGATCAAGACGTCCAACCTTGAGACACTGGTGACAGGACAGTACATCGAAGTGCAACCGGCGCCGAAGAACCTCGGTCCGCAAAAGGACTTCGTAGCCCTGACCAATCCCCCGGAAACCGCCAAGGAAGAGGCCGGTTTGAGCCTGGTATTGAGTGCTGCTCGTCGAGGTTCGCTGAAGACCGGTGTGCCCGTCACCTATCGCGAAATCACGGTGGGCAAAGTGACCGGCTATGAACTGGGCCAGACGGCGGATCGAGTGTTGGTGCACATCCTGATCGAGCCGAAATACGCGCCATTGGTACGCAGTGGCACGCGGTTCTGGAACACCAGTGGTTTTGGTTTTGACTACGGCTTGTTCAAAGGCGCAACCATACGCACCGAATCGCTGGAGACGCTGATCCAGGGCGGTATCGCCTTTGCCACACCGGATGGCGACCGCATGGGTGTCCCGGCGCGGCCTGAGCAAACGTTCCCGCTGTTCGACAAGTTTGAAGATGAATGGCTGACTTGGGCGCCGAAGATTTCTATCGGTAAGTAACCCGAGGTTAATTTGGCGTTTATCAGGACGTCTTCGCGGGCAAGCCCGCGAAGACGGTCTACCAGACGCCGACGTCTCCGGTGGCTTATCATTAGCCCCCTAACGACGCCCACCCAAGGTTCCCCCGGCATGCTGGCTATTTTCCTCGAAACCCTGAACATCACTGCGCCGGTGTTTGCCATGCTGTTTCTGGGTGTGCTGCTCAAGCGCATCGACTGGATCAACGACAACTTCATCCATACAGCGTCGGCCCTGGTGTTCAATGTCACCATGCCGGCGTTGCTGTTTCTGGGCATCTTGCATGCCGACCTGCACGCTGCGTTGCAACCGGCGCTGCTGATCTATTTCTCGGTCGCGACCCTGATGTGCTTTGCAATTGCCTGGGGGTGGGCGATCTGGAAATGCCCGCGGGAAGATCGGGGCATTTACACCCAAGGCGCGTTTCGCGGCAATAACGGGGTAATCGGCCTGGCCCTGGCGGCGAGCATGTACGGCGACTATGGCATTTCCCTTGGGGCGATTCTCGCGGCGCTGGTGATCCTGTTTTACAACACGCTCTCAACCATTGTGCTGGCGGTCTACAGCCCGGTGATCAAGTCTGATCCGTGGAGCATCTGCAAAAGTGTGATGGCCAATCCGCTGGTCATCAGTGTGATTGCGGCCGCACCATTTGCCTGGTTCCAGATCGGCTTGCCGGGATGGCTGGAGAGGTCCGGTCAATATTTGGCGCAAACCACCTTGCCATTGGCATTGATCTGCATCGGAGGCACGTTGTCGCTGGCGGCAATGCGCAAAAGCGGCACGATGGCGCTCAGTTCAAGTCTGGTGAAGATGATCGGCCTGCCGGTGCTGGCGACACTCGGCGCCTGGCTCTGGGGCTTTCGTGGGGCGGAGTTGGGGATTCTGTTTCTGTACTTCGGTAGCCCGACCGCCGCGGCCAGTTTCGTCATGGCCCGGCAGGCCAATGGCAATCATGAACTGGCGGCGGCGATCATCGTGATTACTACACTGATGGCGGCGGTCACCACCAACATCGGGATCTTTTTGTTGCAGTGGGGTGGGTGGATCTAACCTCGGGATTTGCGGCGTTCTTCAGGTCGCCTACTCCGGCTTCTGATAGGTGTCGATCACTTCCTGCGCCGCCCGAAATGCATCGATCGCCGCCGGCACACCGGCATACACCGCGCAATGCAGTAGCGCTTCGCGAATCTCTTCCACCGTGCAACCGTTGTTCAACGCACCGCGAACATGGCCTTTCAATTCTTGCGGGCACTTCAGCGCGGTCAGCGCAGCGAGAGTGATCAGGCTGCGGGTTTTCAGCGGCAAACCTTCGCGGTTCCACACGCCGCCCCAAGCATGCTCATTGACGAAGTCCTGCAGCGGCTGGGTGAATTCGGTGGCGTTGCCCAGGGCGCGGTCGACGAACGCGTCGCCCATCACTTGGCGGCGGATTTCAACCCCAGGCTTCTTATCAGTGCTCATGGCAATTCCTTCTTGTGGTGTTGGCGACGCCAGGCGCGAAGCGAGGTGAACAGTAAAAACGCCACCAGCGCCGGCAGAACGAAAAACAGCATCAGGTGTTCAAGCTTGCCGGCCAGCGGCATGCCCGTGGTGAACGACACCACGTGCAGCCCATAGGCCAGGTACAAGCCCAAAAACAGCAGGCCTTCGGCGCGGGTCACCCGGTAGCCGGAATAGAACACCGGCAGGCACAGCACCGCGACTCCGAGCATCACCGGCAAATCGAAATCCAGCGCGTTGGGCGAGACCGACAGTGGTGACGGCGCGATCAACGCGGTCAGCCCGAGCACGCCCAAGAGGTTGAACAGGTTGCTGCCGATCACGTTGCCCACCGCGATGTCCCGCTGACCGCGCAGCGCGGCGATCAACGAAGTGGCCAGTTCCGGCAGGGAGGTGCTGACGGCGACGATGGTCAGGCCGATGATCCGCTCCGACAACCCCAGGTCGGTCGCGACTGCCACCGCGGCGCCGAGCAGCAAGTGCCCGGCGAACACCAGCATTGCCAAGCCGGCGACAATCATCAGCAGACTGCTGAACCACGGTGCCTGCGGCGCTTCATGAGCCCCCGATGGCGGACGGGACGAGTGCCGTGACTGACGCAGTAGCAAGCCCAGATACAGCGCCAGCGCTGTCAGCAGGATCGCGCCGTCGACCCGAGTCAGTTCTTCATTCCACGCCAGTACGGACACCAGCAGGCTGGCGCCGATCATCAGTGGAATATCCAGGCGCACCAATTGCCGCGAAACCCGTAGCGGAATAATCAGTGCGGAGAGCCCGAGGGTGACGAGGATGTTGAAGATGCTGCTGCCGATCACGCTGCCGACGGCGATGTCGGCGTTTTGCGCCAGGGTGGCTTGCAGGCTGACCGCCATCTGCGGCGCGCTGCTGCCGAGGGCCACGATGGTCAGGCCGATGATCAGTGGCCGCACATGCAGGCGCGCGGCCAGGCGTACGGCGGCGCGCACCATCAGTTCGGCGCCGGCGATCAGTAAAAACAGACCGCAGAGCAATTCAATCACGCTGATCAGGGGTAAATCGGCCAGTCCGAAAATAGTCAGCGCTCCATCTATCAGTCGTCGAGGGCTTGCACGCGAACCTTCGCGGTGCCACTGCGCAGCATGCCCAACTGTTCGGCCGCTTCACGGGACACGTCGATCAGGCGTCCACGGGAATATGGCCCGCGGTCGTTGATACGCACCACGCAGGATCTGTCGTTATTCAGGTTGGTAATCTTCACTCGGGTGCCGAACGGCAACTGGCGATGGGCGGCGGTCAGGCCATGCTGGTTGAAACGCTCACCGCTGGCGGTGCGTTTGCCATGATGCTTGGCGCCGTAATACGAAGCCGTACCGGTCTTGTCGTAGCCGTGTGGATCGATGGTATCCGTACTGGCACAACCGGCCAGCAGGGAGAGCAGGGCGCAGGCGCTTAGCAGACGTTTCATTTGGAGGGCTCCCAAAATAAATGTGGCGAGGGAACTTGCTCCCGCTCGACCGCGAAGCAGTCGCAAAATCGGCTGATGCATTCTCGCTGAAAGAGTGCGGTTGCCGATTTGGGCCTGCTTCGCAGACCAGCGGGAGCAAGCTCCCTCGCCACAAGGAATGGAGCCAATATTGAGAGCTGGCTCCATTCTCATCAGCCTTCGAGCTTGCTTTTAAGCAGTTCGTTGACCTGTTGCGGGTTGGCCTTGCCTTTGGAGGCTTTCATGGCCTGGCCGACGAAGAAGCCGAACATCTTGCCGCGTTTGGCTTCGTCTGCCGCGCGGTACTGTTCGACCTGTTCAGCATTGGCCGCGAGCATCTCGTCCAGTACCGCCGAGATTGCGCCGGTGTCGGTCACTTGCTTGAGGCCGCGCTTGTCGATGATTTCGTCCGCGCTGCCTTCGCCGTTGGCCATGGCTTCAAACACCACTTTGGCAATCTTGCCGGAGATGGTGTTGTCCTTGATGCGCAGCAGCATGCCGCCCAGTTGCTCGGCCGAAACCGGCGACTGGTCGATGTCCAGGCCTTGCTTGTTCAACAGGCTGCCCAGTTCAACCATCACCCAGTTGGCTGCCAGTTTGGCGTCGCCACTGATGCTCACGACTTTCTCGAAGTAATCGGCTTGCTCGCGGCTGGTAGCCAGGACGCTGGCGTCATACACCGACAGCCCGAACTGCGCCTGGAAGCGTTCGCGTTTCTGCGGTGGCAGCTCTGGCAGGGTGGCGCGTACGTCATTGAGGAACGAGTCCTCGATGACCACCGGCAGCAGGTCCGGGTCGGGGAAGTAACGGTAGTCGTTGGCTTCCTCTTTGCTGCGCATCGGACGGGTTTCGTCCTTGTTCGGATCGTACAGGCGAGTCTGCTGGATCACTTTGCCGCCGTCTTCGATCAGCTCGATCTGGCGCTGTACTTCGCTGTTGATCGCCTTCTCGATGAAACGGAACGAGTTAACGTTCTTGATCTCGCAGCGAGTACCGAACTCGGCCTGGCCTTTCGGACGGATCGACACGTTGCAGTCGCAACGCAGCGAGCCTTCGGCCATGTTGCCGTCGCAGATGCCCAGATAGCGTACCAGCGCGTGGATCGCCTTGACGTAAGCCACAGCTTCCTTGGCGCTGCGCATGTCTGGCTCGGAAACGATTTCCAGCAGCGGCGTGCCGGCACGGTTCAGGTCGATGCCGGTGGCGCCGCTGAATTCTTCGTGCAGGCTTTTACCAGCGTCTTCTTCCAGGTGCGCGCGGGTGATGCCGACGCGTTTGACCGTGCCGTCTTCGAGGGCGATGTCCAGGTGGCCCTTGCCGACGATCGGCAATTCCATCTGGCTGATCTGGTAGCCCTTGGGCAGGTCCGGGTAGAAGTAGTTTTTGCGGGCGAACACGTTGTGCTGACCGATCTCGGCATCGATGGCCAGGCCGAACATCACCGCCATGCGCACCGCTTCCTGGTTCAGCACCGGCAATACGCCGGGCATGCCGAGGTCAACCAGGCTGGCCTGGGTGTTCGGCTCGGAACCGAAGGTGGTGGAACTACCGGAAAAGATTTTCGACCGGGTGGTGAGCTGGGTATGAATCTCCAGCCCGATCACGACTTCCCATTGCATGTGTTTCTCCTCAGAAGCCGGTTGGGGTGCGGGTGTGCCAGTCAGTGTTCTGCTGATACTGATGGGCAACGTTCAACAGGCGACCTTCCTGGAAATACGGGGCGAGCAGTTGCACGCCGACCGGCAGGCCATCGACAAAACCTGCAGGCATGGACAAGCCCGGCAGACCGGCGAGGTTGGCGGTGATGGTGTAGACGTCTTCCAGATACGCGGCGACCGGGTCGTTGTTCTTGGCGCCGAGCTTCCAGGCCGGGTTCGGCGTGGTTGGGCCGAGGATGATGTCGACCTCATTGAAGGCAGCCATGAAGTCGTTCTTGATCAAGCGACGGATCTTCTGCGCCTTCAGGTAGTAGGCGTCGTAGTAACCGGCCGACAACGCATAGGCGCCGACCATGATCCGGCGCTGCACTTCCGGGCCGAAACCTTCGCCACGGGAACGCTTGTACAGGTCTTCCAGGTTTTTCGGGTCCTCGCAGCGATAGCCGAAACGTACGCCGTCGAAACGCGACAGGTTGGAGGACGCTTCCGCCGGGGCGATCACGTAGTACGCAGGAATCGCGTGCTGCATGTTCGGCAGGCTGATTTCCTTGATCACGGCGCCGAGTTTTTTCAGCTCTTCAACGCTGGCCATGATCAGGTCGGCGATGCGCGGGTCCAGGCCTGCGCTGAAGTATTCCTTCGGCACGCCGATGCGCAGGCCTTGCAGCGAACCGTTGAGGCCGGCGCTGTAATCAGGCACGGGCTCGTCGATGCTGGTGGAGTCCTGCGGGTCGAAGCCGGCCATGCCTTGCAGCAGGATCGCGCAGTCTTCGGCGGTACGGGCCAGCGGGCCGCCCTGATCGAGGCTGGATGCGTAGGCGATCATGCCCCAGCGCGAAACACGACCGTACGTCGGTTTCAGGCCGGTGAGGTTGGTCAGCGCAGCAGGCTGACGAATGGAGCCGCCGGTGTCGGTGCCAGTTGCCGCCGGCAACAGACGAGCGGCCACCGCCGCCGCCGAACCGCCGGACGAACCGCCCGGAACGTATTCCAGGTTCCACGGGTTTTTCGCCGCGCCGTAGTAGCTCGACTCGTTGGCCGACCCCATGGCGAATTCGTCCATGTTGGTCTTGCCCAGGGTCACGGCCCCGGCAGCGGCCAGTTTGGCGACCACGGTGGCGTCGTACGGCGCCTTGAAGTTGTCGAGCATCTTCGAGCCGCAGCTGGTGCGGATGCCCTGGGTGCAGAACAGGTCTTTGTGGGCGATCGGCGCGCCGAGCAGGGCGCCGCTCTCACCGTTGGCGCGACGTGCGTCAGCGGCTTTCGCCTGCTGCAGCGCCAGGTCTTCGGTGAGGCTGATGAAACTGTTGAGCTGCGGGTCGAGCTGGGCGATGCGCGCCAGCAGGACTTTGGTCAGCTCTTCGGAGGAAAACTTTTTATCGGCGAGTCCGCGGGCGATCTCGGCCAGAGTCAATTGATGCATTGCAGGCTCTTTCCCTTTAGTCGATGACTTTCGGAACCAGGTACAGGCCGTTTTCGACCGCTGGTGCGATGGACTGATAGGCCTCGCGATGATTGGTCTCGGTCACGACGTCTGCACGCAGGCGCTGGCTGGCTTCCAGTGGGTGGGCCAGCGGCTCGATACCGTCGGTATTGACCGCTTGCATTTCGTCGACCAGCCCGAGAATGCTGTTCAGGGCCGAAGTGATGTGTGGAAGATCGGCATCATTGAGGCCAAGGCAGGCCAAATGAGCGATTTTTTCCACGTCGGAGCGTTCAAGCGCCATGGGATTCTCCAGTGGAAAACAAAACGGACCGCGTCCGTGTGTTAGATTGTCGGAACACTACCGCATATCTACGGTCTCAAGGCCGCGATTGTGGTGCTTGGTGCACAGAAAAGCAGCCAATTTAACATATTGGCGCCTTGCCCAAAATCCCTGTCGTTGTTAGAGTTTGCCGCACTTTTTTACCCACGCGTTGCCTAGGGTCCCTTTCCCATGTTCAAGAAACTGCGTGGCATGTTTTCCAGCGATCTTTCCATTGACCTGGGCACTGCCAACACCCTTATTTACGTGCGCGAGCGCGGTATCGTCCTGAATGAGCCATCGGTTGTGGCTATTCGGACACACGGTAACCAGAAAAGTGTCGTTGCTGTCGGCACCGAGGCCAAGCGCATGCTCGGTCGTACGCCGGGCAATATTGCAGCCATTCGTCCGATGAAGGACGGCGTGATCGCCGACTTCAGCGTTTGCGAAAAAATGCTGCAGTACTTTATCAACAAGGTTCACGAGAACAGCTTTTTGCAGCCTAGCCCTCGTGTGCTGATCTGCGTTCCATGCAAATCCACCCAGGTTGAGCGTCGTGCCATCCGTGAGTCGGCCCTCGGTGCCGGCGCCCGTGAAGTGTTCCTGATCGAAGAGCCAATGGCTGCTGCGATCGGTGCCGGCCTGCCGGTTGAAGAAGCTCGCGGCTCGATGGTTGTCGATATCGGTGGCGGTACCACTGAAATCGCGCTGATCTCCCTCAACGGTGTGGTCTATGCCGAATCCGTACGGGTTGGCGGCGACCGCTTCGACGAAGCGATCATCACCTACGTGCGTCGCAACTACGGCAGCCTGATCGGCGAATCCACCGCCGAGCGCATCAAACAGGAAATCGGTACGGCCTACCCGGGCGGCGAAGTTCGTGAAGTCGACGTTCGTGGCCGTAACCTGGCCGAAGGCGTTCCACGCGCATTCACCCTGAACTCCAACGAAGTGCTGGAAGCTCTGCAAGAGTCGCTGGCCACCATCGTTCAGGCAGTGAAAAGTGCGCTGGAGCAATCGCCTCCGGAACTGGCTTCCGATATCGCCGAGCGTGGTCTGGTACTGACCGGCGGTGGCGCCTTGCTGCGCGACCTCGACAAGTTGCTGGCCCAGGAAACCGGTCTGCCGGTGATCGTCGCCGAAGACCCGTTGACCTGCGTTGCTCGCGGCGGTGGCCGTGCATTGGAAATGATGGATAAACACACCATGGACCTGCTGTCGAGCGAGTGATCTCGCCCGATGCATCTATGCTGGTGAGCCCGCAGGCAGCACTTTGCAGTGCTGCCTGTTGGCGTTTATCTTCTGTCAGTCTGCATCCAGGCCGGTTTGATGCCGTATGAATAAAGAGAACATTTGCCTGGGAGGAGCGGCTTATTAAACCGCTTTTCACCAAAGGCCCCTCACTGGGCGTGCGCTTGTTGGTGCTGGTCGTGCTATCGGTCGCGCTGATGGTGGTCGATGCCCGCTTCACACTGCTCAAGCCAGTGCGTAGCCAAATGTCGCTGGTGCTGATGCAGTCTTACTGGATCACCGACCTGCCACAGCGGCTATGGCAAGGTGTGGCCAGCCAATTCGGCAGCCGGACCGAGCTGGTCGCCGAAAACGAAAAACTCAAAACCGAAAACCTGCTGTTGCAGGGCCGCATGCAAAAGCTTGCCGCCCTCACCGAGCAGAACGTTCGGCTGCGCGAGTTGCTCAACTCTTCCGCGCTGGTCAACGAGAAGGTCGAAGTAGCCGAGTTGATCGGCATGGACCCCAACCCCTTTACCCATCGCATCATCATCAATAAAGGTGAGCGCGACGGTGTGATCCTCGGTCAGCCGGTGCTCGATGCCCGTGGCCTGATGGGGCAGGTGGTCGAGTTGATGCCGTACACCTCTCGCGTACTGTTGCTGACCGACACCACCCACAGCATTCCGGTGCAAGTGAACCGTAACGGTCTGCGGGCGATTGCCAGCGGCACCGGCAACCCGGAGCGCCTTGAGCTGCGTCATGTGGCCGATACCGCCGATATTAAAGAAGGCGATCTGCTGGTCAGCTCTGGCCTCGGTCAGCGTTTCCCGGCGGGTTACCCGGTGGCGACGGTCAAGGAAGTGATCCACGATTCCGGTCAACCGTTTGCCATCGTGCGTGCGGTGCCGACTGCTGCGCTGAACCGCAGCCGTTATTTGCTGTTGGTGTTCAGTGATGGTCGCACAGCCGAGGAGCGCGCCAACGAAGCCGCCCAGGCTCAAGAGGCTCTGGACCGGCAGGGTGGCGGGCCGATCATTCCTGCAACCGTACCGAAACCGGCCGCGTCGATGATACCGGCTGCCGCTGCAACTCCGGCTACTCCGGCGGCTGCACCTGCTGCCGCGACCCCGGTCAAACCTGCCGCGTCCCATCCTGCTGCCGCCAAGCCACCCGCGACGACACCGACGGCCGCCAAACCCAAACCCGCTGCCGTGAAGCCTGCTGCCAAACCGCCTGTCGCCGCGCCGGCCACCACTGGGGGAACAGAATAATGGGCGGTGCAACTTCCTCCCGAAACGGCTGGATGGTCTGGCTGACGTTCGCCATCGGCCTGTTGCTCAGCGTTTCACCGCTGCCGCAATTCATGGAAATCCTGCGTCCTTTGTGGCTGGCCTTGCTGTTGGCCTTCTGGGCGTTGGCCCTGCCGCATAAAGTCGGCATGGTCACCGCCTGGTGCCTGGGGTTGGCCGAAGACGTGCTGTATGGCACGTTGCTGGGCCAGAACGCGTTGATCCTCACGCTCATTACGTTCCTGGTGCTGTCGCTGCAACAGCGCCTGCGCATGTTCCCGATGTGGCAACAGAGCCTGGTGATCCTGGTGATCTTCGGCCTCGCCCAACTGGTTCAGTTGTGGTTGAGCGCCCTGACCGGTAATCGTCAGCCGACCCTGGCGCTGGTGTTGCCGGCACTGGTCAGTGCGTTGCTCTGGCCTTGGATTAGCTTCGGTTTGCGCGGTTTGCGTCGACGCTACAAAATCAATTAATTCGGTCAGGCATGTGCCCGCACCTCGACAGGGAGATGTCTTGATGAAACAGCTGTACCTCGCCTCAGGCTCGCCGCGTCGGCGTGAACTGCTCACGCAGATCGGCGTGCCGTTCACCGCCATCAGCGCGGACATCGACGAAACCCCGTTCCCTGAAGAATCTCCATCGGCCTATGTCGAGCGTCTGGCGCGCGGCAAGGCCGAGGTCGGGCGCGGGGCGATCGTGTCCGACGCGGATTTCTGCGTGCTGGGCGCCGACACTGCCGTGGTGCTGGACGGGAAAATTCTCGGCAAACCGGTGGATGAAGCCGAAGCATGCGCCATGCTTATGCTGTTGTCCGGGTGTGAGCATGAAGTGCTGACGGCGATTGCGGTGAGCGATGGTGAACGTTGCGAGTCTCTGGTGGTGCGCAACCTGGTGCGTTTTCGCACCATCGGCTGCGACGAAGCGGCGGCCTACTGGGCCAGCGGCGAACCCCGGGACAAGGCGGGCGGCTACGGGATTCAAGGGCTGGGCGCGGTGTTCGTCGCCGGGCTCAATGGCAGCTACTCGGCGGTGGTCGGTTTGCCGCTTTGTGAAACCGCAGAACTACTCGGCCATTTCGGCATACCCTGTTGGCAAACCCTTAACGCGCACTGAGCGTCGTACTGACAAGATGCGGCCATTATCGTGAACATGCCTGAACGAGACCCTGCCATGAGTGAAGAGATCCTGATCAACATCACGCCGATGGAATCACGCGTGGCGGTGGTCGAAAACGGTGTTCTGCAAGAGGTCCATGTCGAACGCACGCAAAAGCGCGGGATCGTCGGCAACATCTACAAAGGCAAGGTCGTGCGGGTATTGCCGGGCATGCAGGCCGCCTTCGTCGACATCGGGCTGGACCGCGCCGCATTCATTCACGCCTCGGAAATTTCCCTGCGCGAAGGCCCGGCGGTGGAGAGCATCAGCTCGCTGGTTCACGAAGGTCAAAGCCTGGTGGTGCAAGTCACCAAGGACCCGATCGGCTCCAAAGGCGCACGCCTGACCACGCAACTGTCGATCCCGTCGCGCTATCTGGTGTACATGCCGCGCACTGCCCACGTCGGTATTTCCCTGAAGATCGAAGACGAAGCCGAGCGCGAACGCCTCAAGCAAGTGGTCACCGACTGTGTGGAGAAAGAAGGTATCAAGGAGGCCGGCGGTTTCATTCTGCGTACCGCTGCCGAAGGGGCCGGGGCCGATGAAATCCTCATGGACATCCGCTACCTGCGCAGGCTTTGGGACCAGATCAATGCCCAGATCAAAACCATCAACGCGCCGAGCGTGATCTACGAAGACCTCGGCCTGGCGTTGCGCACCTTGCGCGACCTGGTGAGCCCGAAGATCGAAAAGATCCGCATCGACTCCCGGGAAACCTTCCAGAAAACCACGCAGTTCGTCGCCGAACTGATGCCGGAAATCGCCGACCGTCTGGAGCATTATCCGGGCGAACGGCCGATTTTCGACTTGTATGGCGTCGAAGACGAAATCCAGAAAGCCCTGGAGCGCAAGGTGCCGCTCAAATCCGGTGGCTATCTGGTGGTCGACCCGGCGGAAGCCATGAGCACTATCGACGTCAACACCGGAGCCTTCGTCGGTCATCGCAATCTCGAAGAAACCATCTTCAAGACCAACCTCGAAGCCGCCACCGCCATTGCCCGTCAACTGCGTCTGCGCAACCTGGGCGGGATCATCATCATCGACTTCATCGACATGGAAGATGAAGAGCATCAGCGTCAGGTGCTGCGCACCCTCGAGAAGCAACTGGAGCGCGATCACGCCAAGACCAACATCATCGGCATCACCGAATTGGGCCTGGTGCAGATGACCCGCAAGCGCACCCGCGAAAGTCTCGAGCAAGTGCTGTGCGAGCCGTGCAGCAGCTGCCAGGGTCGCGGCAAGCTCAAGACCCCGGAAACCGTCTGCTACGAGATCTTCCGCGAAATCCTGCGTGAGGCCCGTGCCTATCAGGCCGAAGGCTATCGCGTGCTGGCGAACCAGAAAGTGGTCGACCGCTTGCTCGATGAAGAGTCGGGCAACGTCGCCGAGCTCGAAGGGTTTATCGGGCGCACCATTCGGTTTCAGGTAGAAACCATGTATTCCCAGGAACAATACGACGTGGTGCTGCTCTGAAGCGTTGTATTTCAATTCCACTAGAACGGCTGGCCTCAGCTTTTTGCAGTATTTTTGCCATGGGAGCCAACTGACATGGACGGTCTGACACGCATTTTGGCCGCATTGACCCGCTGGGGTCTGGGCCTGTGCGCGTTGGTTTTGGTGTTGATGGCGCTGTTCGTCAGTCTCGGCCGGGAGCTGACACCGCTGGTGGCCGAATACCGTGCCGACGTCGAAGCCAAAGCCAGCGCCGCCGTGGGCATGCCACTGCACATCGGCGAACTGGAGGGCAACTGGAGTGGCCTCGCCCCGGTTCTGCTGGCCCATGACGTGATGGTCGGCGAGGGTTCCAATGCCTTGCGCCTGGACCAGGTGCGCGCGGTGCCGGATATCTGGGCCAGCCTGCTGGCGCGCGAAATACGCATCGCACATCTCGAACTCAACGGCCTGAAGATCAGCCTCAAGGAAGGCGAGGACGGTCATTGGGTGCTGGAAGGGTTGCCGGTGCGGCAGGATCAGCCGCTGGACCCGGAGCAGTTGCTCAATCGCATGCAGATGGTCCAGCAACTGTCGGTGCTCGACAGCCAGGTGACCTTGCAGCCACTGGATCAGCCGCCGCTGACCCTGACCTACGTTGGCCTCAATCTGAGAACCGGTGTCTCGCGTCAGCGCATCGACGCCCGTTTGACCCTGCCCGACGGCCAGCCGGTTGCGATGAGCCTGCGCACCCGTATCCGCGCCAGCCAGTGGCAGGACGGCGAGGTTGAGGCTTACTTGAGCCTGCCGCAAAGCGATTGGTCGAAATGGTTGCCCGAGCGCCTGACCCAACAATGGAATTTCTCCGAGATAAAGGCCGGTGGCGAGCTTTGGGTGAACTGGAGCGAGGGCGCCCTGCAAAGCGCCGCGATCCGTTTGAACGCGCCGCAACTCAACGGCGCCTACGCCGAGCGCAAGCCGATCCGGATCAACAATCTGGCGCTTAACGGGTATTTCCAGCGCAGCTCCACAGGCGTCCAGGTCACCCTGGATTCTCTGGCGATGAGCCTGGACGAAACCCGCTGGGAATCGAAACTGCAATTTCAACAAACGGCGGCGACCGACACAACGCCGGAGCTCTTGCATCTGCAAGCCGACCGCATCGACCTCACGCCGCTCACCCCGTTGCTGAACGCGTTGGGGCCGCTTCCGGAAGGTGTCGCCACGGCCGTCGAGCGGCTCAAGGTCACCGGGGTATTGCGCAACGTGCTGATTGACTTGCGCCCCGCGGCGACCGATGACAGCAAATTCAGCTTTGCCGCCAATCTTGAGCGGGTCGGCTTCGACGCCTATCACGGCGCGCCGGCGGCGCGAAACGTCAGTGGCAGCATCAGCGGCAATCTCGGGCAGGGCGAGTTGCGCATGGACAGCAAGGATTTTTCCCTGCACCTGGACCCGATTTTCGCCAAGCCATGGCAGTACATTCAGGCCAATGCGCGGTTGACCTGGAAGCTCGATAAAGAAGGTTTCACCCTGATCGCGCCGTACCTGAAGGTGCTGGGCGAAGAGGGCAAGATTGCCGGCGACTTCCTGATCCGCCTGCATTTCGATCACACCCAGGAAGACTACATGGACCTGCGGGTCGGCCTGGTCGACGGCGACGGTCGCTACACCGCCAAGTACCTGCCGGCCGTGTTGAGCCCGGCGCTGGACGAATGGCTGCGTACGGCGATTCTCAAAGGCGCGGTGGATGAAGGTTTCTTCCAGTACCAGGGGTCGCTGAACCATGGCGCCCCGGAAACAGCTCGCAGCATCAGCCTGTTTTTCAAGGTTCACGATGCCGAGCTGGCGTTTCAACCGGGTTGGCCGCATGTCAGCAAGGTCAGCGGCGATGTGTTCATCGAAGACAGCGGCGTGCGGATTCTCGCGGACAAGGGCCAATTGCTCGACACCCAGGTCAGCGACGTCTACGTCAATATTCCCCATGTGCCTGCCGGACAGAGCCCTCACCTATTCCTCGATGGCGGGTTCGCCGGTGGGTTGGGCGATGGCCTGAAGATTCTGCAGGAAGCACCGATCGGCACCGCCGACACCTTCGCCGGCTGGGAGGGCGAGGGCGATCTGCAAGGCAAGGTCAACCTGGATATCCCGCTGGTCAAAGGTGAGCAACCGAAAATCCTCGTCGACTTCAAGACCGACAAGGCCCGTTTGAAACTTCGCGAGCCCACCCTGGAACTGACACAACTCAAGGGCGACTTCCGCTTCGACAGCGCCAAGGGATTGAGCGGGCAAAAAATCACCGCGCGAGCGTTCGACAAGCCCATGACCGCGCAGATTTTTGCCGATGGCAGTGCGGGCAAGCTCAACACTCGGGTCACCGCAGCGGGTCAGGTCGAGGTCAAGAAGCTCAGCGAATGGCTGAACGTCACTCAGCCGTTGCCGGTGTCCGGTGTGGTCCCTTATCAGCTGCAACTGAACCTTGATGGCGCCGACAGCCAATTGATCGTCAGCTCCAATCTCAAAGGCGTGGCGGTGGATTTGCCGGCGCCGTTCGGCATGGCGGCCGATGTCGGCCGCGACACCGTGTTCCGCATGACCCTGCAAGGACCGGAGCGGCGTTACTGGGTCAACTATGGTGAGCTGGCGAACTTCACGTTTGCGGCACCGACCGGCAATTTCGTCGACGGTCGCGGTGAGTTGTTTCTCGGCGGTGGCGATGCTGTGCTGCCTGGCAACAAAGGCCTGCGCGTGCGCGGTGTACTGTCCGAGCTGGATGTGTCTCCCTGGCAGGATCTTGTCAGCAAGTATGCTGGCCAGGATCCAGGCGGCAGCGCCAAGCAATTGCTCAGTGGCGCGGATTTCAAGGTTGGCAAGCTCAGCGGTTTCGGCACCAGCCTTGATCAGGCGTCGGTGCAGTTGACGCGCAAGCCGGCCGCCTGGGCGCTGCAACTCGACAGTCAGCAGGCCAAGGGCACCGTCGGTATTCCCGATGCGAAAGCCGCACCGATTGCGATCAATCTGCAATACGTACGTTTGCCGGCCCCGGACCCGACGGTGCTGGCCGACGAGAATTCGCCGGATCCGCTGGCCACCGTGGACCCGACGAAAATCCCGGCGCTGGATATCACCATCAATCAACTGTTCCAGGGGCAGGACCTGGTGGGTGCCTGGCTATTGAAAGTTCGCCCGACCGGCAAGGGCATTGCCCTCAACTCCCTGGATATGGGCCTCAAGGGCATCTTCCTGCAGGGCAACGGCGGTTGGGAAGGCACACCTGGCAATTCCAGCAGTTGGTACAAGGGCCGGGTCAGTGGCAAGAACCTCGCCGACGTGCTCAAGGGCTGGGGCTTTGCGCCGAGCGTCACCAGTGAAGAGTTTCACATGGATGTCGACGGTCGCTGGCCTGGCTCACCGGCGTGGCTGGCCACCAAGCGCTTCTCCGGCAGCCTTGATGCGTCGCTCAATAAAGGTCAGTTTGTTGAAGTCGAGGGCAGCGCCCAGGCTCTACGGGTATTTGGCCTGCTCAACTTCAACTCCATTGGCCGTCGCTTGCGCCTGGACTTTTCCGACCTGTTCGGCAAAGGCTTGAGCTATGACCGGGTCAAAGGGCTGTTGGTCGCGAGCAACGGGGTCTACGTGACCCGTGAGCCGATCCTGCTGACCGGCCCGTCGAGCAACCTGGAGCTTAACGGCACCCTGGACCTGGTGGCTGATCAGGTCGATGCCAAGTTGCTGGTGACCTTGCCGGTGACCAACAATCTGCCGATTGCCGCGCTGATCGTCGGTGCGCCAGCCGTAGGTGGGGCGCTGTTCCTGATCGATAAGCTGATCGGTGACCGCGTGGCGCGCTTTGCCAGCGTCAGATACACGGTCAAAGGCCCGTGGAAAGAGCCGAAAATCACCTTCGACAAGCCTTTTTGAAAAGCCACTTTCCAAGCCATGGAGTAGCATGGCCGTAAGTCCCCTGTAGGAGCTGCCGCAGGCGGTTCCTATAGGTATGTGTTGATTCCAGATAAGGAAATGGCCGTGTCTGTAGCAGTCATTCAAATGGTCAGCCAGAGCGACGTGCTGGCCAATCTGGCCCAGGCCCGTCGTCTGCTTGAGCAAGCAGCGTCCGGTGGGGCGCAGCTTGCCGTGCTGCCGGAAAACTTCGCAGCCATGGGCCGTCGCGACATTGCCGACATTGGTCGCGCCGAAGCGCTGGGCGAAGGCCCGATCCTGCCGTGGTTGAAACAGACCGCCCGCGACCTCAAGTTATGGATAGTGGCTGGCACGTTGCCGTTGCCGCCGGCGGATCAACCGACGGCCAAAGCGCATGCGTGCTCGTTACTGGTCGATGATCAAGGCGAGACCGTGGCGCGGTACGACAAGCTGCACCTGTTCGACGTGGACGTGGCGGACAATCGCGGGCGTTATCGCGAATCCGATGACTATGCTTATGGCAGTGGCGTGGTGGTTGCCGATACGCCGGTCGGTCGAGTCGGCCTGACAGTGTGTTACGACCTGCGCTTTCCGGAGCTGTATAGCGAATTGCGTGCAGCCGGCGCGGAATTGATTACCGCCCCGTCGGCCTTTACCGCGGTGACCGGCGCGGCCCATTGGGACGTGCTGATTCGCGCGCGGGCCATCGAGACTCAATGTTATGTGCTCGCGGCCGCCCAGGGTGGCACTCATCCGGGACCGAGAGAAACCTTTGGTCATGCCGCGATAATCGACCCATGGGGGCGCGTGCTGGCACAACAGGATCAGGGCGAGGCCGTGCTGCTGGCCGAACGCGACAGCCGCGAACAGGCGTCCATCAGGGCGCGGATGCCGGTGTCCACTCACCGGCGCTTTTTCTCGCAGGGCGCTCAGCGACCTGCATCAGAACGACGAATTTAAGGCGTAAAGCATATGAGCGAGTTGTTGTCCTCTGTCAGTGAACACCTCCTGGCGCCCGGCGGCGTAACGATCGAGAGCCTGCAGGGTGTGCTCGGCGATCTGGCCGGCCCGGGCATCGATGCCGCCGACCTGTATTTCCAGGGGCAGATTTCCGAGTCCTGGGCGCTGGAAGACGGGATCGTCAAGGAAGGCAGTTTCAACCTCGACCAGGGTGTCGGCGTGCGTGCGCAATCGGGTGAAAAAACCGGTTTCGCCTACAGCAATGCGATCACCCTCGAAGCGCTGGGCGCGGCGGCCCGTGCGGCCCGTTCGATCTCCCGGGCCGGGCAGAATGGCACCGTGCAGGCGTTCACCACCCAGGATGTCGCTCAGTTGTACGGGCCGGACAACCCGCTGGAAGTGATGACCCGCGCCGAGAAAGTCGAGCTGCTCAAGCGCATCGACGTAGCGACCCGCGCCCTCGACCCGCGTATCCAGCAAGTCACCGTGAGCATGGCCGGGGTCTGGGAGCGGATTCTGATCGCCTCCACCGATGGCGGCCTGGCGGCAGATGTGCGGCCGTTGGTGCGTTTCAACGTCAGCGTGATCGTCGAGCAGAACGGTCGTCGTGAGCGCGGCGGCCATGGCGGTGGCGGTCGTACCGACTACCGCTATTTCCTCAGCGAAGACCGCGCCATGGGTTATGCCCGTGAAGCGTTGCGTCAGGCACTGGTGAATCTGGAAGCCATCCCGGCGCCGGCCGGTACGTTGCCGGTGGTGTTGGGTTCGGGTTGGTCCGGCGTGTTGCTGCACGAAGCCGTCGGGCACGGTCTGGAAGGCGATTTCAACCGCAAGGGCAGTTCGGCCTACAGCGGGCGCATGGGCGAGATGGTTGCATCGAAGCTTTGCACCATCGTCGATGACGGCACCCTCGCCGGCCGCCGAGGTTCGCTGAGTGTCGACGACGAAGGCACGCCGACCGAGTGCACCACGCTGATCGAAAACGGCGTGCTCAAAGGGTATATGCAGGACAAGCTCAATGCGCGCCTGATGGGCGTGGCCCGCACTGGCAACGGTCGTCGCGAATCCTACGCGCACCTGCCGATGCCGCGCATGACCAACACTTACATGCTCGGTGGCGAAAGCGACCCGGCGGAAATCATCGCCTCGGTGAAAAAAGGCATCTACTGCGCCAACCTCGGCGGCGGTCAGGTGGACATCACCAGTGGCAAGTTCGTGTTCTCCACCAGCGAGGCGTACCTGATCGAAGACGGCAAGATTACCGCCCCGGTCAAAGGCGCGACGTTGATCGGCAACGGGCCGGAAGCCATGAGCCGGGTGTCGATGGTTGGTAACGATCTGGCGCTGGACAGCGGTGTGGGAACGTGTGGCAAGGATGGGCAGTCGGTGCCGGTGGGTGTCGGCCAGCCAACGCTGAAGATTGATGCGATCACTGTGGGTGGCACGGGCGCGTAAGGATGCACAAGATTCATGTAGGAGCTGCCGCAGGCTGCGATCTTTTGACTTTGGATTTTCAAAAGAAAGATCAAAAGATCGCAGCCTTCGGCAGCTCCTACACGAAGGATGCCGTCGGCTTTATTTAACGCAAACCGCGTTGAGTCTCGTCCAGCTCACGGATGTACTTGAAGATTTTACGGCTCGAAGCCGGTGGCTTGTTGGTCGCCAGTTCGTGCTGGGCCTGACGGATCAGGGAGCGCAATTGTTGACGATCGGCCTCCGGGTAATCGATGACGAACTTCTCCAGGACGGCGTCGTCGCCTGCGATCAAGCGATCGCGCCAGCGTTCCAGGCCGTGGAAACGTTCGTTGTACTGCCGGGTGGAGGCATCGAGTTGATCGAGCAGAGTGAGAATGGCGCCAGTGTCCTGATCGCGCATCAGCTTGCCGATAAACTGAAGGTGCCGTTTACGCGCGATGTTCGCGGTGTGCTTGGGCGCATCGGCCAGAGCCCGGCGCAAAGCGTCGGTCAACGGCAGTTTTGCCAGCAGGTCAGGCTTGAGTGTTGTAAGGCGCTCGCCGAGGTCAACCAGAGCATGCAGCTCGCGTTTGACCTGGGATTTGCTTTTTTCTCCCGTATCGAGGGAGTCGTCGTAAGAATCAACCATGGTGGCCGTCCGCAAAGAAACGCCGCCATGATAACCAGTCGGGGGCCGCTTGTCCGGCCCGGTCGCTCGATGACCGTTACCGAAAGCAGAATTTGAGTGGAGAACAGCATGAGTGCAGTTGAAAGCGTCGGCCCACAAGCGTTGCCGGCACTGCAAGAGCAAGTCGAGCAGATCATTGCTGAAGCCAAGCGCCAGGGCGCCAGTGCCTGTGAAGTGGCGGTGTCGCTGGAACAGGGCCTGTCGACCACGGTGCGTCAGCGGGAAGTCGAAACCGTTGAGTTCAACCGCGACCAGGGCTTTGGGATCACCTTGTATGTAGGGCAGCGCAAAGGCTCGGCCAGCACCTCGGCCAGTGGCCCGGAAGCGATTCGCGAAACCGTCGCTGCTGCGCTGGCCATTGCCAAGCACACGTCTGAAGACGAAGCCTCAGGCCTGGCGGATGCCGCGCTGATGGCCAAGGACCTGCAGGATTTCGACCTGTTCCATCAGTGGAACATCACCCCGGAACAAGCCATCGAGCAGGCCCTGGCCTGTGAAGCAGCGGCGTTTGCCGCCGACAGCCGGATCAAGAACGCCGACGGCACCACCCTCAGCACTCACCAGGGCTGCCGGGTGTACGGCAACAGCCACGGTTTTATCGGCGGTTACGCCTCGACCCGTCACAGTCTCAGCTGCGTGATGATCGCCGAGGCCGATGGCCAGATGCAGCGCGATTACTGGTATGACGTGAACCGGCAGGGCAATTTGTTGGCCAGCCCGGAGAGTATCGGCCAGCGTGCCGCGCAACGGGCGGCGAGCCGCTTGGGCGCGCGCCCGGTGCCGACCTGCGAAGTGCCGGTGCTGTTTTCCGCGGAACTGGCCGGTGGCCTGTTCGGCAGTTTCCTCTCGGCGATTTCCGGCGGCAGTCTGTATCGCAAATCGTCGTTCCTCGAAGGCACGCTGGGGCAGAAACTGTTCCCGCAATGGCTGACCATCGATGAGCGTCCGCACTTGATGCGCGCCTTGGGCAGCTCGGCCTTCGACGGCGATGGCCTGGCGACCTACGCCAAGCCGTTCGTGGAAAACGGTGAGCTGGTGTCCTACGTGCTTGGCACCTATTCCGGTCGCAAGCTGGGCATGCCGAGCACCGCCAATGCCGGCGGCGTGCATAACCTGTTCGTCACCCATGGCGACGAAGATCAGGCGGCCTTGCTGCGCCGCATGGGCCGTGGCCTGCTGGTCACTGAGTTGATGGGGCAGGGCCTGAACATGGTCACTGGCGATTACTCCCGTGGCGCGGCGGGTTTCTGGGTCGAGAACGGCGAAATCCAGTTCGCGGTCCAGGAAGTGACTATTGCCGGCAACATGCGTGACATGTTCAAGCAGATCATTGCGGTCGGTAATGACCTGGAATTGCGCAGCAACATTCGCACAGGTTCGGTGTTGATCGAGCGGATGACGGTGGCAGGTAGCTAAGCTGCGACTGCTGCACAAAAAAAAAAGCGCCACCCAATCGGGTGGCGCGTTTTTTTTGAAGTTTATTCGCCTTCGTCGAAGAAGTTGTTGATCAGCGCCACCAGCGCATCCAGCGCTTCCTGCTCTTGTTCGCCTTCGGTACTCAGGTGGATTGTGGTGCCTTTTCCCGCGGCCAGCATCATCATGGCCATGATGCTTTTGCCGTCGACCATCGATTCCGGAGTGCGGCCGGCCCTGATCTGGCACGGGAACTGCCCGGCCACCCCGACGAACTTTGCAGATGCGCGGGCATGCAGGCCCAGCTTGTTGATGATTTCGATTTCCAGAGCAGGCATCGCGATGTGAATCCTTTAGCTGAGGTCGCGGTGGCGAACCTGGACGTTCTTCAGGGATTGTTGCAGGACCTGACCCAGACGTTCGGTCAGGTAGACAGAGCGGTGATGCCCGCCAGTGCAGCCAATGGCAATGGTGACATAGGCGCGGTTGCTGGCGGCAAAGCGGGGCAGCCACTTGAGCAAGTAGGTGGAAATGTCCTGGAACATCTCTTCAACATCCGGCTGCGCCGCCAGGTACTCGGCCACCGGTTGATCGAGCCCGGACTGTGCCCGCAGCTCCGGTTTCCAGTAAGGGTTGGGCAGGCAGCGCACGTCGAACACCAGATCGGCGTCCACCGGCATGCCACGCTTGAACCCGAAAGACTCCACCAGAAACGCAGTACCGGGCTCCGGCTGATTCAGCAGGCGCAGCTTGATGGTATCGCGTAGCTGATACAGGTTCAGATTGGTGGTGTTGACCTTGAGGTCGGCCAGATCGGCGATCGGCCCCAGCAGATTGGTTTCGTCCTCTATCGCCTCCGCGAGCGAGCGATTGGCACTGCTCAGCGGGTGACGGCGGCGGGTTTCCGAAAAACGTTTGAGCAGGGTCTCTTCATCGGCGTCCAGATACAGCACATCGCACTGGATATGCCGGCTGCGGACTTCTTCCAGCAATTCGGGAAACCGTGACAGGTGGCTCGGCAAGTTGCGTGCATCGATGGACACGGCCACCAGCGGTTGTGCCAGTTCGGTATGAATCAGCGCGCGCTCGGCCAGTTCCGGCAGCAGGCCGGCGGGCAGGTTGTCGATGCAGTAGTAGCCGTTGTCCTCGAGAACATCGAGGGCAGTGCTTTTACCTGAGCCGGAGCGGCCGCTGACGATGATCAGGCGCATGATTAGTGACCGTTTTGCTCGTCCAGGACAACCTGATACAAGGCTTCGTTGCTCGGGGCGCTGCGCAGTTTTTCACGCACTTCCTTGCGATCAAGCATGCTGGCGATCTGGCGCAGCAACTCCAGGTGCGCATCGGTGGCGGCTTCCGGGACCAGCAGTACAAACAGCAGGTCAACCGGGGCACCGTCGATGGCGTCGAAATCGATGGGTGCATCCAGGTGCATCAAGGCACTGATGGGCGATCCGCAGCCCTTGAGACGGCAGTGGGGGATGGCGATACCGTTGCCAAAACCGGTGGAACCGAGTTTTTCACGGGCGACCAGACTCTCGAAGACATCCTGCATGGCCAGATCCGGCACTTCGCGATGGATGAGGTTGGCAATTTGCTCGAGGGCTTTCTTTTTACTGCCGCCCGGCACGTTCACCAGGGAACGGCCGGGGGTCAGGATGCTTTCAAGTCGGATCATGGGTTGGGAGTGTTAACGACCGGTCGCGCCCTGGAGGAGGCTCTGGGTCTTTTCCTTATGCTTTTTGAGTTGTTTATCCAGCTTGTCGGTCAGTGCGTCGATCGCTGCGTACATATCGGTATGTTCCGCGTTAGCGACCACCTCATTGCCGGGAATATGCAGCGTGGCTTCGATTTTCTGCTTGAGCTTCTCGACCGTCATCGTGACCTGCACGTTGGTGATCTTGTCGAAATGCCTCTCTAATCGTTCGAGTTTTTCGCCGATGTAGGTGCGAAGAGGTTCGGTCACTTCCAGTTGGTGTCCACTGATGTTGACTTGCATACAGCTTCTCCTTCGTTGCCAGTGCATAAAGCGGTAGATCCGATGATCTACCACTGGAACGCTGTGGCGTGGCTCTACATCAACCGCTTGCGTTCGCTCGAAGGCGCGATTCCTAGGGATTCGCGGTACTTGGCGACGGTGCGGCGAGCCACCTGAATGCCTTGTGCCTCCAGTAAACCAGCGATCTTGCTGTCACTCAACGGCTTTTTCTGATTTTCCGCGGCAACCAGTTTTTTGATGATCGCGCGGATCGCCGTGGACGAGCATTCACCGCCTTCGGAGGTGCTGACGTGGCTGGAAAAAAAGTATTTCAGTTCATAGATGCCCCGTGGGGTATGCATGAATTTTTGCGTGGTCACCCGTGAAATCGTCGATTCGTGCATGCCCACCGCTTCGGCGATGTCATGCAGCACCAGCGGTTTCATGGCCTCGTCGCCGTACTCCAGGAAGCCGCGTTGATGCTCGACGATCTGGGTGGCCACTTTCATCAGGGTTTCGTTGCGGCTTTGCAGGCTCTTGATGAACCAGCGAGCCTCCTGCAGCTGATTACGCATGAAGGTGTTGTCAGCGCTGGTATCGGCGCGGCGTACGAAGCCGGCGTATTGGGCGTTGACCCGCAGGCGTGGCACCGACTCCTGGTTCAGTTCCACCAGCCAGCGCTCGTTGTCCTTGCGCACGATCACGTCGGGAACGACGTATTCGGCTTCGGTGGACTCGATTTGCGAACCCGGGCGCGGGTTGAGGCTCTGGACCAGTTCGATCACTTGGCGCAGTTCGTCTTCCTTGAGCTTCATGCGGCGCATCAGCTGGCTGTAGTCGCGGCTGCCGAGCAGGTCGATGTAATCGGTGACCAGGCGCTTGGCCTCGGTCAGCCAAGGGGTCTTGGCGGGCAGTTGACGCAGTTGCAGCAGCAGGCATTCACCGAGGTTGCGGGCGCCGATACCGGCGGGCTCGAATTGCTGGATGCGGTGCAGGACGGCTTCGATTTCGTCCAGTTCGATGTCCAGTTCCGGATCGAAGGCCTCAAGGATTTCCTCGAGGGTTTCATCCAGATAGCCCTGATTGTTGATGCAGTCGATCAGGGTCACGGCGATCAGGCGATCGGTGTCGGACATCGGTGCCAGGTTCAGTTGCCAGAGCAAATGGCTTTGCAGGCTTTCACCGGCCGAAGTACGGGTGGTGAAATCCCACTCGTCGTCATCGTTGCTCGGCAGGCTGCTGGCGCTGGTCTGGTAGACGTCTTCCCAGGCGGTATCGACAGGCAATTCGTTGGGAATGCGCTCGTTCCAGTCGCCTTCCTCAAGGTTATCCACCGTCGGGGCGGTTTCCTGGTAGGAGGGTTCCTGAATGTCGGCGTTGGGTTGCTGTTCGGCTTTGTCGGCCAAGGGGTCGGCGTTATCGAAGTCGTCGCCTTCTTCCTGGCGTTCGAGCATCGGATTGGACTCCAGGGCCTCCTGGATTTCCTGTTGCAGGTCCAGGGTCGACAATTGGAGCAGGCGGATGGCCTGTTGCAGCTGCGGTGTCATCGTCAGCTGCTGGCCCATTCTCAAGACTAGCGATGGTTTCATGGCAGGGGCTTAACACCTTATTCGCCGGCGCACATGCGCCATCCACTACAGGGCGCCGAAGCGCCAAACATAAGCAAATTATATGCCTGAAACTGAAGTGTTTGCCTAGAGCGCTGTAACAATAAAAAACTATTGATTTTTTATTGAGATGAGCACCGAGGCGACTGGCCAGGCACCTCAGCGCTTACAGGCGGAACTCATGGCCCAGATACACTTCCTTGACCAGTTCGTTGGCCAGGATGGTGGCGGAGTCGCCTTCGGCGATCAGCTGGCCATCGTTGACGATGTAGGCGGTTTCGCAGATGTCCAGGGTTTCACGGACGTTGTGGTCAGTGATCAGCACGCCAATGCCTTTGGCCTTGAGGTGATGGATGATCTGCTTGATGTCGCCCACCGAGATCGGATCCACGCCGGCGAAGGGTTCGTCGAGGAGGATGAATTTCGGGTTGGTGGCCAGTGCCCGGGCGATTTCCACTCGACGGCGTTCACCACCGGACAGGCTCATGCCAAGGCTGTCACGGATGTGGTGGATGTGAAACTCCTGCAGCAGGCTTTCCAGCTCTTTGCGGCGACCGGCCTTGTCGAGTTCCTTGCGGGTCTCGAGGATGGCCATGATGTTGTCGGTCACTGACAGTTTGCGGAAGATCGACGCTTCTTGCGGAAGATAGCCGATACCGGCCTTCGCACGACCATGCATCGGCTGGTGGCTGACGTCCAGGTCGTCGATCAGTACGCGACCCTGATCGGCTTGTACCAGACCCACGATCATGTAGAAACAGGTGGTTTTGCCGGCGCCGTTGGGGCCAAGCAGGCCGACGATCTGGCCGCTGTCGATGGACAGGCTGACGTCACGCACGACCTGGCGGCTCTTGTAGCTCTTGGCCAGATGCTGAGCTTTCAGAGTTGCCATTACTGGGTTTTCTCGTCGGTTTTCTTCTTCGGCTGGATCACCATGTCGATACGCGGACGTGTCTCGGTGACCTTGCTGCCCGTGGCGCGACCGGCGCTGGCGAGTTTTTTCACCGTGTCATAGACGATTTTTTCGCCCTGGGTGACGTTGTTGTCCTTGTCGACAACTTTGGCCTTGTCGATCAGTACAACGCGGTTTTGCGCGGCGTGATATTGGATGGTCACGCCCCAACCCTGAACAGGCTTGGTGTCGCCAGCTGTTTGCAACTGCTCGAAGTACGCCAGGTTGCCCACCGAGGTCACCACGTCGATGTCGCCAGTCAGGGTGCGAGTGATGGTCACGGTGTTGCCGGTGACCTTCATCGAGCCCTGAGTGATGATCACATCACCTTTATAGGTGGCAACACCGTTCTTGTCGTCCAGTTGGGCGTCGTCGGCCTGAATGCGGATAGGCTGCGCTTGATCGGTCGGCAGAGCCCAGGCGCTCACGCTTCCCAGTGCTGCGCTCAGACTGAGCAAAATAGGGAGGGTTTTAACGAGCCTCATACTGTCCTCTTACGTTCGATAGCAGGTGTATCCTGCTTTCTTTCAAGTACGCTTTCATTCCGTTGCCTGTCGATACACCGCCGGCGCCGTCGATTCTAACGGGTTGATCGGTCTGCGCATATTGCTGCTGCGGGAACACTGTCATACGGGTGGTGGTAATCAGGGTTTTACGGTTTTTTTCGTCGAAACGCGTGATACGTACCGAGTCGATCAGCTCGACCTGGGTGCCGTCCGGGTTGACTTCGCCGCGATCGCTCTGCACGTGCCAGGGGAATTCGGTACCGCGAAACATGTTCAGGTCAGGATTGGACAGCAACGTCACTTCGGTCGCTTTCAGGTGTTCGACCTTGTCGGACGTCATTTCGTACTGCAATTTGCCGTCCGGCAGGTACTGCACGCTGTGGGCGTTGATGGCGTAATAGTCGATCGCGCTTTCATCGACCTTGACCACTGGCTTATCGAGGAAGCGTTCCGGGCTGATGTTCCAGTAGCCGACCGCTGCGAATAGCGCTGCGATGCAACCGAATATCAGGATGTTGCGAATCTTTTTGCTCAGCATGATGGGCTCACAGGTACGCGGCGTTGGCCGCATCGAGGCGGCCCTGGGCGCGCAGGATCAATTCGCAGAATTCGCGCGCGGCACCCTCGCCGCCACGGGCCTGGGTGATGCCGTGGGCGTGTTCGCGCACGAAGCTGGCGGCGTTGGCCACGGCCATGCCCAGGCCGACGCGGCGAATCACCGGCAGGTCCGGCAGGTCGTCGCCGAGGTAGGCCACTTGTTCATAGTTCAGGTTGAGTTGGGCAAGGAGTTCGTCGAGCACCACCAGTTTGTCTTCGCGACCCTGATACAGGTGTGGAATGCCGAGGTTCTTGGCCCGTCGTTCGACCACCGGGGTCTTGCGTCCGCTGATGATAGCGGTCTGCACGCCGGCGGCCATCAACATCTTGATGCCTTGGCCGTCGAGGGTGTTGAAGGTCTTGAATTCGCTGCCGTCTTCGAGGAAGTACAGGCGCCCGTCGGTCAGCACGCCGTCGACGTCGAATACCGCCAGTTTGATCTGTTTGCCGCGTTGCAGCAGGTCCGTGCTCATTACATTACTCCCGCGCGCAGCAAATCGTGCATGTTCAAGGCGCCGACCGGACGGTCTTCACTGTCGACCACGACCAGCGCGTTGATCTTGTGGTCTTCCATGATTTTCAGCGCCTCGGCGGCAAGCATCTCGGCACGAGCGGTCTTGCCGTGGGCAGTCATGACCTGGTCGATGGTGGCGCTATGGATGTCGATGCTGCGGTCCAGGGTGCGACGCAGATCGCCGTCGGTGAAGATCCCGGCGAGTTTACCGTCGGCCTCCAGAACCACGGTCATGCCCAGGCCCTTGCGGGTCATTTCCATCAATGCGTCCTTGAGCAGGGTGCCGCGTTGAACCTGCGGCAGCTCTTGCCCGGCGTGCATGACGTTTTCCACTTTCAGCAGCAGGCGTCGGCCAAGTGCGCCGCCTGGGTGGGAAAAGGCGAAATCTTCAGCGGTAAAGCCGCGGGCTTCCAGCAGCGCCACCGCCAGGGCATCGCCCATCACCAGGGCGGCGGTGGTCGATGAGGTTGGCGCCAGGTTCAGCGGGCAGGCTTCGTGCTCGACGTGAACATTGAGGTTGACCTCGGCAGCCTTGGCCAGCGCTGAGTCGGGATTGCCGGTGACGCTGATCAATTTGATGCCCAGGCGCTTGATCAGTGGCAGCAGGGTAACGATTTCATTGGTGGAGCCGGAGTTCGACAGTGCCAGGATGATGTCGTCACGCGTGATCATGCCCATGTCGCCGTGGCTGGCTTCGGCTGGATGCACGAAGAACGCCGTGGTGCCGGTGCTGGCCAGGGTGGCGGCGATCTTGTTGCCGATGTGCCCCGATTTGCCCATGCCGACCACG
The DNA here is from genome assembly GCF_047304405.1 of Pseudomonas sp. Pseusp11. Taxonomy (NCBI): domain Bacteria; kingdom Pseudomonadati; phylum Pseudomonadota; class Gammaproteobacteria; order Pseudomonadales; family Pseudomonadaceae; genus Pseudomonas; species Pseudomonas sp. Pseusp11. The sequence continues at coordinate 30,615 of NZ_JBGLZF010000023.1, forward strand.
ACTACGCGGCCTTTGCTGGCCAGAATCATCTCGCAAGCGCGTACGAAATCTGCGTCGATATGGGGTAACAAGCCTTGCACGGCTTCCAGTTCGAGACGGATGGTGCGTTGTGCAGATTGAATCAGGTCGCTGGATTGGCTCATGTCAGAAATCGTATAGCCTGATGAAAAGGCGGCGATTATAACGGTAATGATCAAAACCCTCACGCAAGTTCGTCGCGGTTTGTCATTCCTTGTTACCGAAACCCTCTAAATAGATGATTTCAGGTGGTCACGTTGCTGAACGTGCCCGGCTTGGGCCTTGGGCGCTTGGCCTTTGCAGTGATATAGTTCGCCGCCAGTTCGGCCTGCCCGGGGAGGTATGTGCTTTCGTCAGAAGGCCAGGCGTCCGAGTGAGAGGCTGCATCGCAAGGAGTTTAGATGAGTGCCGATAACGCCTACGCGGTCGAGCTGAAGGGACTGACCTTCAAGCGCGGTGCGCGCAGCATTTTCAATAACATCGATATCCGCATACCACGCGGCAAGGTCACCGGCATCATGGGGCCTTCCGGGTGTGGCAAGACCACGCTGTTGCGGTTGATGGGAGCCCAATTGCGCCCCACCAGCGGCGAAGTCTGGGTCAATGGCCAGAACCTGCCAACGTTGTCGCGCAGCGATTTGTTCGATGCGCGCAAGCACATGGGCGTGCTGTTTCAGAGCGGCGCGCTGTTTACCGATCTCGATGTATTCGAGAACGTCGCCTTTCCGCTGCGTGTTCATACCACGCTGCCGGAAGAGATGATTCGCGATATTGTCCTGCTCAAATTGCAGGCCGTGGGCTTGCGTGGCGCCATTGACCTGATGCCTGACGAACTGTCCGGCGGCATGAAGCGTCGAGTCGCTCTGGCCCGGGCGATTGCCCTCGATCCGCAGATTCTCATGTATGACGAGCCTTTTGTCGGCCAGGATCCGATCGCCATGGGCGTGCTGGTGCGCCTGATCCGCCTGCTCAACGATGCGCTGGGCATCACCAGCATCGTGGTCTCCCATGATCTGGCCGAGACCGCGAGCATCGCCGACTACATCATTGTGGTGGGTGACGGGCAAGTGTTGGGGCAGGGCACACCCAAGGAATTGATGAATTCGCAGGAACCACGGATTCGCCAGTTCATGACTGGCGAACCCGACGGCCCGGTCGCATACCACTTTCCAGCGACGGATTACCGCGCAGATCTTCTGGGGAAGCGCTGATGCGCAAGATTTCATTAATAGAAAGAGTGCGCCGTTTCGGCCACGCCGGCATCGATGTGCTGGCGGTGTTCGGGCGTTCGGCGCTGTTCCTGTTTCATGCCTTGCTCGGTCGCGGTGGCATCGGCGGCAGTTTTGGCCTGCTGGTCAAGCAACTGCATTCGGTTGGCGTGATGTCCCTGGTGATCATCGTGGTCTCCGGGGTGTTCATCGGCATGGTGCTGGCGCTGCAGGGCTTCAACATCCTGTCCAGCTATGGCTCGGAGCAGGCTGTCGGGCAGATGGTTGCGCTGACGCTGCTGCGTGAACTGGGGCCGGTCGTCACGGCCTTGCTGTTCGCCGGGCGTGCGGGGTCGGCGCTGACCGCCGAAATCGGCAACATGAAGTCCACCGAGCAACTGTCCAGTCTGGAAATGATCGGGGTTGACCCGCTCAAATACATCATTGCCCCGCGCCTGTGGGCCGGCTTCATTTCCCTGCCGGTGCTGGCAATGATTTTCAGCGTGGTGGGTATCTGGGGCGGTTCGTGGGTGGCCGTCGACTGGTTGGGTGTCTATGAAGGCTCCTACTGGTCGAACATGCAAAACAGCGTGACGTTTGTCGACGATGTGCTCAACGGCATTATCAAAAGCATCGTTTTTGCCTTCGTCGTGACCTGGATCGCCGTATTCCAAGGCTATGACTGCGAGCCCACTTCCGAGGGGATCAGTCGTGCCACTACCAAGACCGTGGTGTACGCCTCTTTGGCGGTACTCGGCCTGGACTTTATTCTGACCGCCTTGATGTTTGGAGATTTCTGATGCAAAACCGCACCCTGGAAATCGGTGTCGGCCTTTTCTTGCTGGCTGGCATCCTGGCTTTGCTGTTGCTTGCGTTGCGGGTCAGTGGCCTGTCCCCGAGCCCAAGCACCGATACTTATAAACTTTATGCATATTTCGATAATATCGCCGGTTTGACTGTCAGAGCTAAAGTGACCATGGCCGGTGTGACCATTGGCAAGGTCACGGCGATCGATCTGGATCGCGACAGCTTCACCGGTCGGGTGACCATGCAACTGGAAAAGCGCGTAGATAACCTGCCGACTGACTCCACTGCATCTATCCTGACCGCTGGCCTGTTGGGTGAGAAATACATCGGTATCAGTGTGGGTGGGGAACAAGCCCTGCTCAAGGATGGTGGAACCATCCACGACACGCAGTCGTCGCTGGTGCTCGAGGACCTGATTGGTAAATTTCTGCTCAATACCGTTAGCAAAGACGCCAAATGAGGAGCTTTTCAATGATCTCTATCTTGCGACGTGGCCTGTTGATATTGCTCGCGGCCTTGCCGTTGATGGCTAACGCCATGGCGGCGCAGTCGGCGCACGATCTGGTTCAGGACACCACGACCCGGATGCTCGCCGACCTGTCGGCCAATAAAGAGAAGTACAAGCAGGATCCACAAGACTTTTATACGGCGTTGAATACCATCGTCGGCCCCGTGGTGGATGCCGAGGGCATTTCCAAAAGCATCATGACCGTCAAATACTCGCGCAAAGCAACGCCCGAGCAAATGAAGACGTTTGAAGAAAACTTCAAAAAGGGCCTGTTCCAGTTTTATGGCAACGCATTGCTCGAATACAACAACCAGGGCATCACTGTTGAGCCTGCCAAGGATGAATCGGGAGACCGTACCAGCGTTGGCATGACGGTCAAAGGCAGCAGCGGCGCGATCTATCCTGTGTCTTACACACTCGAAAAGATCAACGGCGAATGGAAGCTGCGTAACGTCATCATCAACGGCATCAATATCGGCAAGCTGTTCCGCGATCAGTTCGCTGATGCGATGCAGCGCAATGGCAACGACCTGGACAAGACCATCAATGGTTGGGCCGGGGAAGTCGCCAAAGCCAAGGAAAACACCGAAAAAGCTGTCGAGAAGAAAGCCCAATGAGTGAGTCGGCCATTCGCATGAGCGAAACCGGCGAGCTGCTGCTCAGCGGTGTGCTGGATTACCGGACCGGCCCGAACTTGCGCAAGCAGGGGCAGGTACTGATCAAATCCAGCAAGGCGCCTGCGCTGGTGGTCGATTGCTCCGCAGTGGAGAAGTCCAGCAGTGTCGGCTTGTCGCTGCTGCTGTGCTTCATGCGCGATGCTCAGGTGGCCGGCAAGGCCGTGAGCATTCGCGCGATGCCCGAAGACATGCGCAAAATCGCTCAGGTCAGTGAGTTGACCGAGCTGTTGGCGCACCCCTGAACCGCATCTATAAAGAAGCCCCCCGTCAGAGTCCTGCTTCGCGGGGTTCGCAGGCGCGGGGCTTTTTTGTATGATGTCCGACCCGCGCGCACAGGGCGCCGATTGAGGTTGAGCATGCAGGCCAACGAAGTGAAGAGCTTTCTTGAAGGAAAGCTGCCCGGAGCTCAGGTAGAAGTTGAGGGCGAAGGCTGCAACTTTCAGCTGAACGTGATTAGCGATGAACTGGCGGCGTTGAGCCCGGTGAAGCGTCAGCAGAGCATCTATGCCCATTTGAACCCGTGGATTGTCGATGGCAGCATCCATGCGGTCACTATGAAATTTTTCAGCAGCGCGGCCTGGGCCGAGCGCACCTGAGCCCAAGGGCGTCGAGATTCTTATGGATAAATTGATTATTACCGGTGGCGCTCGTCTTGATGGCGAGATCCGCATTTCCGGGGCAAAGAACTCTGCCCTGCCGATCCTGGCTGCCACCTTGCTGTGCGATGGCCCGGTGACCGTGGCCAACCTGCCGCACCTGCACGACATCACCACCATGATCGAGCTGTTCGGTCGCATGGGCATTGAACCTGTGATCGACGAGAAACTCAGCGTCGAAATCGACCCACGCACCATCAAGACCTTGATCGCGCCGTACGAACTGGTTAAAACCATGCGCGCCTCGATCCTGGTGCTGGGCCCGATGGTTGCCCGTTTCGGTGAAGCCGAAGTTGCACTGCCTGGCGGTTGCGCCATCGGTTCGCGTCCGGTTGACCTGCACATCCGTGGTCTTGAAGCCATGGGCGCGGTCATCGACGTCGAAGGCGGCTACATCAAGGCCAAGGCCCCTGAAGGCGGCCTGCGCGGTGCGCACTTCTTCTTCGACACCGTCAGCGTGACCGGTACCGAGAACATCATGATGGCGGCCGCTCTGGCCAAGGGCCGCAGCGTTCTGGCCAACGCCGCTCGCGAGCCCGAAGTCGTTGACCTGGCGAACTTCCTGAACGCCATGGGCGCGAAGGTTTCCGGCGCCGGCACCGACACCATCACCATCGATGGCGTCGAGCGTCTGCACACCACCACTTACAAAGTGATGCCTGACCGTATCGAGACCGGCACCTATCTGGTGGCGGCAGCGGTCACCGGCGGGCGTGTGAAGGTCAAGGACACCGATCCGACCATCCTCGAAGCCGTTCTGGAAAAACTTCGTGAATCCGGCGCCGAAATCACCACCGGTGAAGACTGGATCGAGCTGAACATGCACGGCAAGCGGCCGAAAGCCGTCAACGTGCGGACCGCTCCATACCCGGCGTTCCCGACCGACATGCAAGCGCAGTTCATCTCCCTCAACGCCATTGCCGAAGGCACTGGTGCGGTGATCGAGACGATCTTCGAAAACCGTTTCATGCACGTTTACGAACTGCACCGCATGGGCGCGCACATCCAGGTTGAAGGCAACACCGCCATCGTCACCGGCATCGAAAAGCTCAAGGGCGCGCCAGTCATGGCCACCGACCTGCGTGCTTCGGCCAGCCTGGTGATCTCGGCGCTGATCGCCGAAGGCGATACCCTGATCGATCGCATCTACCACATCGACCGTGGTTATGAGTGCATCGAAGAGAAGCTGCAGATGCTCGGCGCCAAGATCCGCCGCGTACCGGGCTAGTTTCTGCTGCATGGGCGCAGGGACGCGTCCGTTGATTTGTTGAAGTCGAGCCGGTTTCCGGCTCGATGTGTGTCCGGCGCCGTTTGCGACCGGGCATGAGTACCTTGATAAGGACTGACGTTTCCCATGTTGACTATCGCACTGTCCAAGGGCCGCATCCTTGACGACACCCTGCCGCTTCTGGCTGAAGCGGGCATCGTGCCGACCGAGAATCCGGACAAGAGCCGCAAGCTGATCATCCCCACGACCCAGGCCGATGTGCGCTTGCTGATCGTGCGTGCCACCGATGTGCCGACCTATGTCGAGCATGGTGCCGCCGATCTGGGCGTCGCCGGTAAAGACGTGCTGATGGAATACGGCGGCCAGGGTCTGTACGAACCACTGGACCTGCAAATCGCCCAGTGCAAACTGATGACGGCCGGTAAAGTCGGCGCAGTCGAGCCCAAGGGCCGTCTGCGCATTGCCACCAAGTTCGTCAACGTCGCCAAGCGCTACTATGCCGAACAGGGTCGTCAGGTCGACATCATCAAGCTCTACGGCTCGATGGAACTGGCGCCGCTGATCGGTCTGGCGGACAAGATCATCGACGTGGTCGACACCGGTAACACGCTCCGGGCCAACGGCCTGGAGCCACAGGATTTCATCGCTGCCATCAGCTCCCGTCTGATCGTCAACAAGGCGTCGATGAAAATGCAGCATGCCCGTATCCAGGCGTTGATCGACACCCTGCGCAAGGCAGTGGAGTCTCGACACCGCGGCTGATTCACCTGCGCGACCTTGAGTCGCGCCCGTCTATCCGCCTCATAGCCAGAATTCTCGGGTGCCCAAGCGGATCAACGGCTAGCTTAGGGCGCCCGAGTTTTTGCCAATCCTATGAGGCTCTCGCTATGACCGCACCGACTGCAATTCGCCGACTCAACGCTGCTGACCCGGATTTCGCGCATCATCTGGATCATCTGCTGAGCTGGGAAAGTGTGTCTGACGACTCGGTCAATCAGCGGGTGCTGGACATCATCAAGGCCGTGCGCGAGCGTGGCGATGCGGCGGTGGTCGAATTCACCCAGAAGTTCGATGGCCTGCAAGTGGCGTCCATGGCGGACTTGATCCTGCCGCGCGAACGCCTGGAACTGGCATTGACCCGCATCACCGTGCCTCAGCGCGAAGCCCTGGAAAAAGCCGCGACCCGTGTGCGCAGCTACCACGAAAAGCAGAAACAGGACTCCTGGAGCTACACCGAAGCCGATGGCACGGTGCTGGGCCAGAAGGTCACGCCACTGGATCGCGCCGGTCTGTACGTGCCGGGCGGCAAGGCGTCCTACCCGTCCTCGGTGCTGATGAACGCGATTCCGGCCAAGGTGGCGGGCGTGACCGAAGTGGTCATGGTCGTGCCGACCCCGCGCGGTGAAGTCAACGAGCTGGTGCTGGCCGCGGCCTGCATCGCCGGCGTCGACCGGGTGTTCACCATCGGCGGCGCCCAGGCGGTTGCGGCGCTGGCTTACGGCACCGAAAGCGTGCCGAAGGTCGACAAAGTGGTCGGTCCGGGCAACATCTATGTAGCCACCGCCAAGCGCCATGTGTTCGGCCAGGTTGGCATCGACATGATCGCCGGCCCGTCGGAGATTCTGGTGGTGTGCGACGGCCAGACCGATCCGGACTGGATCGCCATGGACCTGTTTTCCCAGGCCGAGCACGATGAAGACGCCCAGGCGATTCTGGTCAGCCCGGACGCCGAGTTCCTCGACAAGGTCGCGGCGAGCATCGCCAAACTGCTGCCGACCATGGAGCGTGCCGAGATCATCGAAACCTCGATCAATGGCCGTGGTGCGCTGATCAAGGTTCGCGACATGGATCAAGCCATCGAAGTGGCCAACCGCATCGCGCCGGAGCACCTGGAGTTGTCGGTTGCCGATCCGCAGGCCTGGTTGCCGCAAATCCGCCACGCCGGCGCGATCTTCATGGGCCGCCACACCTCCGAAGCCCTGGGCGACTACTGCGCAGGTCCGAACCACGTATTGCCGACCTCCGGCACTGCGCGCTTCTCCTCGCCGCTGGGTGTTTACGACTTCCAGAAACGTTCGTCGATCATCTTCTGCTCCGAGCAGGGTGCCTCCGAACTGGGCAAGACCGCCTCCGTGCTGGCCCGTGGCGAATCGCTGAGCGCGCACGCCCGCAGTGCTGAATACCGCATTCTTGATGACAAGCAGGGGAACTGAGCATGAGTAAATTCTGGAGCCCGTTCGTCAAGAATCTGGTGCCTTATGTGCCGGGCGAACAGCCGAAACTGGCAAAGCTGGTGAAGCTCAACACCAACGAAAACCCGTACGGTCCATCGCCAAAAGCCCTGGCGGCGATGCAGACCGAACTGAACGACAACCTGCGTCTGTACCCGGACCCGAACAGCGACCTGCTCAAGCAAGCTGTTGCCAAGTACTACGGCGTGCAGGGCAATCAGGTGTTCCTCGGTAACGGTTCCGATGAAGTCCTGGCGCACATCTTTCACGGTTTGCTGCAACACGATAAACCGCTGCTGTTCCCGGACATCAGCTACAGCTTCTACCCGGTTTACTGCGGGTTGTATGGCATCAAGTTCGATGCGGTTGCGCTGGACGAACAGTTCCAGATCAACCCGGCGGATTATGCCAAGCCGAACGGCGGGATCATCTTCCCGAACCCGAATGCGCCGACCGGTTGCCTGTTGGCGCTGGACGCTGTTGAGCAAATCCTCAAGGCCAGCCCGGATTCGGTGGTCGTGGTGGATGAGGCTTACATCGACTTCGGCGGTGAAACGGCGATCACGCTGGTGGACCGTTATCCGAACCTGTTGGTGACGCAGACCCTGTCCAAATCCCGTTCCCTGGCCGGCCTGCGGGTTGGCCTGGCCGTGGGGCACCCGGACCTGATCGAGGCGCTGGAGCGGATCAAGAACAGCTTCAACTCCTACCCGCTGGATCGCCTGGCGATTGTGGGGGCTGCGGCGGCGTTCGAAGATCGCGAGTATTTCGACAAGACCTGCCGGTTGGTCATCGAGAGTCGCGAGAAAGTGGTCGCGCAGCTGGAGGCGAAGGGGTTTGAGGTGTTGCCGTCGGCGGCGAACTTCATTTTCGCCCGTCACCCGAAGCACGATGCGGCGGGGCTGGCGGCGAAGTTGCGTGAGCAGGGCGTGATCGTTCGGCACTTCAAACAGGAGCGGATTGCCCAGTTCCTGCGGATTTCCATCGGCGCGCCGGAGCAGAATCAGGCTCTGATCGACGGCCTCGGCAACCTCTAAACCGCCGCTGATCCCGTAGGAGCGAGGCTTGCCCGCAAAGAACGATAATGTGGTTTAACTGTTACACCGAGTTATCGTTCTTCGCGGGCAAGTCGGATCGCCGCACCGCTCGCTCCTACAGGGGGTGGTGTGTTAGTCGTGATGTGGTTCGCCAATGAACGTCAGCGACGTGAATAGCCCACGTGTCGCCACATCAGCATTGTCCTTCAGCGGGATTTCCACCTGCGCCGCAATCACATTCAACCCTTCATTACGCACCAATACTTGCGCCCGGCCATCTGCGTCGGTCTCGGTGCTCAAGGTGTCCGGTGCGCTGCGATAGTCGCCCACCAACTTCACGCCCGCCGCCGGTTTGCCATCAAGTAGTACTCGAACCGGCAACGATTTACCCGGCCCGACGGTCAGCGGATCAACCTCCGGCAGAATCAGCAATTTCATCTGATCGAGCTTCGGCAGCTTCGCCCCCGGCTGGTAAATCGCCAGGCTGTATTTGAACGTCTCTGTCGATTCGATCGCCCCCGGCACTTTGCTGCGTCCTTCGTTGATCCATTTTTTTTCGGCGGTCTGCGACCACATGCCATTGTTCAGCGCCACGGCCATCACCGCCGGCGATTTCAACGGTTGCAGGCGGGCGTGGTCGGCCAGGCGTTGCACGCTCACCGGGATCATTTTGCCGCTGGCGTCATAGGCCCAGGCGCCGCTGATTTTCTGCGCCTTGAAGGCGTTGTCTTCGGCGCCATGGCCGTAGATGACTTCGATGTTGCCGCGACGTTGTTCGGTCCACAGGCCATGGGCCGATACGTGAGAGGCGAACATCGCGCCGAACAGACCCAGCAGAGCCAGTGATTTAGCGTGTTGCATGGTGATTTTTCCCTTTACAGATTGAGTGTCAGGCTGACAGTGAAATTGCGCGGTTCGCCGGGGTTGACCCAGTAGTTGCTGTAGGAGCGCTCGAAGTATTTCTCGTCGAAAAGGTTGTTCAGGTTCAGGCCCACGGTGACGTTTTCGCTGGCCTTGTAATGGGCCAGCAGGTCGACGGTGTGGTAGGCCGGCAGTTCGAAATCGCTGCCGGCTTCACCCGAGCGATCGCCGACATAGGTGAACGCGGCACCGAGGTCCGAGCCGCGCAGATGGCCATCCTGAAACTCATAAACCCCCAGCAAACTGCCACTGCGTTTGGCCACGCCGAGAATCCGGCTGCCGGTGGGAATCATCTTGTCGCCTTGGGTGACTTCGGCATCGATGTAAGCAAAGGCACCAATCACTCTCACGGCGTCGGTGATTTGCCCGGTGACTTGCAGGTCGACACCCTGACTGCGGGCCTTGCCCATGGCCCGGCTGGAGTCGGTGCTCGAGTCGAGGGCCAGGACGTTTTCTTTGTCGATATGAAAGGCGGCGAGGGTGCTGCTCAAGCGATCGTCAAACAGCTCGCTCTTGATCCCGACTTCGTAGCCGACGCCTTCTTCCGGGTCGAAGGATTTACCGGCGGCATCCAGGCCATTATTCGGTTTGAACGAAGTGGAGGCGTTGGCGAACAGTCCCACTTCGGGCGTCAGTTGGTAGAGCAGGCCAGCTCGTTGAGTCAGCGCGTCGTGGCGCTGGCGGCGGGTCGCATTGCGGCTGTGATCGTCAATGCTTTGTTCGAAATGTTCGAAGCGCGCACCAAGCATGCCGCGCAGTTTGTCGGTGAAGACGATCTGGTCCTGAAGGTTCAGCGCCTGGCTTTCGACGTGCTCGAAAAAATCGGTCCCGGAGCGTGCGCCATCGGGTTTCGGCTGGCCGTAGATCGGCCGATAGATATCGATGGCGTAGGGGCCGCCGGCAATGGTCGTGACCCGTTCGTTCTTGCGGAAGTTTTCGTACTCGCTGCCGATCAGCAGTTCGTGTTGCCAACTGCCGATGTCGAACAGACCGCGCAGTTCGAGTTGGGTAATGCTGTCGTGCCAGTTGGTGCCGCGTTCGCGGTAGCGGCGGTTGATGGTATGGCCGTCGGCGTTCAATGGCCGATTTTCTGAGGCGAAGCCCCAGAGCTTGCCTTCCTTGTAATGGCTGGCCAGGCGCAGTTTCCAGCGGTCGTTGAGCTGATGTTCGAGGGCGGCTTGCAGTAGGTTGTTGTGGTTGTCGATGTTGCCGTCGTTAGGTTCGCCGAGGAAGGTCGAGCGAGATACGCCGCTCCACTTATTGTTCGGCGCGACGACGCCACGATCGAATGTCGAACTGTGGCGGACAAACTCGCTCTCCACCAACAGGCTGGTGTCCGGGTTCAGCTGCCAGCTGAACGAAGGCGCAACGAACACGCGCTGGCTGTCGACGTGATCGCGAAAGCTGTGGTTGTCCTCGACGGCCAGGTTCACCCGGGACAGAATGTTGCCGGCATCATCCAGCGGTGTGTTGACGTCCACGGTGGTGCGATAACGATCCCAGCTGCCGGCGCTGGTCTGCAGGGTGGTGAAGGCTTCGGGCTGGGGTTTCTTGGTGACGATGTTCACCGTACCGCCCGGATCGCCACGCCCATAGAGGCTGGCGGCCGGGCCTTTGAGCACTTCGATGCGTTCGATGTTGGCCACGTCCGGCGTGCTCGGATAGCCGCGGTTGGCGCTGAAACCGTCCTTGTAGAACTCCGAGGTGGTGAAGCCGCGCACGCTGTATTCGTAAAGTGTCAGGCCGCCAAAGTTGTTCTGCTTCGACACACCGCCGGCAAAATCCAGGGCGCGCTCGACGTTGGTGCTGCCCAAGTCCTTGAGCACACTGACAGGAATTACGCTGATCGATTGCGGGATGTCGCGAAGGGTGGTGTCGGTTTTGGTCGCGCTGGAAGAACGCGTTGCGCGATAGCCCTTGACCGGACCGGTGGGGGATTCGTAGTCGGAGATGACGCTGATGGCGTCCAGTTCAACGGTTTGGGATTCTTCGGCGAAGACCGGATCTCCCAGCAGACCGAGAGCCAGGCCTGCGAGGGAGGCCATTGTTCGAGACGACATGTTATGTTGTTCCAATATTGATATTGAAACAATATAACATGCCTAATGAGAATGTCTGCCGTTAACGACTTTGGAGTGGTGGAGCTTTCGAGGGCGTAAAAGATCGTCCGAACGCGGCCCGAACCTTCGGCAGCTCCTACGGCTTACTCTTCTTCTTTTTCCTGGATCGGCGCAGGCGGCGGACGCAGGCCTATTTCTGCGGTGAGCTTGAGTTCTTTGCCGTTGCGCATCACCTGAATCGTGACCTTGTCGGTCGGTTTGATGCGCGCCACCTGGTTCATTGACTTGCGACCATCGCCAGCCGGTTCACCGTCGATGCTGAGGATCACGTCGCCCAGTTGCAGGCCGGCCTTTTGCGCCGGGCCGTCACGGAAAATCCCCGCGACCACAATTCCCGGGCGTCCCGACAAGCCAAACGATTCCGCCAGTTCCTGACTCAAAGGTTGCACTTCGATGCCGAGCCAGCCGCGAATCACCTGGCCGTGTTCGATGATCGACTTCATCACCTCCATCGCCAGTTTGACCGGGATCGCGAAGCCGATGCCTTGCGAGCCACCGGACTTGGAGAAGATCGCCGTGTTGATGCCGGTCAGGTTACCGTTGGCGTCCACCAGCGCACCGCCGGAGTTGCCGGGGTTGATCGCGGCGTCGGTCTGGATGAAGTCTTCGTAGTTGTTCAGGCCCAACTGATTGCGCCCGGTGGCACTGATGATCCCCATGGTCACGGTCTGGCCGACGCCGAACGGGTTGCCGATGGCCAGGGCCACGTCGCCGATGCGCAGGTTGTCAGAACGGCCGACGGTGATCGACGGCAGGTTTTTCAGGTCGATCTTCAATACCGCGAGGTCGGTTTCCGGGTCGCTGCCGATGACCCGGGCCAGGGTTTCACGACCATCCTTGAGCGCCACCACGATCTGGTCGGCACCGCTGGTCACGTGGTTGTTGGTCAGCAGGTAACCTTCCGGGCTCATGATCACGCCCGAACCGAGGCTCGACTCCATGCGCTTCTGCTTGGGCGAGTTGTCGCCGAAGAAGCGGCGGAACTGCGGGTCTTCAAACAGCGGATGGCTCGGTTTGTTGACCACTTTGGTGGTGTAAAGGTTGACCACCGACGGCGCAGCCGTGGTCACCGCATCGGCATAGGACACCGGGCCTTGCTGCACACCAAGGGTTTGCGGGGCTTGTTGCAGATTGACGTCGAGGCTTGGCAGCCCGACCCACTGCGGGTAACGCTGAATAATCAGTAGAGCGACAAGCACGCCGGCCAACAGCGGCCAGCCGGAAAAACGCAGCGCCTTGAGCATTAAGCACGTCCTGAGAGGTTGCAGGCGGTATGAGACCGCCCATAATGTCGCGCATTATACGAGGCCGCGCGCGCCTCTGAACGGGATATTTAGGAGTCTTTTATGGCCGTCGCCCTGAGCACCCTGGTAGAAGAAGCCGACCGTTACCTGGCAAGTGCGAAGATTGCCGATTACTGCCCCAACGGCTTGCAGGTCGAAGGCCGGCCGCAAGTAATGCGCATCGTCAGCGGTGTCACCGCCAGCCAGGCGTTGCTGGACGCCGCAGTGGAGGCCCAGGCCGATCTGGTGCTGGTGCATCACGGCTATTTCTGGAAAGGCGAGAACCCGTGCATCACCGGCATGAAGCAGCGCCGGTTGAAAACCCTGCTCAAGCACGACATCAGCCTGCTGTCTTATCACTTGCCGCTGGACCTGCACCCGGAAGTCGGCAACAACGTACAGCTTGCCCGACAATTGGACATCACCGTCGAAGGCCCACTGGATCCGGATAACCTGAAAATCGTCGGGTTGGTCGGCTCGTTGAGCGAACCGATGACTCCCCGCGATTTTGCCCGTCGGGTACAGGAAGTCATGGGGCGCGAGCCGCTGCTGATCGAAGGCAGCGAGATGATTCGTCGGGTCGGCTGGTGCACCGGTGGCGGGCAGGGTTACATTGACCAGGCGGTGTTGGCCGGTGTCGATCTGTACCTCAGCGGCGAGGCCTCCGAGCAGACGTTCCACAGCGCCCGGGAAAACGATATCAGTTTCATCGCCGCCGGCCACCATGCCACCGAGCGTTACGGTGTGCAGGCTTTGGGTGATTACCTGGCGCGACGTTTCGCCCTCGAGCACATCTTCATCGATTGCCCGAACCCGATTTGACTACAGGGCTGGAGCCCAAACGAGGGGGTATATTCATATACCCTTTCGATCTAGCCGCCGTCCTGATTAGAAGAGGGCGCTGTGCTAGGATTCCCCGCTCGAACACGGCCCGCAGGCCGTCCATAAGATCGTTTTCGTGAGTAGCCATGGTCGACAAACTGACGCATCTGAAACAGCTGGAGGCCGAAAGCATCCACATCATCCGCGAGGTCGCCGCCGAGTTCGATAACCCGGTGATGCTGTACTCCGTCGGTAAAGACTCCGCCGTGATGCTGCACCTTGCGCGCAAGGCATTCTTCCCGGGCAAACTTCCGTTTCCGGTGATGCACGTCGACACCCGGTGGAAGTTCAAGGAAATGTACGCGTTCCGCGACCGCATGGTCGAAGAGCTCGGCCTGGACCTGCTGGTACACGTCAACCCCGAGGGCGTAGCGCAGGGTATCAACCCGCTGACCCACGGCAGTGCCAAACACACCGACATCATGAAGACCGAAGGCCTCAAGCAGGCCCTCGACAAGTACGGCTTCGACGCCGCATTCGGTGGCGCCCGTCGTGACGAAGAGAAGTCCCGTGCCAAAGAGCGCGTGTATTCCTTCCGTGACAGCAAGCACCGCTGGGACCCGAAAAACCAGCGCCCGGAGCTGTGGAACGTCTACAACGGCAAGGTCAACAAGGGCGAATCGATCCGCGTATTCCCGTTGTCGAACTGGACCGAGCTGGACATCTGGCAGTACATCTACCTGGAAGGCATCCCGATCGTGCCGCTGTATTTCGCAGCCGAACGTGATGTCATCGAGATGAACGGCACCTGGATCATGATCGACGACGAACGCCTGCTCAATCACCTGAGCGACGAAGACAAGGCGCGCATCGTCAAGAAGAAGGTCCGTTTCCGTACACTGGGCGACTACCCGTTGACCGGTGCTGTCGAGTCCGAGGCCACCAGCCTGACCGACATCATTCAGGAAATGCTCCTGACGCGAACTTCCGAACGCCAGGGCCGAGTCATCGATCACGATGGCGCCGGTTCCATGGAAGAAAAGAAACGTCAGGGTTATTTCTAAGGGGTTGTCATGTCGCACGCATCTGATTTGATCAGCGAGGACATCCTCGCCTACCTGGGCCAGCATGAACGCAAGGAAATGCTGCGCTTTCTGACCTGTGGCAACGTCGACGACGGCAAGAGCACCCTGATCGGGCGCCTGCTGCACGACTCCAAAATGATCTACGAAGATCATCTGGAAGCCATTACCCGCGACTCGAAAAAAGTCGGCACCACCGGCGAAGACATCGACCTGGCATTGCTGGTCGACGGCTTGCAAGCCGAGCGTGAGCAGGGCATCACCATCGATGTCGCCTACCGCTATTTCTCTACCGCCAAGCGCAAATTCATCATCGCCGATACTCCCGGCCATGAGCAGTACACCCGCAACATGGCCACCGGTGCATCCACCTGTGACCTGGCGATCATCCTGGTCGACGCCCGTTACGGCGTGCAGACCCAGACCCGTCGCCACAGCTTTATCGCCTCGTTGCTGGGCATCAAGCACATCGTGGTCGCCATCAACAAGATGGACCTTAATGGCTTCGACGAAAGCGTGTTCGAGTCGATCAAGGCCGATTACCTGAAGTTCGCTGAAGGCATCGCGTTCAAGCCGACCACTATGGCTTTCGTGCCAATGTCGGCGCTCAAGGGCGACAACGTGGTGAACAAGTCCGAGCGCTCGCCGTGGTACACCGGCCAGTCGCTGATGGAAATTCTCGAGACCGTCGAGATCGCCAACGACCGCAACTACACCGACTTGCGTTTCCCGGTGCAGTACGTCAACCGTCCGAACCTGAACTTCCGTGGTTTCGCCGGCACCCTGGCCAGCGGCATCGTGCACAAGGGCGACGAAGTCGTTGTGTTGCCGTCGGGCAAGAGCAGCCGCGTGAAATCCATTGTCACCTTCGAAGGTGAGCTGGAGCATGCAGGCCCTGGTCAAGCGGTGACGCTGACCATGGAAGACGAGATCGACATCTCCCGTGGCGACTTGCTGGTGCACGCCGATAACCAGCCGCAAGTGACCGACGCCTTCGACGCCATGCTGGTGTGGATGGCCGAAGAGCCGATGCTGCCGGGCAAGAAGTACGACATCAAGCGCGCTACGACTTACGTGCCGGGTTCGATCACCAGCATCGTCAATCGCGTGGACGTGAACACCTTGGCCGAAGGCCCTGCCAGCTCGTTGCAGCTGAACGAGATCGGTCGGGTCAAGATCAGCCTCGATGCGGCCATCGCGCTGGACGGTTACGACAGCAACCGCACCACCGGTTCGTTCATCGTCATCGACCGTTTGACCAACGGCACGGTCGCGGCGGGCATGATCATCGCTCAGCCGCTGGCGCATGGCAGTAGCTCCCACCACGGCAAACTGGCTCATGTAGCCACCGAAGAACGCTCCCAGCGCTTCGGTCAGCAACCGGCCACCGTGTTGTTCAGCGGCCTGTCGGGCGCTGGCAAAAGCACTCTGGCCTATGCGGTTGAACGCAAGCTGTTCGACATGGGCCGCGCAGTCTTTGTACTCGATGGCCAGAACCTGCGTCACGACCTGAACAAAGGTCTGCCGAATGATCGTGCCGGGCGTACCGAGAATTGGCGTCGTGCGGCGCACGTTGCGCGTCAGTTCAACGAAGCCGGCTTGCTGACACTGGCGGCGTTTGTTGCCCCGAGTGCCGAAGGTCGTGAACAGGCCAAGGACCTGATCGGCAAGGAGCGTCTGCTGACGGTCTACGTCCAGGCCTCGCCGACGGTCTGCGCCGAGCGTGATCCGCAAGGTCTGTACGCGGCGGGTGGCGACAACATCCCGGGCGAATCCTTCCCGTACGACGTGCCGCTGGATGCCGATCTGGTGATCGACACCCAGTCGCTGTCGCTGGAAGAAAGCGTCAAGCAAGTGCTGGATCTGCTGCGCAAGCGTGGCGCGATCTAAGCGTTAGCTGAAAACAAAAAGCCCGCAGATGAGTGATCATCTGCGGGCTTTTTTGTGTACTTTTGATCGTCAAGATCGCAGCCTGCGGCAGCTCCTGCAGGGAAGATGCACACTCGATTAATCGCGGTTGTACTCGGTCTGCGTAGGAGCTGCCGAAGGCTGCGATCTTTTGATCTTAGGTCACTGGATACTCCCGGTGCATTTGCCCCAACAACGCATCCTTGTCCTGCCACAATTGATTGATCCAGCCCTGAAACTCCAGGCGATACACCCCGTCCTGGTCGTAGTTCTTGCCAACGAACTGCGGTGGAATCTTCAGCTCCTGAAAGTGCACCACCACGTCTTTCACATTACCGCAGAGCAAATCCCAGTAGCCCGGCCGCCCGGCCGGGTAGTGGATGGTCACGTTGACGATGGCTTCCAGCTGGTCGCCCATGGCATCCAGCACGAATGCAATGCCGCCCGCTTTCGGTTTGAGCAGGTAGCGGAACGGTGAACCCTGCTGGGTGTGCTTGCCCTCGGTGAAGCGCGTGCCTTCGACGAAGTTGAAAATCCCCACCGGGTTATTGCGGAACTTGTCGCAGGTCTTGCGGGTGGTTTCCAGGTCTTTGCCTTTCTTCTGCGGATGCTTTTCCAGATAGGCCTTGGAGTAACGCTTCATGAACGGAAAACCCAACGCCCACCACGCCAGACCAATCACCGGCACCCAGATCAGTTCCTGTTTGAGAAAGAACTTCAGCGGGCGGATGCGACGGTTGAGCACGTACTGCAACACCATGATGTCGACCCAGCTCTGGTGGTTGCTGGTGATCAGATAGGAGTGCCGATAGTCCAGGTCTTGCAAGCCGCTGAGGTGCCAGCGTGTGCGGCAAACCAGATTCATCCAGCCCTTGTTGTTACTGATCCACGCTTCGTGGGTATGACTCATCAGCCAGCGCGCGAAACGTTGGGTGAGGGTGAACGGCAACACTTTGAACAGCGCCACACAGAACAGAAACGAGCAGAGCAGAATCGTATTCAGCGCCAACAGCAGCGAGGCGATCACGCCGCGCACGGGTGCAGGTAGAAAATCCAGCATTTAAATATCCATAGGTCGGTTGGCCGCTTGAATCGCGGTCAACGCGATGGTGTACACGATGTCGTCGACTTGCGCGCCACGCGGCAGGTCGTTCACCGGTTTACGCAGGCCTTGCAGCATTGGCCCGAGGCTGACGCAGTCGGCGCTGCGTTGCACGGCTTTGTGGGTGGTATTGCCGGTGTTCAGGTCGGGGAACACGAACACCGTGGCACGACCGGCCACCTGACTGTTCGGCGCCAGTTGCCGGGCCACGGTTTCGTTGGCGGCGGCGTCGTATTGCAACGGGCCGTCGATCAGCAGTGAGTGTTGCTGTTCGTGGGCGAGCAAGGTGGCCTCGCGAACCTTCTCGACTTCTTCGCCGCTGGCCGATTCACCGCTGGAGTAGCTGATCATCGCCACTCGCGGAGTGATGCCGAACGCCGCTGCCGAATCGGCGCTTTGCAAGGCGATCTCGGCCAGTTCGCTGGCGCTCGGGTGCGGGTTCATCACGCAGTCGCCATAGACCAGCACTTCTTCGGGGAACAGCATGAAGAACACCGACGACACCAGGGTGCAACCCGGCGCGGTCTTGATCAGTTGCAGGGCCGGGCGGATGGTGTTGGCGGTGGAGTGAATGACCCCGGACACCAGCCCGTCGACTTCATCCAGCGCCAGCATCATGGTGCCGATCACCACAGTGTCTTCCAGCTGCTGCTCGGCCATCGGCGCGTTGAGGCTTTTGGTCTTGCGCAGCGCAACCATCGGCTCGACATAACGCTCGCGGATCAGGTCCGGGTCGAGGATTTCCAGCCCCGGTGGCAACTCGATGCCTTGGGCGCGGGCGACCGCCTCGACGTCTGCCGGCTTGGCCAGCAACACGCAACGGGCGATGCCCCGTGCCTGGCAGATCGCGGCGGCCTGCACGGTCAACGGCTCGCTGCCCTCGGGCAACACGATGCGCTTGTTGGCGGCCTGGGCGCGCTGGATCAGTTGATAGCGGAACACTGCAGGCGACAGGCGCATTTCCCGTGGCGTGCCGCAGCGCTGGTGCAGCCAGTTGGCGTCGAGGTGGCTGGCGACGAAATCGGTGATGATCTCCGCGCGCTCGCGGTCGTCGATCGGGATTTCCTTGTTCAAACCGTTCAACTGGTTGGCGGTGTCGTAGGAGCCGGTACTCACCGACAACACCGGCAGGCCGGCCTGCAAGGCGCCACGGCACAGCTCCATGATGCGCGGGTCGGGCAGGGTGTCGCTGGTCAGCAGCAGGCCGGCCAGAGGCACACCGTTCATCGCCGCGAGGCTGACCGCGAGGATGATGTCGTCGCGATCGCCGGGGGTCACCACCAGCACGCCGGGCTTGAGCAGCTCCACGGTGTTGCGCACGGTGCGGGCGCAAATGATGATTTTGGTCATGCGCCGGGTTTCGTAGTCACCGGCATTGAGCACCTGAGCGCCCATCAGCTCGGCCACGTCACGGGTGCGCGGCGCGTTCAGCTCCGGTTGAAACGGGATGCAGCCGAGCAGACGGAAGTCGCCACTGCGCAGCAACGGCGAGTGCTCTCTCAGGCGCGAGGCGAAGACGTCCATGCTTTCGTCGGTCTTGACCTTGTTGAGGATCACGCCCAGCACTTTCGGGTCTTTCGGCCCGCCGAACAATTGCGCCTGCAATTCCACCCGGCCGGACAATTCGGTCAGCACTTCGTTTTCCGGCGCCGAAACCAGAATCACGTCGGCGTCGAGGCTCTTGGCCAAGTGCAGGTTGACCCGCGCGGCGTAGCTGGCGCTGCGGGTCGGGACCATGCCTTCGACAATCAGCACGTCCTTGCCAATAGCGGCTTGCTGGTAAAGGGTGATGATTTCTTCGAGCAATTCGTCCAGCTGACCGTCGCCGAGCATCCGCTCGACATGGGCCAGGCCCAGCGGCTGAGGCGGTTTCAAGCCGTGGGTGCGGGCCACCAGTTCGGTGGAGCGTTCAGGGCCGGTGTCGCCCGGGTGCGGTTGGGCAATCGGTTTGAAAAAGCCGACTTTGAGGCCGGCCCGCTCAAGGGTACGCACCAGCCCGAGGCTGATGGAGGTCAGACCCACACCAAAATCGGTGGGCGCGATAAAAAAAGTTTGCATGCGGATTCTCTAAGGGTGCATGGCAATGGTGAACGCCTATGGCTGGCGTTCTACCGATATTCAGTGGTCAAGGTTATCGCTAACCGAGCCTTGTGCGCACCAACCGCAATCAAAGGGCTGGCCTATTTTTTCATTGCGCAGCGCAGGGTCCAGCACCCAGGCCCGGGATTGCCACGGCGGCTGGTGCCGCAGGTGTTGGGTATGGCCGCAGGACAGCTCGGCCACCCAGTGCCCGTCCTCGTCCTGATGGAAACCTGTAATGGTCGAGGCTTTCATCGCACCCCGTTTGTCCGGGTTGTGTTCGCTTTCGGGCGATTGCTTCGCTAAACTTGGACATTCATCATTCTTATGCAAAAGGTCTCGCCCCATGCTGATCGCCGCCAATAAGGCTGTCTCCATCGACTATACCCTGACCAACGACGCTGGTGAGGTCATCGACAGCTCCGCCGGCGGCGCGCCGCTGGTCTACCTGCAAGGCGCAGGTAACATCATCCCGGGCCTGGAAAAGGCACTGGAAGGCAAAGCAGTCGGTGACGAACTGACTGTTGCCGTAGAACCTGAAGATGCCTACGGCGAATACGCTGCCGAACTGGTCAGCACCCTGAGCCGCAGCATGTTCGAAGGCGTCGACGAACTAGAAGTGGGCATGCAGTTCCACGCTTCCGCTCCGGACGGCCAGATGCAGATCGTCACCATTCGCGATCTGGACGGCGACGATGTCACCGTCGACGGCAACCACCCGCTGGCCGGTCAGCGCCTGAATTTCCAGGTCAAGATCGTTGCCATCCGTGATGCCAGCCAGGAAGAAATCGCTCATGGTCACGTCCATGGCGAAGGTGGCCATCACCACTGATTTTCTGCGCTAAGCTTTCGAGAACTGGAGAGGCGCCCGAGGGCGCCTTTTTAGTCCGCGGCTGTCCTTGGCGACATGACCAAGTGGCTGTTTCGAGAAGAACACGGGAAATTTGGAGTCCGTCATGAGTGCTTTTCACGACCTTACATTGAAAACTTTGGATGGCCAGGAGTTACCTCTGGCGCCCTTCAAAGGGCACGTCGTGCTGGTGGTCAACGTCGCCTCCAAATGTGGCTTGACCCCACAGTACGCTGCTCTGGAAAACCTCTACCAGCAATACAAGGGCAAGGGTTTCAGCGTGCTGGGCTTGCCGTGCAACCAGTTTGCCGGGCAGGAACCGGGTACCGAACAGGAGATCCAGGAGTTCTGCAGCCTCAACTATGGCGTGACCTTTCCGTTGTCCAGCAAGCTGGAAGTCAACGGTCACGAACGTCATCAGCTGTACCGCCTGCTGGCGGGCGAGGGCGCGGAGTTTCCGGGCGACATCACCTGGAACTTCGAAAAATTCCTGTTGGGCAAGGACGGTCGCGTATTGGCGCGATTCTCGCCGCGTACGGCGCCGGATGATCCTTCTGTTATCCAGGCGATTGAAAAAGCTCTGAGTTAAAAGCGCAGATCAAGATCAAAAGATCGCAGCCTTCGGCAGCTACAGGTATTCACGTTCCTCTGTAGAAGCTGCCGAAGGCTGCGATCTTTTCGTTTCTAATCCTTAATCACTCAAATCAATAGTGCTGTTCAAGGCAGGGCGCTCTCCATATTATCGCCGTCATAAAGCCTATATCCCGTGGAGCGTCCAATGCCTGTCAAAGCCCTGTTCAAGCCTTTTCACCTCGGCGCTCTCGAATTGCCGACCCGCGTCGTCATGGCACCGATGACCCGCTCGTTTTCGCCGGGCGGCGTGCCCAACTCCAAAGTGATTGAATACTACCGTCGCCGCGCTGCCGCCGGAGTTGGCCTGATCATCACCGAAGGCACCACCGTCGGTCACAAGGCCTCCAACGGTTATCCGAACGTGCCGCACTTCTACGGTGAAGCCGCAATGGCCGGCTGGAAAAAAGTCGTCGATGCAGTGCATGCCGAAGGCGGCAAGATCGTTCCGCAACTGTGGCATGTGGGCAGCGTGCGCCGCATCGGCACCGAGCCGGATGCCAGCGTGCCGGGTTACGGCCCGTCGGAAAAACTGAAAGACGGACAGGTCGTGGTTCACGGCATGACCCAGCAGGATATCCAGGAGGTGATCGCTGCGTTCGCCCAAGCCGCCAAAGACGCCCAGAGCATCGGCATGGACGGCGTGGAAATCCACGGTGCCCATGGTTATCTGGTGGACCAGTTCTTCTGGGAAGGCAGCAACCAGCGCACCGACGAATACGGTGGCAGCCTGGCCAACCGTTCGCGCTTTGCCATCGAACTGATTCAGGCGGTGCGCGCAGCGGTTGGCGAGGGCTTCCCGATCATCTTCCGTTTCTCCCAGTGGAAGCAGCAGGACTACACCGCGCGTCTGGTGCAGACGTCAGAGGCGTTGGGCGAATTTCTCAAGCCGTTGTCCGACGCCGGCGTGGATATTTTTCACTGCTCGACACGCCGTTTCTGGGAGCCGGAGTTCGACGGTTCCGAACTGAACCTGGCCGGCTGGACCCGCAAGCTCACCGGCAAGCCGACCATCACCGTTGGCAGCGTCGGCCTGGATGGCGAGTTCCTGCAATTCATGGTCAACACCGACAAGATCGCACAGCCGGCCAGCCTGGAAAAACTGCTGGAACGTTTGAATAACGATGAGTTCGACCTGGTGGCGGTGGGTCGTGCGTTGTTGGTGGACCCGGACTGGGCGCAGAAAGTGCGTGACGGTCGTGAGCAGGACATCCTGCCGTTCAGCCGTGATGCGTTGATGACGCTGGTTTAATGTGGCGAGGGGGCTCGTCGGAACGCCGCACCGCCCCGTTGGGCCGCGAAGCGGCCCTGAAACCTGAAAATATTTTTCATCAGATACACCAGCGTGCGCTGGGTTTACGACTGCTTCGCAGCCGAACGGGGCGATGCGGCGTTCCGACAAGCCCCTTCGCCACGAGGATCGTGACAAGCCCCCCGCAACTGCCCCTCGAACTGCTCGATAATCGCCGCCCAGCCCTGACGGCTTGCATGCTGGCGGGCATTGAGCCGCACGCAGCGCAAGGTTTCGCGCTCCTCCAGCAGCCAACGTGCCGCATCGCAGAACGCCTGTTCATCCCCGGGCATGGCCAATACGCCGTTGTAGCCATGGCGAATATGCTGAGCCGCCGCAGCCTGATCGTACGCCACCACCCCCAGCCCTGAGGCCAATGCCTCAAGCACCACATTGCCGAAGGTTTCGGTCAGGCTCGGAAACAGAAACACATCCCCCGAGGCATAGTGACTGGCCAGCGCTTCGCCGCGTTGTGAGCCGCAAAAAATCGCCTCGGGCAATTCCTTTTCCAGCGTCGCTCGTTGCGGACCGTCGCCGACCACAATCAATTTCATGTTGCGCTGTGGATAAGTGGTTTTCAGCGTGTCGAAACTGCGCTTGAGCAGACCAAGATTCTTCTCCTGGGCCAAACGTCCTACGTGGATGAAGGCGATGTCATCCTCGGCCAGTCCCCATTGCTCACGCAGTGATTTCAGTCGTCTGGCCGGATGGAACAACTGGCTGTCGACGCCTCGAGAGAGCAGCGCCAGGCGCTCGAAACTGCGGCGCTCCAGCTCCAGTCGCTGGCTGGCGCTGGGCACCAGGGTCAGGGTCGAGCGATTGTGAAACCAGCGCAGGTAGTGGGTCAGCAAACGCGTCAGCAACCCGAGCCCGTACTGGTTGGAGTACTGCTGAAAATTGGTATGAAAGCCGCTGACCACCGAAATCCCCAAACGCCGTGCCGCGCGCAACGCCGACAACCCCAGCGGTCCTTCGGTGGCGATGTACAGCACATCCGGGCGATGGCGCTTCCAGCGCCGCAGCAACTTGTGCATCGACGACTGCCCCCATTGCAGGCCGGGATAACCCGGCAGCGGCCAGCCCCGACACAGCAGCAACTCATCATTGCTGCCCATCAGCGGGTCGCCGCCCTGACGTGGCCGCACCAACTCGACCTGATGCCCGCGCGCACGCAAACCGTCGAACAATCGGCCAAGGGTATTGGCCACGCCGTTGATTTCCGGGGGGAAGGTTTCGGTGATCAGGGTGATATGCAGAGCTGTCGTCATGACCTCAGTGTCGGCTGAGGCCATGTCGTCATTGTGACGGTGGGATGATGGATATGTGACGCGATTAACGGCGTTCTGCCACCAGATTCTCCGCGCCACGCTCACGCACCCAGAATAACGTCGCTCCGGCCACCGCCGCCGGCATCATCAGGATATTCACCACCGGAATCAGCAGCACCAGATAAACGATCCCGCCAAAACTCATGCTCTGCCAGCGCTTCTTGCGCAGCCAGGCGAGCATCTCGTTCCAGCCCAGTTTGTGGTTGTCCGCCGGGTAGTCGATGTACTGGATCGCCATCATCCACACCCCGAACAGCAGCCACAGCGGTGCGGCAATGATGTTGACCACCGGGATGAACGACAGGATGAACAGCCCGATGGCCCTTGGCAGGAAGTAGCCGAGCTTGCGCATTTCCCGGGTCAGGGTACGGGGGATCATGGCGATCAGTTCGCCCCAGCTGAAGGTCGGGAAATCGTCGGTGCCGCGCACCACCACCTCGACTTTCTCCGCGAGGAAGCCGTTGAATGGCGCGGCGATGACGTTGGCGAGCAGGGTGAAGGTGAAGAACACCATCAACACCACCAACACCACGAATATCGGCCAGAGGATATAGCTGAGGAAGCTCAGCCAATCGGGCAGGGACGGCATCAGCGTATCGACCCATAGGCTGAACTGATGGCCGGCCAGATAGATCAATCCGACGAACAGCACCAGGTTGATCGCCAGCGGCAACAACACGAACAGACGCAGACTCGGGCTCAGGACCAATTTGAGGCCCTCGCGCAAATATTGTGGGCCGGACAGAACAGGGGCGGGCATAACGTGCTCCGAGCAAGGGGTAAACGCGCCGACCTTACCGGCTTTGCCTGGTGGGTGAAAGCGCGGTAGCGGCATCGACATTAACTGTAACAAAGGCGTCTATACATTCACTGCAACGGAATAGAGACCGCCTATGAGCTGGATTGTTAAACCGTATTTCCTTAATCTTCGCCCCCTCGATACGCTGCACCCATTCTTTTACAGGACTGTCGAGCCCAAGCCTTCCCCAAGTGCTTTCAACGGTCCTTTTTTATTCCCGCCGGCAATCCGGCGTTCCGCGCCCAGTGTTTCGGGCCGGTCAACAGGAGCAGGTCATGTCTGAAGTCCGTCATTCGCGAGTGATTATTCTCGGTTCCGGCCCTGCCGGTTACAGCGCCGCGGTCTATGCCGCCCGTGCCAACCTCAAGCCACTGCTGATCACCGGCATGCAGGCCGGCGGTCAACTGACCACCACCACCGAAGTCGACAACTGGCCGGGCGACGTCCACGGCCTGACCGGCCCGGCGCTGATGGAACGCATGAAAGAGCACGCCGAGCGCTTTGAAACCGAGATCGTGTTTGATCACATCAATGCCGTGGACTTCGCTGCCAAGCCATACACCCTGATTGGCGACAGCGCGACTTACACCTGCGACGCCCTGATCATCGCTACCGGTGCCAGCGCTCGTTACCTGGGCCTGCCGTCGGAAGAAACGTTCATGGGCAAAGGCGTTTCGGCCTGCGCGACCTGTGACGGTTTCTTCTATCGCAACAAGCCAGTGGCTGTGGTCGGTGGCGGTAATACCGCTGTCGAAGAAGCGCTGTACCTGGCCAACATCGCCAGCACCGTGACCCTGATTCACCGTCGCGAAACGTTCCGCGCCGAGAAGATCCTGATCGACAAGCTCAATGCCCGGGTTGCCGAAGGCAAGATCATCCTGAAGCTGAACGCGACCCTGGACGAAGTGCTGGGCGACAACATGGGTGTGACCGGTGCTCGCCTGAAGAACAACGATGGCAGCTTCGACGAAATCAAAGTCGACGGCGTGTTCATCGCCATCGGCCACACCCCGAACACGTCGTTGTTCGAAGGTCAGCTGACGTTGAAAGACGGCTACCTGGTTGTACAGGGCGGCCGTGACGGCAACGCCACTGCCACCAGCGTCGAAGGTATCTTTGCTGCCGGTGACGTGGCCGACCACGTTTATCGTCAAGCCATCACCTCGGCCGGCGCCGGCTGCATGGCGGCATTGGACACCGAGCGTTACCTCGACGGCCTGCAGAACGTTTCGTTCTGATTCCGTAGAGAGTAAAAAACCGGCTTCGGCCGGTTTTTTTTAATGCTCAAGCCAGTTTCTGCAGACACGCCTCAAGAATATCCAGCCCTTCTTCCAGCACGGCGGCCTCAGTGGTCAATGGCGCGAGCAGCCGAATGATGTGGCGCGACTTGCCGCTGGGCATCAGCAGCAAGCCCGACTCTCGCGCCAAGGCCAGCAGTTGTGTCAGTTGCGCCGAAGCCGGTGTGCCGTCGGCATTGATCAACTCAATGCCGCGCATCGCACCCACGCCGGTCAAACGGCCCAGATACGGTGACAGTCCGCGTGCTCGCCAGGCTTCGTAGCGGCTGACAATCGCTTCTTCCTGCTGCGAGCCCCAAGCGTGCAGATGTGCATCACTCATTTCATCCAGGGTCGCCAACGCGGCGGCGCAGGCGATGGGATTTCCTGAGTAGGTGCCGCCCAGTCCGCCCTTGGGCAAGTTGTCGACTAGCGACTTGCGCCCGACAACCGCACCCAGCGGCACGCCGCCGGCAATGCTTTTGCCCAGCAGGATCAGGTCCGGCTCAATGCCCAATCGCGAGAACGCAAACCGCTGGCCGGTGCGGCCGAAGCCGGACTGGATTTCATCGGCGATCAGCAGAATGCCTTTGTCATCACAGAAACGCCGCAGCGCCTGGGCGAATTCCACATCCATCGCCAGAAAACCGCCTTCGCCCTGCACCGGCTCGACGATAAAACAGGCCACGTCATTCACGTCGATCTCGACGCTGAACAGCCGATCCATTGCCTTCAGGGCCTCGGCGCAGGTCACGTCATTGTCTTTGCTGGGGAAGGGCAGGTGGTACACCGGCCCCGGCAGCACGCCGACTTTCTGCTTGTAGGGCGCGACCTTGCCGTTGAGGTTGAGGGTGGCCAGCGTGCGGCCGTGGAAGGCGCCGTCAAAGGCAATGATCGCGGTGCGGCCGGTGGCGCCACGGACGATCTTCAGGGCGTTTTCCGCCGCTTCCGCGCCGCTGTTGGTGAGCATGCCACTGACCGGGTAATCCACCGGAATAAACGCAGCCAGGCGATCCATCAGTTCGATGTAAGGCACATGGGGAGCCGCGTTGAACGCGTAGTGGGTCAGGCGGGTGGCTTGTTCACGAATGGCCTCGACGATGCGCGGATGGCAATGGCCGAGATTCAGTACGCCGATTCCCCCGACAAAGTCGATGTAGCGCTTGCCATCGGTGTCCCAGACTTCGGCGTTTTTGCCGTGGCTGAGGCTGACGGGGTGAACGATGGAGATCGACTGACTGATGGTTTCGCTACGCATGGATGGCTGACTCTGAAGAAGGGATGCTTCTTTTTATCTAAGCCGCGAGCAGAGGTGTCCGGCAAACGAAATAAAGTTGCCGGTTCAATCTTAAAAGTCGGGATGTGCCCTGATACCTATCGAGGGCGACGCATAATCTGTGGCGAGGGAGCTTGCTCCCGTTGGGCTGCGCAGCTGCCCCCTTCTTTTCAAGGCAAGCAGGGTCGCTCCGCGACCCAACGGGAGCAAGCTCCCTCGCCACAGGTTTAGCGGCGTGTCAGTGGCTGCTGAGTGAACTTCACACCCGCCAAGCCATGGGCAATCAACGCCCGAATATTGGCGTGGTCGCTGCCTTCGGGCGTGGCCACCACCGAACGATAATGCTCGCCAAACGCCAACAACGCTTCTTCATTGCTCAGACCTTCCAGCAGCGCCAGGCCCAGGGTCTTGCACGAGCCTTCGTTCTGCCCGGCTGCGTTTTCCACGCCACCGTTGTTGAAAGCCTGGGGCTGGTAGTCATAACCGGCGGCAATGAACGCCAGGGTGTCGGCGAAAACGTGTTCGCCGCTGTTGAGGCTGGCGCGCAGGGTGTTCAAATCACTCATTGGGTTTTCCTTTGGCGAACGCCGCTTGTTGGTCGGCGCTGGCTTCTTTCTGGTATTGGGCTTTCCACTCGGCGTACGGCATGCCGTAAACCACTTCGCGGGCTTCATCGAGGCTGACGTCGATCTGGCGTTCGTCGGCCGCGGCCTTGTACCACTTGGACAGGCAGTTGCGGCAGAAACCCGAGAGGTTCATCAGGTCGATGTTCTGCACGTCCTTGCGGCTGTCCAGGTGGGCAACCAGCCGGCGAAAGGCGGCGGCTTCAAGTTCCAGGCGTTGTTGATCGTTCATGATGGGCTCTGTGCAATCAAATCGTGGCGCGGATGATAAAAGCCTGGCGAGCGATGCGCCAGACGCGGTCAGCGGCTTGCGGCCAGGGTAATCGACACCGACTCGGCGAAGCGCAGGGCGTGGGGCTTGTCGACTTCGACTTCGGCATACAGCACCGACTCATTGGCCATGATCAGGTCCAGCAGCTCCTGGGTCAGGCGCTCGAGCAGGGCAAAGCGATTGCCTTCCACGTGGGCAATGATCGCCTTGGTGATGGTGCGGTAGTTCAGCGCGTGATCGATGTCGTTGTCACGCACGGCGTCCTGGGCGGCATACAGGATGGTCAGGTTGATCAGCACATCCTGCTTGTTGAGGATTTCGTCCTCGTTGATCCCGATGAAAGTTCGCAAACACAGGTCCTTGACCCGGATGCGTGCCATTCCTGGTTGAAGTTGTGGCATTGCTACTTGCTCCGTCCAATCAATTGCAGGAACTCCTGGCGGGTGTTGCTCGACTCGCGGAAGGCGCCGAGCATCACCGAGGTGTTCATGGTCGAATTCTGTTTCTCGACGCCGCGCATCATCATGCACATGTGCTGGGCTTCGATGACCACCGCGACACCGGCGGCATCGGTCACTTGCTGCACGGCTTCGGCGATTTGCCGGGTGAGGTTTTCCTGGATTTGCAGGCGGCGGGCGAACATATCCACAAGCCGTGCAATCTTCGACAGGCCCAGCACCTTGCCCGTTGGAATATAAGCCACATGCGCCTTGCCGATGAAGGGCAGCATGTGATGTTCACACAGCGAGTACAACTCGATGTTGTCGACAATGATCATTTCATCGTTGTCGGAGGCGAACAGCGCGCCGTTGACGATCTCTTCGAGACTCTGTTCGTAACCGTGACACAGGTATTGCATGGCCTTGGCGGCGCGCAACGGGGTGTCTTGCAGCCCTTCGCGGTCGGGGTTTTCACCGAGGCCGATGAGGATCTCGCGATAGCTCTGGGACAGGGCGGTGTGGGGCAGGGATAACGTCATGGGGACATCCTCGCGGGGGCGGCTTATTTGACGTGCCGTCCGCCATTGACGGTCAGGGTCGTGCCGGTGACATAAGGGTTGTCGAGCAAATAGCGCAGGCTCTGGTAGATCACTTCGCTGCCGGGTTCGATGCCCAGTGCGGATTTGGCCAGGACCCTGGCGCGGTACGCCGCGTCGTCTTCGGGATTGAACAGTAGCAGGGCTGGCGCGATACCGTTGACCTTGATGTCTGGCGCGTACTTGGCGGCAAAGGACAGGGTCAGGCTATCGAGCCCGGCTTTGCTGGCGCAGTAGCCGATGTGCTTGCTGCTGCCCTTGCGGGTCACGTCATCGCTGATGTGCACGATGTCGGCGGGGCTTGAGCGTCTGAGTAAATCGGCACAGTGCAGGTTGATCAGGTAGGGCGCCAGCATGTGCACGCTGAACATGCGGCTGAAGGCTTCGACTTCGGCGCCCGGGGTTTCGGCCAGCCATTCGGAGGCGTTGTGGACTATCGCCCGCAGGCTGTCGGTGTGGTTCTTCAGTTCACCGATGAACGCGAGAATTCCGGCCTCGCTGGAAAAGTCCGCGTACACCGCGGTCGCTCCCAGATCGCGCAGGGTCTTTACGCCGGGGCGTTCGCTGCGGTAACTGAAAATGACCGGATGGCCGTCTTCGAGCAAACGCTGCGCGCAGTGCAAGCCGACACGCTGGCCGGCACCGGTGATGAGGATGGGGGCTGCGGAAGAGGTCATGAACGGCTCGCGTCGCGGTTAGAGCAAAACTATACCAGCGACGGGAGTCGTGCACCTACGCTCCTGCAAGAGTTACTGATTTTGGGTAGTAGGCGTTGCGGGCAACGGTTGTTGCGGTGCGGTGTTCAGCCAGCCGGCCAACAGATGGGTCGACAATGGAATGAAGAAATAGACCATCAGCGGCGTCAGGCACAGGGTGCTGACGAACACCCGGGCCAGTAATCCTGTTTCGGCCAATAACGGTCCCAGTACAAAGTTGAACAGCAGGGACACGGGAAAGAACGCCAGCCAGATCGCCACGGCCTGCTTCCAGCGTGGCGGGCGTTGCCCTACCGCACCGAACCAGCCATCGATGCCACTGACCCGATGCTCCGAAGGATGGGCAAACAGATTGCTGCCGCGTCCCAGCCAGGCAGTACGCGAGGCGGAATGCTCCCAGGCATGCAGGGTCTGTTCGTCGGCGAAGCGGAAAATAATCTGGAATTCGTCATCCTCGGGTGGCGGAGCAAGCACGCCAGAACCGAGATAGCCGGGGAAGTCGGTGGCCAGTTGTTCGCCTTCGCGCAACCAGGCCATCAGGTCCTGGTAACGCCCATCGGCGACGCGACGCGCAACCATCAGCGTGACGGGTGAGGTAGACATTGTGTATCTCCATATGACAAACGCGTCGCTCCGGATAAGAGCTTCGCCAGGCACAGCGCCGGGGTGGTGGGCTGCGTCTCGGGACAAGCAAGGATTATTCCTGATTACGTCATGGACGTCAGTACCAACTTCTTTCAACTACGTGTTGAAAGCTACCGGGGCAGGAGAGTTAGAATGGGATCCAATATTTTACATGGACGTAAATCCAAAGATGCCTGTGCTGACCGACGTTACGCCTGGCTTGTCCTCTGGTATCTCCCTGATTCGAGAAGAGCTGTTCCCGATTCGTGAGGTCGCGCGCATGACAGGAGTCAACCCGGTCACGCTTCGAGCCTGGGAGCGACGCTACGGGCTGATACAGCCCACCCGCACCGAAAGCGGGCACCGTTTGTATTCGATGATCGATATCGAGCGTGTCCGCAGCATCCTCGGCTGGATCGAGCGCGGTGTCGCGGTCAGCAAGGTTGGCAAGATACTGGCCAAGACCGAACCGCTCCAGGCGCTGGAGCGGATCATTCCCGACGAGCTCGTTCAAGCCGACTACGGCCAATGGCAGCAGCAGGTCAAGGCGGCGGTGAGTGTTTTTGACGAAGTTCAGCTGGAACACATCTACGGTCAGATTTTTTCCAGTTATCCGCTGACAGTTGTATTCCAGGACATTCTGATTCCGATCTGGAAGCTATTGCTACAACGCCAAGATGCGTTCGGTCAGACCAGCGAGTGGCTTTTTCTGGATGGCTTTCTGCGTTCTCGAGTATTGCAACGCCTGCTGCTGGTGCGTGTCATGCAACCGCGACGAGTGATTGTCTGCGCCTTGGCCGACCAATGTCGTGAACTCGAAGTGTTGGTCACGGCGCTCTATCTGAGCAGCATCGATTCGGCTATTCAGTTGTTGGCGATCGGGCAGCCCTTCGACGAGTTGATCCTGGTCTGTGAGAAGATCAAGCCCAGGGCGCTGGTGTTGATTTCCAATCACGCGCCGACTGCCGAACTGCCTCGACGTTTGAACCGTCTGGCCATGGGGCTGGAATGTCAGCTGTTTCTGGCCGGGGATGCGTCCGACCTGGCGCAGGAGAGTCTGGCCGGGTCGTCGGTGGGTTGCCTTGGAAACGAAGGGGGGGTGATGCGCCAGCGTCTGAAACAGTTCCTGGCGGGAAACCTGGATACCTGAGATTCAAATATGCAAAGCAGGATGGGTCAGGCGATGTTGCTGAAGGATGTACTGGCGCAGACGCTCGGTTTCGTCCTTGTCACTCTGGCTCAACTCGTAGGCGTAGAAACCTTGCTCGGTCTCACGCTCCAGGGTGCCGCGCAATGCAATCCGCTCATAGCCTGACGGGCTGAACCACAGCGCGAAGTGCTTTGGCGCCTTGGTCTTGTTGCGAACTTCCAGCAAAACCCCTTTGAACGATATTTCGTGCACCCACATCGTACCGGGTTGCCCCTTGGCATTTTCCAGCGCCACTGGCTCTTCGAGCGCCAGGCGCCATGGCCGAATCATTGGCCCGTCTTCATAAATGCTGGGGACACCGAGGCGTAGATGCATTGCGTGAAACTCATCTTCTACAAGGTGCAGCGGGAAGGTCATTTGCTGATTTTCGAAAGTGGCCTGGATGGTGACTTGCTCATGGGCGGCCAGGCGTGTGAGCAAATCACGGATCTGCGAGCCGCCGTTGACCAGCAAACTCGACGTCGCATCCCGCACATTGAGTTGCGGGTTGTGTTGCATGGTCTGGATAAAGTCCAGCTCATCCTGGGTCAGGAGTGCGTCGCGCTGCATGATTTGCTCGAAAGAAATAATTACAAAGTCATCGGTGATTGTAGTAAATGACCACTAATTCTCAGATTGGTTTGATCCGTTCGTCGACTTGAGATCAGCAAGTTCTGCCTGTACCTCGGCCAATTGCGCTTCCAGCTGTGCAACTCGCTGCTGTGCCTTGACCTGAACCGTGACGTCTTTCTGCACCCCGACAAAATAGGTTTGTCCGTCGTGCGGGTTTTTTACCGTGGAAAGCGACAGTTCGTTCCAGAACGGGGTGCCGTCCTTGCGGTAATTCCTGAGAATTTCCCGGCAGGAACCGCCATTGCCCAACGCCTGGCGAATCAATGCGAGGGCGGGCTGATCCCGGTCTCCTGCCTGCAAAAAACGGCAATCCTGATAGAGGATTTCTTCGCTCGTATAGCCCGTCAGGCGTTCGAACGCCGGGTTTACGTAAATCAGGATGTTGTCCTGTTCGCCTTCCTTTTCGGCAATCACTATGCCGTCGTTGGACGCGTCGATCACCATTTGCAGCAGTGAGGCATTGATCATCGCAGAGTCCTTTGCGTATTGATGGGTACGCTGCATTCTAAAAGATCAATGAGGGCTGTGCTGTTAATATCTTGGCCTTTTACTCAGCTTCAGGATCAGATTGATGAAAGTCGCCATCCTTTCCGGCTCGGTGTACGGCACGGCCGAAGAAGTCGCCCGCCACGCCGCAAGCCTATTGAACGCCGCCGGTTTTGAAACCTTGCACAACCCGCGCGCGACACTTGCCGATGTTCAGGCTTTTGGCCCGGAAGCATTTCTGGCGGTGACCTCGACCACCGGCATGGGCGAGTTGCCGGACAACCTGCAACCGCTGTATTCGATGATCCGCGATCAATTGCCCGCTGCCTGGCGTGGCTTGCCAGGTGCCGTTATCGGGCTGGGCGACTCGAGTTATGGCGATACGTTCTGCGGTGGCG
Source organism: Pseudomonas sp. Pseusp11 (assembly GCF_047304405.1). NCBI lineage: Bacteria > Pseudomonadati > Pseudomonadota > Gammaproteobacteria > Pseudomonadales > Pseudomonadaceae > Pseudomonas > Pseudomonas sp. Pseusp11. Next base: position 63,729 of record NZ_JBGLZF010000023.1, read on the forward strand.
GTGAGCAAATGCGTGAATTGTTCGGCGAACTGGGCGTGCGTGAAGTGCTGCCGATGTTGCGTCTGGACGCCAGTGAAACCGTAACGCCGGAAACCGACGCCGAGCCTTGGCTGGCGGATCTGGCCAGCGCTCTGCGGGGCTGACCGGCTTTTATTGGCGGCAGTGTTCTGACATGGATCCAGGCTCCCCCGCGCACTGACTCGCTCGGCCACCAAGCTGGCTGCCAATGCAACTAGCCGATCTCCGGGGGCTGACTAGACTGCTGTAACGTCAGTGAACATTAAGAACCCAGAACAATAAAAAGAGATCCTTGCCGTGAGCGTAATTCCCATCCAGTCGCCACACAGTCTCCAGGATAAAGTCAGTGCCGCCGAGTGGCAGACCCGCGTCGACCTGGCGGCCTGTTATCGTCTGGTCGCCCTCCACGGCTGGGACGATCTGATCTTCACGCACATTTCAGCCAAGGTGCCAGGCACTGAAGACTTCCTGATCAACCCGTTCGGGATGATGTTCCATGAAATCACCGCGTCGAGCCTGGTCAAGGTCGATCAGGCCGGCAACAAATTGATGGACAGCCCCTACGAGATCAACCCGGCGGGTTACACCATCCACAGCGCGGTGCATGAAGTCCGGCATGACGTCGTGTGTGTACTGCATACCCACACGGCGGCCGGCGTGGCGGTATCGGCGCAGAAACAGGGCATTTTGCCGATCAGTCAGCAGTCATTGTTCGTGCTGTCCAGCCTGGCTTATCACGCCTACGAAGGCGTGGCACTGAACCATGAGGAGAAGGCGCGGCTGCAAGCCGACCTGGGTGAAAACAATTTTCTGATGCTGCACAACCACGGTCTGCTGACCTGTGGCGGCACCATCGCCGACACGTTCCTGATGATGTTTACCTTTCAGCGCGCCTGCGAGATTCAGGTGCTGGCGCAGAACGGTGGCGCGGAGCTGATCGCCATCGAACCGCAGATTCTGGCGGGCGCCAAGGCGATGATCGCCGGCGTCACCAAAAGTGCTCAAGGGATGGGTGGCGCGCTGGCCTGGCCGGCGCTGCTGCGCAAACTCGATAAACAAGACCCGGGTTATAAACTCTAAATGGCACTCGCCGAAATTCCGCTGTGTGTCTGGCGTAAACGCGGCCAGACGTTCGTCTTCCGCGGTCAGACCATCCGCTATTGGGCTGCGGGGCAGGGCGAGCCGCTGTTGCTGATCCATGGCTTCCCGACCGCCAGTTGGGACTGGCATTACCTGTGGCAGCCGCTGGCGCAGCGCTATCGGGTGATTGCCTGCGACATGCTTGGCTTCGGCGATTCGGCCAAACCGGTGAACCACAACTACAGCCTGCTGGAGCAGGCCGATCTGCAACAAGCGTTATTGGCGCACTTGAACGTCGAGCAACCCGTTCACGTGTTGGCACACGATTATGGCGACAGCGTGGCCCAGGAGCTCTTGGCCCGGCATTACGAAGCACGCGCTCATATCGCCAGTTGCGTGTTCCTCAATGGCGGGTTGTTTCCCGAAACCCATCGCCCGGTGTTGATGCAAAAACTCCTGCTAAGCCCCTTGGGCTGGATGATCGGGCTAGCTTTTACCCGTGACGCTCTGGTGAAAAGTTTCAAGCAGATTTTCGGTCCGCAGACCCGGCCCACGGAAAGTGAGCTGGATGATTTCTGGAGCCTGGTCGATAGCAATCACGGGCAGCGGATCATGCATAAATTGATCGGTTATATCCCGCAGCGGCGGGTCCAGCGTGAGCGTTGGGTCAGCGCCATGCAGCGCGGCGAGGTGCCGCTGCGCGTTATCGATGGTGAGGTCGATCCGGTTTCCGGTGCGCACATGGTGGCGCGCTATCGGCAACTGATTCCCGCCCCGGACACTGTCCTGCTGTCCGAGATCGGCCATTACCCACAGATCGAAGCGCCGGCGCAGGTGCTCAAGCACTATCTGGAATTTCGCGATCAGTTGATTTCACCGCCGCTCAAGTTGGCGTGTTCCTGACTATCCCGCTGCCTTATCGCGCACCATTCAGCCGCCCCCGTGTTCATTGTGACCGGCAGCCCCGTGCCTGACACTCACACTAATAGTCCCTGGCCTGCTGGAGTTCCCCATGAATGAGTCTGTGCGCTTCGAAGATAAAGTCGTGATCGTCACCGGTGCGGGCGGCGGCTTGGGGCGAGCGCATGCATTGCTGTTCGCCAAACAGGGCGCCAGAGTGCTGGTCAATGATCTCGGCGGCTCGGCTCAGGGTGAAGGCGCCAATGCATCGGCGGCTGATCGGGTGGTGGCGGAAATTCGTGAAGCGGGCGGCACCGCCGAAGCTAACCATGACTCTGTCACCGACGGTGACAAAATCGTCCAGCACGCCCTCGATACGTTCGGTCGTATCGATGTCGTGGTGAACAACGCCGGCATCCTGCGCGACAAGACCTTTCACAAAATGGACGACAGCGATTGGGACCTGGTTTACCGCGTTCACGTCGAAGGCGCCTACAAGGTCACTCGCGCCGCCTGGCCACACATGCGTGAGCAAAACTATGGCCGCGTGATCTTCACCGCGTCGACCTCGGGCATCTATGGCAACTTCGGGCAGTCAAACTATGGCATGGCCAAGCTCGGCCTCTACGGCCTGACCCGCACACTGGCTATCGAGGGCCGCAAGAACAACATCCTGGTCAACGCCATCGCCCCCACGGGTGGCACCCGTATGACTGAAGGCCTGATCCCGCCGCAAGTATTCGAGCAACTCAAACCGGAACTGGTCAGCCCATTGGTGGTGTACCTGGCCAGCGAGCAATGCCAGGAAACGTCGGGGCTGTTCGAGGTTGGTGGCGGCTGGATGGGCAAGGTGCGCTGGGAGCGCAGCCTGGGGGCCGGGTTCGATCCGCGGGTCGGTTTCTCGCCGGAGGATGTGGCGGCGCATTGGCAGCAGATCTGCGATTTCGAAGGCGCGGCGCATCCGAAGGACAATATTGAGGCGCTGAAGGAAATGATGGAGAACTTGCAGAAGCATTCCCTCTGATTGCGCGACATCTGACGAGGCTTGCCTGAGTCCCGTCATCTCCCCCCGATTGCTTCCTGCCTGAAAACCTTTCGCCCATAAAAAAGGCCGCTGCAAACGCAGCGGCCAAAGTAAGACGTGGATCCAGGAGCTACAAATCAACGTCAGTGAACACAGGGCGATGAGTCGAAAAAATACGCTTCAAATCATCTGGATTCTGTCGCCAACGGGGTGGTCTATCATCCCCGTTCTTTGTGCTTTCGGGCCGTTTTCCGTGAAAGCCAGACAAGAATAAGATATTGATCACAAAGGAAAAATAGCGATTTTAGACATGCACTGTTACAGTCTTGGCAACAGTCTTCTGCTGACCTTTTGTAACAGCTGCCGTTAGCTGCGCCAGCTGTTACACATCCAACTTCAATCATGTCCCATGCACTGCACTGATAACCCTCCATCCAGCCCATCCATACCCCGCGCAAAACCCCGCCCCATGCGGGGCTTCATCCTTTGGAGGTACATCGCGAATACCTCCTTGGTGCGCTTATCGCTCCCGGCGAGCGGCAGTAGGGTGGGGCCTTCTGTCACTCACCGGGGAAGACGCATGACAAAAACAACAATGCGCGCCATCTTCAAGCCGCAAGCGCTGGCCGCTGCGGTGGCCTTGGGCTGCTGTGCCCAGGCGCAGGCCGTTTCATTCAACATCGGCGAAATCGAGGGGCAGTTCGATTCCTCGTTGTCCGTCGGCGCGAGCTGGGGCATGCGCGATGCCGACAAGTCGCTGGTGGGCACCGTCAATGGCGGGACCGGCCAATCCTCGACCGGTGATGACGGACGTCTGAACTTCAAGAAAGGTGAAACCTTCTCCAAGATCTTCAAGGGCATCCACGACCTCGAATTGAAGTACGGCGACACCGGCGTGTTCGTCCGTGGCAAGTACTGGTACGACTTCGAGCTCAAAGACGAAGACCGCGAGTTCAAGCAGATCAGCGACAGCGGTCGCAAGGAAGGCGCCAAGTCTTCCGGGGCGGAGCTTCTCGATGCCTTCGTTTATCACAACTATTCCATCGCCGATCTGCCGGGCACCGTACGTGCCGGTAAACAGGTGGTCAGCTGGGGTGAAAGCACTTTCATCGGCAATTCGATCAACAGCATCAACCCGGTCGACGTTTCGGCGTTCCGGCGTCCCGGCGCGGAGATCAAGGAAGGCCTGATTCCGGTCAACATGCTGTTCGCTTCCCAGGGCTTGACCGATCAACTCACGGTGGAAGGTTTCTACCAACTGGAGTGGGATCAGACGGTTCTCGACAACTGTGGCACCTTCTTCGGTAACGACGTGGTGGCGGACGGTTGCAACAACAACTACACCGTCGGCAGCCCGGCGATTGCTCCGCTGGCACCGCTGGCGGCAGCCTTTGGCCAACCTATCCAGGTCACCCGTGAGGGCGTGATCGTGCCCCGTGGCGGTGACCGCGATGCACGGGATTCGGGGCAGTGGGGCGCGGCTTTGCGCTGGCTCGGTGACGACACCGAATATGGCCTCTACTTCATGAACTACCACAGTCGCACACCGACCGTCGGCACCACCACCGCCGGGCTGTCGACACTGGCCAGACTGCCGGGCATGGTCAGCGCCGCCAACCGTCTGGCTCCGGGCAGCGGTGCGGGCCTGGCCCAAAGCGTGATGCTCGGGCGCGGCCAGTATTACCTCGAATACCCGGAAGACATTCGCCTGTACGGTGCGAGTTTCTCCACCACGTTGCCCACCGGTACTGCCTGGACTGGCGAAATCAGCTATCGGCCTAACGCTCCGGTGCAGGTCAACACCAACGACCTGACCCTGGCGTTGCTCAACCCGATCGCCGGCGGCGCGGCATCGCCTGTAGCGACCCGGCCTGGCGCCGACAATACCGGTTACCGCCGCAAGGAAGTGACCCAGGTGCAAAGCACCCTGACGCATTTCTTCGATCAAGTGCTGGGCGCCCAACGGCTGACCCTGGTCGGTGAAGCGGCGATGGTCCATGTCGGTGGTCTGGAGCCGCGGAGCAAGCTGCGTTACGGCCGTGATTCGGTCTACGGCCAGTACGGTTTCGGTGGCGATACCGACGGCTTCGTCACCTCGACCTCCTGGGGCTACCGTGCCCGGGCGATCCTCGATTACGCCAACGTGATCGGCGGGATCAACCTCAAGCCCAACCTGTCCTGGTCCCATGACGTCGCCGGCTACGGCCCCAACGGGCTGTTCAACGAAGGCGCCAAGGCGATTAGCGTCGGTGTCGATGCCGACTACCGCAACACCTATACCGCAAGCTTGAGTTACACCGACTTTTTCGGCGGGAATTACAACACCCTGACCGACCGCGACTTTCTGGCGCTGAGCTTCGGCGTGAACTTCTGATCTGGCTGAGAAGGATGATGTTAATGCGCAAGATGATTCTGCAATGCGGCGCCCTGGCACTGAGTCTGTTGGCCGCCAACGTGATGGCTGCGGTCTCGCCGGAAGAGGCCAATAAGCTCGGCACCACCCTCACGCCGCTGGGCGCCGAGAAGGCCGGCAACGCCGATGGTTCGATCCCGGCCTGGACCGGTGGCATCCCGAAAAACGCTGGAGCGGTCGACAGCAAAGGCTTCCTGGCTGACCCGTTCGCCAGTGAAAAGCCGCTGTTCACCATCACCGCTGCAACGGTCGACAAGTACAAGGACAAGCTTTCGGACGGGCAGGTGGCGATGTTCAAGCGCTACCCGGAAACCTACAAGATTCCGGTCTACCCAACCCACCGTACTGTGGCCGTGCCGCCGGAAATCTACGAGTCGGCCAAGCGCAGCGCGCTGAACGTAACCAGCATCAACGACGGTAACGGTCTGGCCAATTTCACCGGCAATCGCTACTACGCGTTCCCGATTCCGAAGAATGGCGTCGAGGTGCTGTGGAACCACATCACCCGTTACCACGGCGGTAATCTTCGACGGATCATCACCCAGGTGACGCCGCAGACCAACGGCAGCTACACACCGATCCGCTTTGAGGAAGAGATCGCCGTACCGCAATTGATGAAGGACCTGGACCCGGAAAAAGCCGCTAACGTGCTGACGTTCTTCAAGCAGTCGGTGACCGCGCCGGCACGGCTGGCGGGTAACGTGCTGCTGGTGCATGAAACCCTCGACCAGGTGAAAGAGCCGCGACTGGCGTGGATCTACAACGCCGGTCAACGTCGTGTGCGCCGTGCACCGCAAGTGGCCTACGACGGACCGGGCACCGCCGCCGACGGCCTGCGGACTTCGGATAACTTCGACATGTTCTCGGGTGCGCCAGATCGCTACGACTGGAAACTGATCGGCAAGAAGGAGATGTACATCCCCTACAACAGCTACAAACTCGACTCGCCGAGCCTCAAGTACGATGACGTGGTGAAAGCCGGGCACATCAATCAGGACCTGACCCGCTACGAGTTGCACCGGGTCTGGGAAGTGGTCGGTACGGTCAAGCCGAGTGAGCGGCACATCTACGCCAAACGCCACATGTATCTCGACGAAGACAGCTGGCAAGTGGCGCTGGTGGACCACTACGACGGTCGCGGCCAACTGTGGCGAGTGGCCGAAGGTCACGCCCAGTACTACTACGATCACCAGACTCCGGCCTACACCCTCGAGGCGCTCTACGACATCATCGCTGGCCGATACATTGCCCTGGGAATGAAGAACGAAGAGAAGCACAGTTTCATATTTGGCTTTGACGCCAAGGCTGCCGACTACACACCGTCGGCTCTGCGCGCCGAGGGCGTTCGGTAAGGGGTTTGATACATTGGCATCACGAAAGGCGACCGGTGGGTCGCCTTTTTTATGGGCGCCAATCAGCGCGCTGAATACCTCTCAACAAGCGGGTTGGAGAGGGTTAGGGTTGTCGGACAATTATAAAAAGGCACGCTGCAATGACCGCCATGATCCCGTGTCTGGACCGTTCTGGGTTCCTGCCCCGGCTGTCCTCTCATCACCTGTCGCGGGCTCGCTTGACCGAGCCGCTACTGACCTCAACGGCCCGGGTGAAATTACTCTGCGCCCCCGCCGGCAGCGGCAAGAGTGCGCTGCTCGCCGAGTGCCTGTTGCGGGCGCCATCCCAGTGCCGGGTGCATTGGCTGCCCTTGTCTGGCGGGGTGTCGAGCGTGGCCGATTTTCGTCATCGTCTGGCTGAGGCGCTGGGGTTGGCCTCGTCGGGCGAAACCGAATTGCTGAGCAATCTGGCGCGATTGCAGACGCCGACCTGGCTGTTCCTCGATGACTACTGCCGTCTGCCGAGCCCGGAGCTGGACTCGTTGCTGGATCGCATGCTGGCAATCGGCAGCCCGATGCTGACCTGGTGGCTCGGCACTCGCCGCCGGCCGCAATGCAACTGGCCAAGGTTGCTGCTCGATGATGAATTGTACGAGTGCGAGAGCGCTTCGTTGGCTTTTACTTCAGGTGAAGTGGAGCAGCTGTTGCGTCCCTGGGTGCCGGATCAGGCCAACAAGGTGGCCAGTCGGGTCATCCAGCGCACCGGCGGCTGGTGTGCCGGTGTGCGGATCGCGCTGTTGCAGAAGTGCGACTGGTCGCGTCAGGACAACCTCCAGGGACGGGCGGACACCTTGCTCGATTATCTGGAGCACGAGTTGTTCAGCTCGCTGACGCCTGAGTTGAGTGAGGCCTGGCGCGTGCTGGCCCACTTGCCACGTTTCAATGCCCGACTGTGTGATCACCTGTTTGGGGCCGGGGAGGGCGCGCAGTACCTGAAGACCTTGCAAGCACTGGGTTGTTTTATCGAACCCTGGCGCGACTCCACCGACTGGCTGCAGGTGTTCACCCCGTTCACCCAATTGCTGCGCAATGAGCAATGGCCGGCCGGACGCTCCTGGCATCGGCGGGCCTGCCAGTGGTTCTGCGCCGAGCAGGACTGGAAGTCAGCCTTCGAACAGGCATTGCTTGCCGAGGAATACGAAGTGGCGGTCAGCCTGTTGCAGCACTTCAGTTTCGAGCATCTGTTCGAGGAGCAGACAGTGGTGCTGTTGTTGCGTCTGCATGAGCAACAAGGCGAGGAGCTGATGCTCGGCTCGCCGCAATTGATCGGGTTGATCACGGCGGCATCGTTGTTTGCGGGGCGGTTTGAGCAAGCGGCCGATTGCATCGAACACCTGTCGCGCTTTACCCCTCAACCGTCGGCGTTCTTGCAGCGGCAACTGATTGCCCGCTGGCAGGCTCAGCAAGGCTGGTTACTGCACTTGCAAGGGCGTATGGAGAGCTCGCGCGCGCATTTTCTCGACGCCCTGAGCGAGCTCGGTCCTGACTTCTGGACCGTACGCTTGATGTGCCTGTCGGGTTTGACTCAACAGGCACTGCTCCGGGGCGAGCTTGATGTCGCGCAGTCGCTGAACCGTGAGGCGCTGTGTCTGGCGCGAGCACAAGGCTCGCTGGTGCTAGAAGGGCTGCTGGAGCTTGATCATGCGCAATTGCTGGAGCAGCGCGGCGCTCCCCTGCGCGCGGAAAGCCTGCTCGCCAATATCCATGAGCTGCTGTGTCAGCGTTCTGAGCGGCCGGTCCCGTTGCTGGGGCGAATCGCGTTGCGTCGGGGTCGGCTGGCCCTTTGCCGGGGGCAAGATGAGCGTGCCGCCGAATTCTTCCAGGCCGGGCTGGAGGATTGCCTGCACAGCCATGACAAACGTGTGCTTTACGGGTTTCTCGGTCAAGCACAACTGGCGGCCAATCGGGGGGACTATGGGCAAGCCTTTGTCCGGCTGCGCGATGCCGAGCGATTGATGCAACAGCGGCAGATTCCAGACACTGTTTACCGTGGCGTACTGTTACAAGTCAGCAGTCATTTCTGGTTGCAACAGGGGCGTGCCGAACTGGCATGCGAGGCCTTGAGCCGAGTGCTCAATCACTATCGCGGGCCGCAAGCGCGACAGGCCCCCCCGGCCACTCTGGAGCTGATTCCGCGCATTGAATATTTGTTGATCATTGCCAGGCACCGGGCAGAGCCGGATGCCATCGATGCTGCACCACAACTTGAGTCGTTGATAAAACAGGTGCAGGCGCGTGGAATGTTCGCGCTCGCCACCGAATTACAACTGGCCCTGGCCGAAGTGCTGTGGTGTGAGGGTCACACTACGAAGGCCATTGATGTGTTGCAGGAGGGCCTTCGCAACGTTGCGCGGTATCAGGCACTTCAAGTGCTAAGTGAGTTGCGCCAGCGTCAGCCGTTATTGTTACACGACGCGCAGGCTTCCCTCTTGTCTTGTGATCAACTTTGCAATCGTGCGGATGCAACAGAAATATTAAGCCAGCGTGAACTGCAAGTGCTGAAGCTGATTGCACTCGGTCATTCCAATCAAGAAATTGCCGACTCATTGTTTATTTCATTACATACCGTTAAAACCCACACTCGGCGCATACACGGAAAATTGCGGGTCGAACGCAGGACGCAGGCGGTGGCTAAGGCCAAGCTGTTAGGGTTGTGGGATTGAATCTGAAAATAAGGTGGTCAGTAAAATTGCTATGGAAGTTTCGGTGTTACATTGGGTTTAAGTTGTAAATAGTTGGTATTGCTTAACTGCTTTGGTGTGTTGTTGTCTTGGACTACTTTTGCTGACGTAAATTTTTCTACGTTATTCAAAACACCAAGGGCAACAAAATGAATATGATGAATAAATATCTGCCTATTGATGTCGGCAGTCGTCCGCAATGGCTTGAGCGTGCCAGCGTTAATGAACAACTGCACTTTGGCGAGCTGGAACAACAGTTAATCGCAAGTCAAGCCGATCTGGACAAACAACTGGGAAGTCATGCCAGTGTGCAGGCTTACGCAAAAAATGTGGCCAGCCAATTGTTGCAGTTGGAGCTTGGCAGCACGCTGGACCCCGACAACCTGATGACCATCAGCCGTTACGTCTTCGATGTGGCCGGAAAGCGAATCACGCAAGAAGACAGGCGTTCTCTGACGGATTTGCTGCTGTGTGGCCTGCACGAGGAGGGGCGGCGGGGATCGATCACGTTTGAAGGTGAAAGTCTTCCTTCCGGATTAAACCAGCAATGGTTGGAGGAAGTGATGAACGAAGACGTGCGTGCCGCCTACGGTGCTGCATACCGGTCTGTGTTCCAGCGCAGTGAGGTGGTCACCACCATGGTCCGTATCACCCGGGATCAATTGTTGCTGAGTGCCTTTGGCGCGAAGCTACAGGGGCATCTCGACGACACCAGTCTCCAACGGGTGCAACAGGCGGTGGACGGGAATGCGAACCTGGTGATCGCGCCCTTACAGCTGCGTGACGATACTCGCCCACTCCTGGAACTGGTTGCCATTGGCAGCCGCAGCCCCAGCCTGGACGACTGGCTGCTGTATGCTCCCGATTCGCCTGGCGGTCAGGATTGGTATCAATTGCCCTCCCTTAGGCAATTGAGCTTTGAAATCGGTGGTTGGACGGCAACGTCCGAGGGGAGCGACTATCTGCTATGGCATTCCCACGCGCTGGATCGTGAGGCCATCAGCGGTTACATGAACCAGATTTCCAAACTGCCCAATCTGTGGCGTGGCGTGGCTCTTGCGCCTACCCCTTACACTGGGGCCGAAGTGCTGAACTCCGTTGTTTTCAATCATCGGGCCTGGCTCGTGGCCCAGGAAGAAAGCCACACCCCCTATGGTTATCGGACCGCTACACAGCAGCAGCGCCAGCACCTCACCCGGATGAACTGTGAACTGCGGGCAATGAAAACCATTGAAGTGCGTGAAGGCGGGTTCATCAGTTATGAGCTTTTTTGCCATCAACTGATCAAACAGCAGATTGAAGAAGTTCTGCTGTCCAAAGGTGAAAAAGTCACTATCAACCCTGACCGGATTTTCGTGGAATACGAACGGGGTCAACAGATAACCCTGACCCGACTGATCGCCGACGAGGTACATTTTTATTCTGACAACGCAGCCCGGGATGGCGTCCCGCGTTTCACGGAGGCCACTGACCATCCACCCCTCACCAAACTCTCCATTCACGACATTGCCGCTTGGTCGCGAACGTTGCGCCCGGGTGAAAAGTACATCGACATGTTGCGTGCAACGCACATCGACCGTCCCAAAGGCTTTTTCAAGCAGCGGTTATACACGGGGATCATGCAGCGCCAGATGAGTGTGGCAATCCTGCAGGCGCTATTCACAGGCCGTCTGGTTCGGGAGCACTTCGATGAGTTGATGAAAGTTGTCACGGCGTTTGACTCTCCGCAACCGGACTGGCCTGTGGGCGAATCGCCTGCCAACGTGCGACACAGTGCTTTGTTCAAACTCCATCTCAAGGGGCACCTGATTGTCGGTGCGTTCGTTTTCAGGCTGCACGTTGCCGGGAAGATCGAGGAATATCTGTATACCCCGGATGCACCGGATGGACGTGAGCTGCGGCCGTTCAAGGATTTCGTGAGTGCGGTGAAAACCCGTGGCCTCGGTGATTACTTCTATAATCGGGCATTTGGGAAATACCAGCCGCAGGTCGGTACTTACCTGACGGATCTCGAGCAGGTCGCCAACTTCACCGAGGCGCCAATATTGGAGAAGAACAGTCGGGTCACGGATTTGTATTGGTGCTATTACGACGTGTTGACCAAGGTCATCTCTGACGTCGACGAGAAAACGCAAAGTCTTGAAGAGATCATCATCAGCCTGGTGAACAGCGCCGTCGTTTCGGCAGTGAGTGTCATCTCTATTGTCTATGCCCCCGTCGGTATCGCATTGAGCGTCGCCTTGTTTACTCAGAATCTGGTGCAAGGTGTTCATGCCTATACCGAGGGCAATCGGACCAAGGCCCTGAAGCATTACGTCAAGGCGGTGATTGAGTTGGCCTCCCTGGCCAAGGGAGTTCGAGGACTGTCGCAGGTTACCAAGTTGCAGAAAGACCTGATCGGTCTGCTGGGTGATGTGTATACCGTGGAAAAAATGTTTGCCGAAATATCCGGGCAGCCTCGATTGCATGAGCGGGCGCTGGAGGTCATTCAGGAGGTTCTCGACGACCCAGAGAGCATCACGAGCAAAACCACGCTCGGGTAAGGACAATGGCTGAGCACAGGTATCGCGTCTGATTCAGCGACTGACATCGGCGGGCTGATACCCCATCCGCCAACTCACGGCCCGCGTCGCTGCCAGCAATCGCTGCGCCGCCGGGCCGTTTTCGTCAGCGTGAAACAGTGAGGTCGGACCGACGATGGTCATGACCGCCGCTACATTCCCTGCTGCGTTGAATACCGGTGCCGACAACGCATCCACACCCGGCATCAGCAACCCATGCACATGATGCAGGCCGCGTACGCGGATCTGTTCACATAAGGCCGCATAGGTCTGATCGTCCGCCAAGACGTGTCCAGTGGCGTTGTGAAGTTCCTGATCGCGCAAGTCCACGGTTTCCCGCTTTGGTAGGTAAGCGCCAAATACCAGGCCAGTGGATGAACTGAGCAACGGCAATACCGAGCCCAATTGCGTGACCACCGTCACCGACCGCACTGCCGGCTCGATGTGCACGACCGTCGCGCCCTGATTACCCCACACCGCCAAAAAACAGGTTTCGTTCAGATCATCGCGCAGTTCGGCCAAGGGCAGGGCGGCGACTTTCAGCACGTCCATACTGTTCAGGGCAGCCAGGCCGACCCTAAGCGCTTCACGACCGAGGCCGTAATGGTTGGTGGCGGCGTTCTGCTCAGCAAAACCGCTGGCGATCAGCGCCTGTAGATAACGGTGAACCTTGCTCGCCGGCATCTGCACGTGTTCGGCCAAGCGCGACAACGAGGTCGAGGGCGACAGCTCGGCGAGGGCCTTGAGGATGTCGGTGCCGACCTCGGCCGAGCGGACTTTCTGTTTATCGTTGTTGCGCGGCGTTTCCATGAAGGCGGTCTGATCCCGGGACGAATGGGCGTCTTTATAGCTTGACGGTCAATACCAATCAAATTACGTTATGCGTAATTGGATTACGATAAAAATAACCCGGGCGTGCCAAGACCTCATCGCAGAGCAACTGGCCATTGCCTACTCCCGTTCAGGAGGCTCCATGAACCTCGATTCAACGGCGCCAGCGCTGGCTTATCAGTCAGGCTTTGGCAACGAATTCAGCAGCGAAGCGTTGCCCGGCGCACTGCCTGTCGGCCAGAACTCCCCGCAAAAAGCTCCTTACGGCCTGTACACCGAGCTGTTCTCCGGCACTGCGTTCACCATGGCCCGCAGCGAAGCACGCCGGACCTGGATGTACCGCATTCAGCCGTCGGCCAATCACCCGGCATTCGTCAAACTGGATCGGCAACTGGCCGGTGGTCCGTTGGGTGAAGTGACCCCCAATCGCCTGCGCTGGAACCCCTTGGACATCCCGACCGAGCCCACCGATTTCATCGACGGGCTGGTGAGCATGGCCGCCAATTCGGGCGCGGATAAACCGGCCGGGATCAGCATTTATAACTACCGCGCCAACCGTTCCATGGAGCGGGTGTTCTTCAACGCCGACGGCGAACTGCTGCTGGTACCGGAACTGGGCCGCCTGCGCATCGCCACCGAACTGGGCGTGCTGGAGCTGGAACCGCTGGAAATCGCCGTGCTGCCACGAGGGCTGAAATTCCGCGTCGAACTGCTCGACCCGCAAGCCCGCGGCTACCTCGCCGAAAACCATGGCGCTCCACTGCGCCTGCCGGATCTGGGGCCGATCGGCAGCAACGGCCTGGCCAACCCCCGCGATTTCCTGACCCCGGTGGCGCATTACGAAAACCTCAAGCAACCGACCACCCTGGTGCAGAAATTCCTCGGCCAGTTGTGGGGCTGCGAGCTTGATCATTCGCCGCTGAACGTGGTCGCCTGGCACGGCAATAACGTGCCGTACAAATATGACCTGCGTCGCTTCAACACCATCGGCACGGTGAGCTTCGATCATCCGGATCCGTCGATTTTCACCGTCCTGACCTCCCCGACCAGCGTGCACGGTCTGGCCAACCTCGACTTCGTGATCTTCCCGCCACGCTGGATGGTGGCCGAGAAAACCTTCCGTCCCCCGTGGTTCCACCGCAACCTGATGAACGAATACATGGGCCTGATCAAGGGTGAGTACGACGCCAAGGCCGAAGGTTTCGTGCCGGGCGGCGCCTCGTTGCATAGCTGCATGAGCGCCCACGGCCCCGATGGCGAGACCTGCACCAAGGCAATCAACGCGGAACTGGCGCCGGCTAAAATCGACAACACCATGGCTTTCATGTTCGAGACCAGCCAGGTGCTGCGCCCGAGCCGGTTCGCCCTGGATTGCCCGCAACTGCAAAACAATTACGACGCCTGCTGGGCCTCGCTGCCCGCCACTTTCGACCCGACCCGGAGATAACCCATGACTCAGACTTCCATCACTCGTAGCTGGGTTGCCTCCGCCAACGGCCACGCGGATTTCCCGCTGCAAAACCTGCCGTTGGGCGTGTTCAGCTTGAAGGGCGGCGCGCCGCGCAGTGGCGTGGCGATCGGCGACCATATCTTTGATCTGGGAGCGGCACTCGATGCCGGGCTGTTCGACGACGGTGCCGCGCGGACCGCCGTCGAAGCCACCCGTGGCGGCCAGCTGAATGCGTTTTTCGAGCTTGGTCGCGAGGCACGCGTCGCCCTGCGTGAACGCTTGATCGAGTTGTTTAAAGAAGGCAGCACCCTGCATGGCAAGATCGAAGCCCAAGGCGCAAAACTGCTGCCACTGGCGGCGGATTGCCAGATGCACCTGCCGGCGAAGATCAACGACTACACCGACTTCTACGTCGGCATCGAGCACGCGCAGAATGTCGGCAAACTGTTCCGCCCGGATAACCCTTTGCTGCCGAACTACAAGTACGTGCCGATCGGTTACCACGGCCGCGCCTCGACCATTCGTCCGTCCGGCACCGACGTGCGTCGGCCGAAAGGCCAGACCCTGCCGGCCGGCCAGACCGAGCCGACGTTTGGCCCGTGCGCCCGTCTGGACTACGAGCTGGAACTGGGCATCTGGATCGGCCAGGGCAACGCAATGGGCGACTCGATCGCTATCGGTGACGCCGCCGATCACATTGCCGGTTTCTGCCTGCTCAACGATTGGTCGGCGCGCGACATCCAGGCCTGGGAATACCAGCCGCTGGGGCCGTTCCTGTCCAAGAGTTTTATCACCAGCATTTCGCCGTGGGTGGTGACCGCTGAAGCGCTGGAGCCGTTCCGTCGTGCGCAGCCGACGCGCCCTGAAGGCGACCCGCAGCCGCTGCCTTACCTGTTCGACAAACGTGATCAGGCGGCCGGAGCCTTCGACATCGAACTCGAAGTGCTGCTGCTGACCGAATCGATGCGCGAACAGAGTCTGCCGGCCCATCGCCTGACCCTCAGCAATACCCAACACATGTACTGGACCGTTGCGCAGATGGTGGCGCATCACAGCGTCAATGGCTGCCAGTTGCAGGCCGGCGACCTGTTCGGTTCGGGCACGCTGTCCGGCCCTGAAAGCGGTCAGTTCGGCAGCCTGCTGGAAATCACCGAGGGCGGTAAAAAACCGATCGAACTGGCCTCGGGTGAGGTGCGTAAATTCCTCGAGGATGGCGACGAAATCATCCTGCGGGCACGTTGCAGCCGTGAGGGTTTTGCTTCCATCGGTTTCGGCGAATGCCGCGGCAAAGTGCTGCCGGCGCGCTAAGAGGATCGGCCCATGGAACTCTATACCTATTACCGTTCGACCTCGTCTTTCCGGGTGCGCATTGCGCTGGCGTTGAAGGGGCTGGATTACCAGGCATTGCCGATCAACCTGATCGCGCCGCAGGGGGGCGAACATCGCCAGCCGGCGTATCTGGGCATCAACCCGCAAGGCCGGGTGCCGGCCTTGCGCACCGACGAAGGTGAATTGCTGATTCAGTCACCGGCGATCATCGAGTACCTGGAGGAACGTTATCCACAGGTGCCGCTGCTGTCCAAAGACCTCGCCGCCCGCGCCCATGAGCGTGGCGTGGCGGCGGTGATCGGCTGCGATGTTCACCCGCTGCATAACGTCAGCGTGCTCAATAAGCTGCGGCAGTTGGGGCACGATGAGCCGCAAGTGGTCGAGTGGATCGGTCACTGGATCAGCCAAGGGTTGGCGACGGTGGAGCAATTGATCGGTGACGCCGGTTATTGCTTCGGCGATCAACCGGGGCTGGCGGACGTCTATTTGATCCCGCAGCTGTATGCGGCCGAGCGGTTCAATATTTCACTGGACGCTTATCCGCGAATTCGTCGAGTGGCGGCGTTGGCGGCGCAGCATCCGGCGTTCATCAAGGCGCATCCGGCGAATCAGCCAGACACCCCTTAAAGCAAGATCAAAAGATCGTCCGAACGCGGCCCGAGCCTTCGGCAGCTCCTACATTGGAATCGCGCACGCCCGTGAAATATCGGGCGAACAAAAATCCTGTAGGAGCTGCCGAAGGCTGCGATCTTTTGATCTTTTGCTTTTAATGCACAACCGAATTGGGCGGCAAATGCCCCAACCGTTCAGTCAGGCGAATCCGCTGGATCGGGTCGTCGCAGAGTAGCAGCGCGTGTTCCAGGTCAAAACGCTCGGCATTCGGGCAGTCCAGCCGTTGATAGAGGCTGGCTCGGGCCAGATAGTCGGAAGCACTGGCGTTGCCCAGTTCCAGCACACGTTCGGCGTCGACCAGGGCGTCGATGTAGTCATCGTTCGTGAGGTACAACTGGCGCAGGTTGCGTGACAGCCGTTGCAGCATCTGCGCAGGTTCGGCGGTCTGCAAATGCTCGGCGCTGAGCTGCATGTTCGGGCCGTACTGGCGTTGCAGCAGTTCACGGCAATCGTTGGGGTACAGCCGGCGCCCGCCGCACGGGTCGAGCAGGTGATCGGCGCCTTGCACCCGCAGCAGGAAATGCCCGGGGAAGTTGACCCCGACCATGGGAATCTCCAGCCTTCTGGCCAGTTCCAGCGCAATCAGGCCCAGCGCCAATGGCTGGCCGCGCCGGCGTTCCAGTACTTTATGGAGCAACGCCACTTGCGGGCGCAAGGGCGTGAAGTCGTCCTGGGCGAACCCCAGGTCATTCATCCGCCGCAACAACGGTTGCGCCAACTCATTCACCGGCAGCATCGGTAATCCGTAGCTGACCCGCTGTTGCAGGTCCTTGAAGTCCGCCAGCACGATCTCGGGATTCAGCTCTTTATCGTGTTCGGCGGCGATCCACAACGCCGCCTCGAACAGCGCGGGCGGTGATCGTTGCAGACAGTCGAAAAAGCGTTGGCGCGGGGTCATCAAAATCTCCGGGGAATGCCTCGTTTTAGCCCCGTCGCAGGCTTTCGTCCAGTGCTGAACACAGGCCGTAACAGGTTATGTCCGAAAACCTTTAAAGCGGCGCTGCTTATTCCGGTGCGCTTCTGCAATTTTTGTGCGCAAGCCTATACTGGCGACTACAAGAAGTGATTCGGGAGCCCTACGATGTTCGCTCTCATGCAAAGCACTCGCCTTGAATCGCTGCACCTGAGCGTCGATCCGGTCACCGGGTTGAAGGCGGTGATTGCCATCCATAACAGCCGCCTGGGACCTGCCCTGGGCGGGTGTCGTTACCTTGCCTACCCCAGCGATGAATCCGCGATCGAGGATGCTGTGCGCCTGGCCCAAGGCATGAGTTACAAGGCGGCCCTGGCTGGCCTGGCTCAGGGCGGTGGCGTTGCGGTGATTATTCGCCCGGCCCATGTGGAAAACCGCGCCGCAGTGTTCGAAGCGTTCGGGCGCTGGATCAATCAGCTCGACGGTCGCTACATCACCGCCATCGACGCCGGCACCTCGGTGGCGGACATGGACTGCATCGCCCAACATACGCAATTCGTCACCAGCACCACCGCTGCGGGTGACCCAGCACCGCATGCCGCCATGGGCGTATTCGCCGGCATTCGCAGCACCGCCATGGCCCGTTTGGGCAGCGATAATCTGGAAGGGCTGCGCATTGCCGTTCAAGGCTTGGGCAATGTTGGTTATGCCCTGGCCGAACAGCTGCACGCGGCTGGCGCCGAGCTGCTGGTCAGCGACATCGATCACGGCAAAGTACAACTGGCCATGGAGCAGTTGGGCGCTCATCCGATCGCCAACGAAGCGCTGCTCAGCACCCCTTGCGACATTCTCGCGCCTTGTGGCTTGGGCGGTGTGCTTAACAGGACCAGCGTGACGCAGCTGCGCTGCTCGGCGGTCGCAGGTTCAGCAAACAACCAACTGACCCATCTGGAAGTCGCCGATCAGCTGGAACGCCGGGGCATTCTGTATGCGCCGGATTACGTGATCAACGCCGGCGGGCTGATCTACGTGTCGCTCAAACACCGTGGGGAAGAGCTGACGACCATCACCGCGCACCTGTCGAAAATCAGTTCACGGCTGACCGAAGTCTTCGCCCATGCCCAGGCGGAAAAACGTTCTCCGGCCAGGGTAGCGGATGAGTTGGCGGAGAAAGTGTTGTACCGGTGATGCTGTACCGGTGAAAAGTTTTGAACCGATGAAGGAGTGAGTGCTTATCCGGCCAACTTGCTCCCCAAGCCCTGCGCCACAAACGTCGGGCCTGACAATCGCACGCCGACCCCGCGTGCCAGGAGCCCTGTGATGCTTCACAAGGTTGAGCTGCCCTACACCCGTTTTTTATCCCCTGACGGCCAGGTGCTCTGCGATCTCCCTCCCTGGGCCGACGACTTCAATCTGTTGACGCGCCTGTATCGGCAGATGGTCCTGACCCGCCTTTTTGACCAGAAAGCGGTCGCCCTGCAACGCACCGGGCGCATCGGTACCTACGCGCCGACCCTGGGCCAGGAAGCCATTGGCGTTGCGGTCGGCAGCCTGATGCACGCCGAAGACGTGCTGATCCCGTATTACCGCGACACCGCCGTGCAGCTGATGCGTGGCGTGCGCATGGAAGAAATCCTGTTGTATTGGGGCGGCGATGAACGTGGCAGCGACTTTGTCGACCCGGCGGTGGCGCAGGATTTCCCGATCTGTGTGCCGATCGCCACCCAGGCCCTGCATGCCTGCGGCGTCGCCAGCGCATTCAAGATCCGTGGCGAGCATCGGGTCGCCGTCACCACCTGCGGCGATGGCGGCACCAGCAAAGGTGATTTTCTCGAGGCCCTAAATGTCGCTGGCGCCTGGCAGTTGCCGGTGGTGTTCATGGTCAACAACAACCAATGGGCGATCTCGGTACCGCGACGAATTCAGTGCGGCGCTCCTACGTTGGCGCAGAAAGCCATTGGCGCCGGGTTCCACGGTGAGCAAGTCGATGGCAACGACATCCTCGCCGTGTATGACCGCGTGCAAGCGGCCCTCGAACGGGCGCGCCACGGCAAAGGCCCGGTGTTGCTCGAATGCCTGAGCTATCGCCTCGGTGATCACACCACGGCCGACGATGCCACGCGCTACCGCTCGGCGGACGAGGTCAAGCAAGCCTGGCTCGAAGAACCGATCAAACGTCTGCAGCGTTTCATGGTCGGGCAGGGCGTGTGGGATGAAAGCCGCGAGCAGGCGCTGATCAGCGAATGCCAGGGGTTGGTGCAGGTTGCTGTGGATAACTTCGAAGCGGCGGGCCTGCAGGCGCCGGCATCAGTGATCGATCATGTCTACGCCCAGTGGCCACAAGCCCTGGCCGAGCAGCGTGAAGACTTCCTCGAACGGGTGGCGCGCCGGACGGGAGGTTCGGGCCATGAGTAACGGTAAGGTAACGCTGCTGGAGGCGGTGAATCTGGCGTTGCATCGGGCCATGCGCGAAGACGAGAACGTTATCGTCCTCGGTGAAGACGTCGGGGTGAACGGTGGCGTGTTTCGCGCCACGCTGGGCCTGCGCGACAGCTTTGGTTTCAAGCGGGTCATCGATTCGCCGCTGGCCGAAACCATGATCAGCGGGCTGGCAGTGGGCATGGCGGCCCAAGGCTTGAAACCGGTGGTGGAAATCCAGTTCATGGGGTTTATCTACGCCACCATGGAGCACCTGGTGTCCCACGCCAGTCGCATGCGCAACCGCACGCGCGGGCGGCTCACTTGCCCGATGGTGCTGCGCTCGCCGATGGGCGCCGGGATTCGTGCGCCGGAACATCACAGCGAAAGCACCGAAGCACTGTTCGCGCACATTCCGGGGTTGCGGGTGGTGATCCCGTCCTCGCCGGCCCGGGCCTATGGTTTGTTGCTCGCGGCCATCGACGACCCGGACCCGGTGATCTTTCTCGAACCGACCCGACTCTATCGCATGAACCCGCAACCGTTGTTGGATGACGGTAAACGCTTGCCGCTGGACAGCTGCTTCACCCTGCGCGAAGGCAGCGACATCACCTTGATCAGTTGGGGCGCCAGTGTGATGGAAACCCTGCAAGCTGCCACGGCGTTGGCCGAGCAGGGCATCTCGGCGGAAGTGATCGATGTCGCCAGTATCAAACCGTTGGACCTCGACACGATGGAGGCCTCGGTGCGCAAGACCGGTCGCTGCGTGATCGTGCATGAGGCGCCGCGCTCCTGCGGGGTCGGCGCGGAAATCGCCGCCAGTCTCTACGAACGGGTGTTTCTGCAGTTGCAGGCACCGATCCAGCGAGTCACTGCGCCGGACATCCCGCCACCGCTGTATCGACTGGAATCGCTGTACATGCCTGGCGTCGAAGACATTCTTCACGCCTGTGACACCGTGCTGCGCCACGCCTGAAGAAGCCCTTGCAGAAACGCCAGAGGCCGAGGAGGTTGCGATGAAATACTTCAAACTGCCGGATCTGGGCGAAGGCTTGCAGGAAGCGGAAATCGTCCGTTGGCATGTGAAGGTCGGCGATACCGTCAAGGCTGACCAATTGCTGGTGTCGGTGGAAACCGCCAAGGCGCTGGTGGACATTCCCGCGCCCTACGACGGCGTGGTGGCGAAAACCTTCGGCGGCGAAGGCGACATCCTGCATGTGGGTGAGCCGTTGCTCGGTTATGAAGGCGAAGCGGACGCGGGCACCGTGGTCGGACGGCTTGAGGGCGGCGGCACGAATCAGGAGGATGCGTTTTTTATCGGCACCGCGCCTTCGACCCGCGAATACCTGGCGAACCGCGCCACGCCAGCAGTGCGTCAATTGGCGCGACAACTGGGCGTTGAACTGAGCGCCTTGGTCGGTTCCGGCCAAGACGGCCAGATCACCCGCAGCGATGTGGAAAATGCGGCCCAGACGGAACGCGAGCGTTTCGGCGGTGAGAAGCTGCGCGGTGTGCGCCGCAGCATGGCGCTGAACATGGCCCGGTCCCATGCCGAAGTGGTGCCGGTGACGATTTTCGGCGATGCCGATCTGCATCGCTGGGGGCAGGCGCGAGAACCACTGATTCGTCTGGCCAAGGCCATGGCGGCGGCCTGTGCGGTGGAGCCGGTGCTCAACAGCGCCTTCGACGGTAAAACCCTATCGCTCAAACAACACGAACGGCTCGACCTGGGCATTGCCGTGGATACACCGGACGGCTTGTTCGTGCCGGTGCTGCGCGATGTTGGCAATCGCTCGTCGGCGGACTTGAAAGAAGGTGTGATGCGCCTGCGCGCCGATGTGCAGGCGCGCTCGATTCCGCCCAAGGAAATGATGGGCGCGACCCTGACCCTGTCGAATTTCGGCACCTTGTTCGGCCGCTACGCCAACCCGGTGGTGGTGCCACCGCAAGTGGCGATCCTCGCCGCCGGGGCGATCCGCGATGAACCGGTGGCGGTCGAGGGCGCAGTGGCGGTGCATCCGATCCTGCCGCTGTCCCTGACCTTCGATCACCGCGTAGTGACGGGCGGCGAGGCGGCGCGGTTCTTCAAGGCGCTGGTGACGGCGCTGGAACAACCCGAGGCCTGACGTTTTGCGGGCATGAAAAAGGCCCTGAGCCATTGGACTCAGGGCCTATTCAATTCGGGCATTGCTTACTTCGGCGTCTTGGCGGCTTTGGCTGGCTTGGTCGGCTCAGCGGGCGCTACTTCAACAGGTGCAGCGACTTCAACGGGTGCAGCTTTTTCAGCGACTTCAGCTGGCGCATTCAGCAGTTCGGACAGTGCGTCCGGCTGGCTCTTGAACGCCTTGGCGAACACATCGCGGTTCTTCGCCATGTAGATCCCGGCTTCTTCCACTTGCTGCTCGGTCAGGGACGGAACGGCTTTTTGCAACACTTCAGCCAGCAATTCGGCCAGTTCGAGCATTTTGTCATGACGGTCAGCTTCGGCTTTATCCATGAACAAGCGCTCCAGATCTCGGCTGCTGCGGTATACCACTTCGACGGCCATTCACCACCTCACATGCCTTCACATTTAGTTGTCTTTGCGACTACTGTATCTATATACAGCGAAAAGGATAAGCGAATCCCTGCGCTTTGGGTAGTGGCTTTTTAATGTAGACCGGATTCGGGGTTTGTCAGGTGAACGGGACGGGTGCGACCAAACGCCACGGAGCGTGTTTTAAAGCACCTCGCCATCATGTGGCAGGCAACCCCTGGCCTTTTTTCTGCATGCAGAACAACCGTCACGTCCAACCCGCATCATCCGCTCGAACCGAGCTAAGGATCAATCATCGTGAAAATCAACTGGGCCGAGAACCTGCGGCAGAACGTGCACCAACTGGCCGAGTCCCTGGGCAACCTGTTTGTCGAGACCTTCCACTACCTGGCGCTGTTCGCCATCGGTGCGGTGACTGCCTGGGCGGCGGTCATGGAGTTCATCGGGATGCTGGAACAGGGGCACATCAAGATCGATGACATCCTGTTGCTGTTCATCTACCTGGAACTGGGGGCGATGGTCGGGATTTACTTCAAGACCAACCACATGCCGGTGCGGTTCCTGATCTACGTGGCGATCACCGCGCTGACACGGCTGCTGATCTCCAACGTCTCGCACCACAATCCACCGGACCTGGGGATCATCTACCTGTGCGGCGGGATCCTGTTGCTGGCGTTTTCGATTCTGGTGGTGCGTTACGCTTCGTCGCAATTTCCTTCGGTGAAGATCGAACACCCGCAGCGCAAGATCGGTGCGGGTTCCGGTGAGCATCCTGAAGTGGAGAAGGGCGAGCTTTAAAACCCGATTTCAGGTCGGGGCCGGGCTTTGGCCTGTGGCGGCGGCAGCTTACGGTTGTCGCCGTCGGTCATGGCTTCGAGGATGGCCACGGCACATTCACCCTGTTCGATGGCGATGCCGAACTGAATACTTTGTACCAGGCGTTTGAGGCGCTTGGGGTCATTGCGTTGTTCGGCGCTGATCATCCGTTTGGCCACCACGCGGCCAGCGTTGGAGAGGGTCAGCATGATGCTGCCGTCCAGGCCCTGGATGCTCAGGTTGATTTGATAATCCGCTGCAAAAGCATCGGTAATGAGCTGAAAAGGGTTGTCCATAATGCGTCACCGCCTGATTGAACGTGCAGTTGTTGACGGCCGTGATCGGGATTAGTTCGCAGTACCAGACCACCGGCCTTCCATGTTCATGCGCTTTCTTCCGTGCCGCGTAGGGGATACAGCAAGGGGCATGCCGGAAAAACTGTCGGACAATGTTTACGGCAAAAAAACGGCGGGCACCCTGGCCCGCCTTCTTTTTGCCTGCCCGTTTCAGGGCATAAATGAATAGATGATCGCAGACAGTGCAATCAGACCGACCAACACCACGAACACGTTCGAGGCCTGGCCCGAGTACTGGCGCAAGGCCGGTACACGGCGGATGGCGTACATCGGCATCAGGAACAACAGGCAGGCGATGATCGGCCCGCCGAGGGTTTCGATCATGCCCAGGATGCTCGGGTTGAAGGTCGCCACGGCCCAGCAACTGAGGATCATGAACAGTGCAGTGAGGCGGTTCAGCCAGCTGGCGGAGACGACTCGACCACGACCACGCAGGCTTTTCACGATCAGGCCCTGAAAGCCTTCGCTGGCGCCGATGTAATGGCCCAGGAAGGATTTGGTGATTGCCACCAGTGCAATCAGCGGCGCGGCGTAAGCGATGACCGGCGTCTGGAAGTGGTTGGCCAGGTACGACAGGATCGAAATGTTCTGCGCCTTCGCCGCGGCCAAATCAGCTGGGGACAACGCCAGCACGCAGCTGAAGCAAAAGAACATCACCGTGACGACCATCATGGCGTGAGCGATCGCCAGAATGCCGCTGCTTTTGCGTTCGGCTTGCCCGCCGTAACGCTGCTTCTGATCGACGGCGAAGGCGGAAATGATTGGCGAATGGTTGAACGAGAACACCATCACCGGGATCGCCAGCCACAAGGTCTTGAAGAACAGCGGCAGTGGCATGCCTTCACTGGCGGTGGCGAAGAACGCGCCGTTCCAGTTTGGGATCAGGCTGATGCCCAGTAGCAGCAAAGCGGCGACGAACGGGTAAACCAGCACACTCATGCATTTGACGATGACGCCCTGACCACAACGGACGATGGCCATCAGGCCGAGAATCAGCCCCAGTGACAGGATCGCCCGGGGCGGTGGCGTCATGTGCAACTGGTGCTCCATGAGGCTGCTCAGGGTATTGGTCAGCGCCACGCTGTACACCAGCAGAATCGGGAAAATCGCAAAGAAATACAGCAGCGTGATCAGTTTGCCGGCACCGATGCCGAAGTGTTCTTCCACCACCTCGGTGATGTCCCCGGAACGGCCGGACAACACGAAACGAGTCAGGCCGCGGTGTGCAAAGAATGTCATCGGAAACGCCAGCACTGCCAGGATCAGCAGCGGCCAGAAACCACCCACGCCGGCGTTGATCGGCAAAAACAGTGTGCCGGCGCCAATCGCTGTGCCATAGAGGCCAAGCATCCAGGTGGTGTCGTGTTTACTCCAGCCTTTGTGGGTTATTTCGCTACTGCGTGTGAGGTCTACAGCGGGATTATCGGCAGCAGGTGTGCGTACATCGGTCATCGTTTTCGCCTCGTTATTGTTTTTGCTCGGGCTCACGTGTTGCGGACTGTCAGGAAATGCTCCTCAGCACTCCACCCAGCTAACAGCCAGGCCGCCCCGTGAAGTTTCTTTGTATTTGTCGTGCATATCGGCGCCGGTATCGCGCATGGTGCGGATCACCCGGTCCAGGGAAATGAAGTGTTTGCCGTCACCGCGCAGGGCCATTTGCGTGGCGTTGATCGCCTTCACCGCGGCAATCGCGTTGCGCTCGATGCACGGTACTTGCACCAGACCACCGACCGGGTCGCAGGTCAGGCCGAGGTTGTGTTCCAGGCCGATTTCAGCGGCGTTTTCCAGCTGCTCTGGAGTGGCACCGAGCACGTCGGCCAAACCGGCGGCGGCCATGGCACAGGCCGAGCCGACTTCACCCTGGCAGCCGACTTCGGCGCCGGAGATCGAGGCGTTTTTCTTACAGAGAATGCCTACGGCGGCGGCACCCAAAAAGAACGCCACGACGTCATCGTCCGACGCGTCCGGGTTGAATTTCATGTAGTAGTGCAGCACGGCCGGAATGATTCCCGCCGCCCCGTTTGTAGGCGCGGTGACCATCCGTCCGCCCGCGGCGTTTTCTTCGTTCACGGCGAGGGCGAACAGGTTCACCCACTCCATGGCCGACAGGGTGGAGCTGATGACGTTCGGTTTGCCGATTTCCAACAGGCTGCGATGCAATTTCGCGGCGCGGCGCGGAACATTCAGTCCGCCGGGCAGGATGCCTTCGTGACGTAAGCCTTGCTCGACGCACTCGCGCATCACCGACCAGATGAGCAACAGGCCCTGACGGACTTCGGCTTCGCTGCGCCAGGCCAATTCATTGGCCATCATCAATTCGGACACCCGCAGACCGTGCTGTTTGCAGAGCTTGAGCAATTCGGCGGCGCTGGAAAAATCGTACGGCAGCACGACGTCGCTGGCCGGCGCAATGCCGGACTCGGCTTCGGCCGCTTCGATGATGAAGCCGCCGCCCACCGAGTAGTACGTCTGCTCGAACAGCTCACCGGTTTCGCCGAAGGCTGTCAGGGACATGGCGTTCGGGTGGTAGGGCAGGCTCTCGTCGAGCAGCAGGAGATCGTGCTGCCAGTTGAAGGCGATGGTCGCTTTGCCGGCCAGGGACAGCTTGCCGGTTTCCCGCAGGTGCTGGATGCGCGAATCGATACTGGTCGGATCGATGCTGTCCGGCCATTCGCCCATCAGGCCCATGACACAGGCGCGGTCGGTGGCATGGCCGACGCCGGTGGCGGAAAGCGAGCCATAAAGGCGGATTTCTACCCGACGGACGGCGGCCAGTAAATTCTGGTCAATCAGTGCTTGGGCAAAGGTCGCTGCGGCGCGCATCGGGCCGACGGTGTGGGAGCTGGACGGACCGATGCCGACTTTGAAGAGATCGAAAACACTGATAGCCATGCTAAAGCCTATACAAGCAATGGAAGAGAAATCGCCGCCATTTTTGTAGGCCAAGCGCAATGTCGGCGATACTGCCTACCTCGGTCCTACGTGACCAACGAAACTTCCTAAGACAGCCTTTAGCAGGACTAAACGATGAGTCGTCAATTGCACGCCCAGACTTACGTCTGGCTGCACGTGTTTTCCTGTGCCGCGCGGCACCTGTCGTTCACCCGTTGCGCCGAAGAACTGCACATCACGCCGGGTGCGGTCAGTCAGCAAATTCGGCAACTGGAAGAGCGGCTGGGGTTTCGCCTGTTTCACCGTCGCGCCCGTGGGGTGGAGTTGAGTGCGCAAGGCCAGCGCCTGGCCATTACGGTCAACGAGGCTTACGGCAGCATCGACGCAGAATTGCGACGACTGGATGCGGGAATGATCAGCGGGATTTTGCGGGTGCGTTCGATTCCCTCGTTCCTGAGCAAATGGCTGACCCCGCGTTTGCCGCGTTTGCAGCAGCGCTTCCCGGACATTCAATTGCGCCTGGTGGCGGAGGACAGCAGCGTGCCGCTGCACGAGGGTGATTTCGACCTGGCGATCGATCTGAATGACGGCAGCTATCCCGGGTTGTTATCCACAACCTTGCTCGACGAACAGATATTCCCGGTGTGCGCACCGAACCTGTTGCGAGGGCGGCCGCCGCTGCACGGTCCGGCAGACTTGATGCACTTCCCGTTGTTGCACGACATTACCGCCTGGCGCGGCAGTTACGAATACGCGGAATGGGAGTTTTACCTCAATGCCATCGGCTTTGAAGGCGCGGACGTGCGGCGCGGGCACACCTTCAACCGCAATCACCTGACCATCGAAGCGGCGATTGCCGGGATGGGTGTGGCGATTGCGCGGCGAACGCTGCTTAACGATGAGCTGGAACGAGGAACATTGATCGTGCCGTTTGGCCTGGCGGTGCCCAATCACAAGCGCTACGTGCTGCTCTATGCGCCAGGTGCGCTGAGCCATCCGGGCGTGCGCGCGGTGCATGACTGGCTGGTGGAAGAGGCAGCGGTTTTTCGCAGCCAGCACCCACTGGGGGAGCGGGCAGATGTGGGCAATTATGAGCGAAGAGAGGGGCAACCCAACTCCCGACATTAACAGTGCTTTTGCTCGTTGTCCGGCTTTTTTTGCGTATGAATATTTATCTTTTTTTAGGGGTTGAAATGTTCCGCGCACACACCGATTGTGTAACCAAGAGGTTGCGGTGATGACGCCCAAGGGCCAGCCGATGCGCCTCTTGCGAGCTAGCTGAAATAAGGGAAGAACTATGCAAATCCAAGTCAATAGCGATAACCATATTCAAAGCAGTAAACGACTGGAGGAGTGGGTACGTACTACCATTGAGAGCACGCTCGAACGTTATGAAGAGGACCTGACCCGCGTCGAGGTCCATCTGCGGGACGAGAACGGCGACAAGCCTGGTCCCCATGACATGCGCTGCCAGCTGGAAGCGCGGCCAAAAGGCCACCAACCGATTTCCGTTACCCATAAAGCCGCCTCCCTGGAACTGGCGATCGACGGGGCAGCCGAAAAACTTGAACATGCGCTGGAGCATATGTTTGGCAAATTGCGCGGTAAACCACGCGCCGCGGTGGTTCCGTTCGATAGGGGCGCCCATGCCGATGCACTGCTTGAAGATGAGTTTCTCGAGAACGAACAGGCTGCGCTCAACGGCTGAGGCCTGATTTACCTTTTACCTTCCTGATTAAAACGGGCCTGCGATTGCAGGCCCGTTTTTGTTTCAGTGTCCACCGGTCCCCTGCGGCAAAGGAACTTGCTGTGGTGAAGGGGCTTTCTGTGGTGAGGGAGCTTGCTCCCGCTGGGGTGCGAAGCGGCCCCCAAACCATCCGGTGCGGTGTGTCAGGCAAATCTCGTCAGGAGGCTTTACGACTGCTGCGCAGCCGAGCGGGAGCAAGCTCCCTCGCCACAAGAGTGTCCGACCTCAGACTCGTGGTTAGTAATCAAAACGCCACCGACGTCTGCACATACACCGTCCGCGGTTCTCCCACGTACTTGCCCTTGTTGTTGTCATCGAACGAGCGGGTGAAGTACTGGTGGTTGAAGATGTTCTTCACCCCCACCGCCACATTCAAATCCGACAGTTTCGGCCCGAAGTCATACGCCGCGCGGCTGCTGAACAACATGTAGCCCGGAATCCTGCCGGTGCTGCCATCAGCGCTCTCTGTAGAGGTGTTGGCGTTGTCGGCGAACTGGTCACTCTGGTAGCTACTGTCCAGGTTCAGTTTCCAGGCGCCTTCGGTATAGCCGACGCCGATCGTGCCTTTGTGTTTCGAGGAGAACGGCACGCGATTGCCCTTGTTCGGCCCGTCTTCGCGGATGGTCGCGTCAACATAGGCGTAAGTCGCGTACACATCGAAACCGGCCAGCGCCGGGCTCAAGTCGTCGAGGGCATAGTTGACGCTGGTTTCGATACCTTGATGACGGGTTTCGCCACGGGCGATTACCGAGTCGTTGGTTTGATTGCTTTCATACTGGTTATCGAAGTTGATCAGGAACGCGCCAATCTCGGCACGCAACGCGCCGTTGTCGTAACGGGTACCCAGCTCCCAGGTGCGGGCCTTCTCCGGTTTGACTTCACCGCTGGTCACCCGGTTGGGCATCTGACTGTATTGCACGCTGCCGAACGAGCCTTCGGTGTTGGCGTAGAGGTTCCAGCTGTCGGTCAGGTGATAGAGCACGTTCAATGCGGGCAGGGCGGTGTTGTAGTCGCCCTTGTATTTCACATTGGTCAGATTGTTGGTCTGCTGCGACTCGATCATTTCGTAGCGGATGCCCGGTGTGATCGTCCACTTGCCGATGTCGATCCGGTCGTCGACGAAGAACGCATTGGCTTCGGTACCGCCCCGGGTGTCGCGGTCGTTGCGGCTGTTGGTGGTTGGGAGCTCGTTACTGGCGATCGGCGTGCGGTAGCGCAGTTCGTGGCCGGCCTCGTTGATATAGCGATAGCCGACGCCGACTTCGTGACTGGTTTGGCCGAGATCGAAGCCTTGGGCGAAACGGGTTTCCAGGCCGCGCACCCAGTACTCGCGTGGCGACAGCGAGAGAAACGTGCCCTGGTCCAGATAACCGCTACGCAGGGTTTTGGTGAAGAACGTATTGGCGGTGAACTCGCGGCGATCTTCCTGATAGCGATAGCCGAAGTTGAACATTGTGCGGCGACCCCAGAACTGGTCTTTCGGGCGGGTCGACTGGTAAGGGTTGGCGTCGTAATCGGCGACGTTCAGCCCGCCGGGCATGTCCGCCTTGCCTTCGTAGTACTGGGCCATGGCGTTGAGGCTGTTGGCCTCATCGAGCTGGTATTTGCCTTTGAGGATCAGGTCGTCGATTTCGGTGTCGCTGTGTTCGCGCCAGTCGCCACCGCGGGTGCCCGAGTACAGAATCGCGCCGCCCAGGCCGTTGTCGGCCGTGCCGCCGGCCAGCAGGTTGCCGGTGGTCTTGAAGCCATCGTGGCTGGACGACGGACTGGTTTCGCTCTGGAAACCGCCCTTGACCGTCGGCTCATCGGGAATGGCGCGGGTCACGAAGTTGACCACGCCGCCGACGTTTTGCGGGCCGTAGCGCACCGCACCGCCGCCGCGCACCACGTCGACTGCCTCCATGTTGCCCATGCTGATCGGCGCAAACGACAACTGCGGTTGGCCATAAGGTGCGAAAGGCACCGGAATGCCATCCATCAATACCGTCGAACGGGAGGCCAGTCGTGGGTTGAGCCCGCGAATGCCGAAGTTCAGGGCCATGTCATGGCTGCCGGTGCCGTTGTTGTCCGGCGCATTCACCCCCGGGATACGGTTGAGCACGTCCCGGGCTTGAGTCGCGCCTTGGCGTTCAAACTCTTCGCGGCGGATCACGTCGCGAGCGCCGGGGTGTTCGAAGACGTTGGTCTGCGCTGCATCGCCGAGCCAGTCGCCGACCACTTTCGAGGTGTCCAGCTCCAGCGCCGCATCGCCCACCGGTTGCAGGCTGAAGGCATTGTTGCCCTCGGCGCGGGCTTGCAGGCCGGTGCCTTCGAGCAAGGCGTTCAAGCCTTGTTCGGCGGTGTAGTTGCCTTCCAGGCCGCGACTCTGCACACCGCTGGTGACTTGTGAGCCAAAGGAGATCAGCACGCCGGCTTCACGGCCAAACTGGTTGAGTGCGTTTTCCAGCGAAGACGGTGCGATGTGGTACGGCTTGGCGTCAGCGGCATGCACCAGGGGCAGAGCGCCCAAGCCCAGGCTGGCGCCCAGCAAGAGTTGGCGCAAGGTGCGGGCCAGGGGAATGAGACGGGTGGGTTGCATGGAGGGCGATCCTGAGAAGGTTGAATCAAGGGGGCTTTCCTTCTCTGTCACGCCAGATCTGAAAAACGGCTCACGTTGGGCGAATATTTTTACAGATTTACCGTTTTGCTTTTTGTGGCGAGGGAGCTTGCTCCCGCTCGGCTGCGAAGCAGTCGTAAACTAAGCAGGCATTCTTTCTGGAAAACTCCGGTGGCAAATTTTGGGGCTGCTTTGCGACCCAACGGGAGCAAGCTCCCTCGCCACAGGTTATGTATGTTGATCAAGATTCAGACCCTCGCCTTAACCGTCACCCAATACCGCGTAAACCGCTTCACCTTCACCGGCAGACTGATTTCCAGCAGATCAAGAATCCGCTCGCTGTCGTCCAGTGGATAAGTCCCGGAGATCAGTAGATCGGCAACATTTGCGGCGCAATTGAGTTGCCCGCGGCGATAGCGGCCGAGTTCGTCGAGGAAGTCCCCCAGGCGCATGTGTGCGGCCACCAACATGCCATCGGCCCAGGCGCCGCTGTTGGCGTCCAGTGGCAGGGGAGTGCCGATACCGCGTGCGCCGAAGCTCAACTGCCGGGCGGTTTGTAGCAGCAGCGGGGCGCCGTCATCGGGCTTCAATTCGACGCTGCCTTCGAACACCGCCACGTGAGTGCGTTCGGCAAACTGCCGAACGTTCAGTCGCCCACCCTGGGTTTTCAACAGGCCTTGCGCGGTCTGTATCTGAAACGCCTGGGTGGCGGTCAGCAGTATCTCGCCTTCGAGCAGGCGGATCAGCCGTTGCTGGCCTTCGACTCGCACATCGGCAGCACTGGCGGTGTTGAGTTGCAATTGACTGCCATCGCCGAGCGGTACTTTGCGTCGCTGGCCAATGGGGCTGCGGAAGTCGGCCAGCAACGGCGTCAACGGATTGTGCTCACGCAGGCCCCAAGTGACTGCCGACCCCGCGCCGAGAATCAGCAACAGCTTCAACGCCTGACGACGGCCGGCGGATTTCGGTGCGTTAACGGCGGCGTGGGCCAGCGGTGAAGACAAACCGCGCAAGCGTTGATTGACCCGCTGAATGTGCTCCCAGGCCCGTCGATGTTCGCCATGGGCGTCGAGCCATTGTCGCCAGGCGATTTGCTGGCGCGGGCTCAACGGACCTTGCTGGATTTCCATCAACCAGTACACGGCCTGTTCGGCGACTTGAGAGGAAAAATCCCCAGGGCTGTTCATAGCGCGAAGTAGCAGCGCATCGCCGCTTTGTTCAGGTGCCGTTTGACCGTGGCGATGGAAATGCCCAGTTCGACGGCAATCTGCGGGTACGTCAAACCATCAATCTGAGCCAGCAAAAAGGCGCGTTTGACCAGGCGCGGCAAACCGTCGAGCAACTGGTCGAGTTCCAACAGGGTTTGCAGGATGATCGCCCGGTCTTCCTCCGACGGTGCGACGATTTCCGGCATCTGCGCCAGCGCATCGAGGTAGGCGCGCTCCAGGTCCTGGCGGCGGTAATGATTGAACAGCACGCGCTTGGCGATGGTGGTGAGGAACGCCCGTGGTTCGATGATTTGCGGTGTTTCCCGTGCCGTCAGCACTCGCATGAACGTGTCTTGGGCCAGATCCGCGGCGCTGTCAGGGCAGCCGAGTTTGCGCCGCAGCCAACCGGTGAGCCAGTTGTGATGGACGTGATAAAGGACTTCGACGGTAGTGGCTGACGACAACGGAACCGCTCCGGATGCATATTGATACGTTAGAGAACAAGAATTGTTCGCATTGTAGTGGCGCGGGCCTGCATCCGGCAATCGGCGCTTGCCCGTTATCTCATCGTCTCCTTTGCGTATGAGAATATTTATCATTAATATCGCCGGCTTGTGGGTCTTGTGGCATTCACGAGGCCGTACCCGGTTTGTTCTGACCCGATGATCACCCG
>NZ_JBGLZF010000024.1:0-96201 GCF_047304405.1 Pseudomonas sp. Pseusp11
TAATATTAATGTTCGATTGTCGGTCATTGTGGATTGACGCCACCCTCAGGCGTTTCCATTCTCTGACCGGAGATCCTTGGGGCAACCCGACGATCCCGTTCAAAAAAACAACAACAATAAGTGGACATCGAACATGCCAAATCTCCCTCGGGACGCCCTCGTGGCGATCTCAACCTTACCTGTTCGCGCACGTCATCTGGCCCTGTTGGGTTTGAGTGTGATTGCCACTCCGGCGCTGGCCGAAGGCTTTATCGATGACAGTCACGGCACCTTGACCCTGCGCAATTACTACCTGGATCGGGACTACAAGGACGACGGGGCGAAGACCGCGGCCCGGGAATGGGCCCAGGGTTTCATTATGAATATGGAGTCGGGCTTTACTCCGGGGACTGTTGGTTTTGGCCTGGACGCTCGCGGCCTGATGGGCGTCAAGTTGGACTCGTCGCCGGACCGCAGTGGCACCGAGTTGTTGCCGGTGTCCGCCAGCGACAAGCGTGCGGCGGACGAGTATTCGCGCCTGGCCATGACCGCCAAGATGCGTTTTGCCCAGACCACGGTGAAAACCGGCGATGTATCGATCTTCCTGCCGTTCGCTTTCGCCAGTCCGTCACGGCTGCTGCCGCAGACGTTTCGCGGCACCACCCTCAGTTCAAAGGACATCGACGGGCTGACCTTCAACACTGGTTACATCGATCGCATCAACAAGCGCGATTCCACCAACTACCAGCCGATGAGCATCGCCTCGCCGAACCGACGTTTCAACGGCGCGGCCACCTCATCGCACATGGCCTATGTCGGTGGCGATTACCAGGTAAACAAGGATCTGAGCCTGCGTGCCTATCACGCCGAAGTGGCGGATCTGTACCAGCAGAACACCCTGGCCTTGCTGCACACGCTGCAGGTGGGCGAGGGCACGTTGACCACTGACTTGCGCAGTTTTTTCAGCGACGAGGACGGCAGCGCGAAGGCCGGCAAGGTGGACAACCGCAACCTCTCGGCGTTGTTCGGTTATCGCTTTGGCGGCCATCGCCTGAGCCTGGGCTATATGCACTCCAGTGGTGACACCGCGACGCCTTACGTGTCGGGCACCGAGTTGATGGGCATGAGTGAGCTGACCATGAGCTCGGACTTTCTCAATGCCAAGGAGCGAACCTGGCAGGCGATCTACGACTATGACTTTGCCGCCGCCGGGGTGCCCGGCCTGAAGAGCCGGCTGCGTTATGTGCGCGGTGATCATATCGAACTGGCGGCGCTGAATGCCGACGACCGCAAGGAGCGGGAGTTCCAGATGGAACTGGGGTATGTGATCCAGAGTGGCCCTTTGAAGAACGTCGGGCTGATGGCGCGCAAGTCGATCTATCGCAATGACTTCCCCGCCGGCGCGGCATTTCGCGATGAAAACCAGACCCGCTTTCTGGTGCTCTACACCGTGCCGATCTGGTAAGTCGTTTCAGGCCTGATAGACCTTCTTCAGCAACCTGAGCAGTTCTTCGCGTTCCTGACTGTCGAGGGCGGACGTGGCATCCATGTCGCTCTCGGCAGCGATCAGTTTCAGCTCCTTGAGCAGGGTTTCGCCGGTCTTGCTGAGAAAAATCCCGTAGGAGCGTTTGTCCGGTTTGCAGCGCACTCGCACCGCCAGCGCCCGGCTTTCCAGTTTGTTCAGCAGCGGCACCACTTGCGGCGGCTCGATGGCCAGCGCCTTGGCCAGGTCGGCCTGCATCAGCCCGGGGTTCTGGTCGATGATCGCCAGGGCCGAGAACTGCGCCGGGCGCAAGTCGTGGGCCGAGAGCCGGCCAATCAGGTTCTGGAACAGTTTCAACTGCGCCCGGCGCATGGCGTAACCGATCAGGTCGTCGAGGGCTGCGTCCAGCGACGCCTGGGTTTCGGCGCTGTCGGCAGGAGCCTCGGGGGCGGCGGCAATCTTGGAAGACTTGGCCATTGCAGGGTAAATCCTCGGGCTGGCGGTTAAGAAGGCTATCTAGTTTGCCGAGATTGGCCGGGGATAGCCACGACCTCTTTCAGATTTCTGGGCGCTGCGCCCGTTTCAGGCACGAAAGCAACTCGGTTAATTTTATTAATAGTTAATTGACATAACTATATTTGCGGTTTAGTTTTTACCCATCGTCAAGCCAAGAACAAGAGAGCATCGCCATGAGCAATTACGAAGGTCGCTGGACAACGGTCAAAGTGGAAATCGAGGAAGGCATCGCTTGGGTCATCCTCAACCGCCCGGAAAAACGCAACGCCATGAGCCCGACCCTGAACCGCGAGATGATCGACGTTCTGGAAACCCTGGAGCAGGATCCGGACGCCGGTGTACTGGTGCTGACGGGTGCGGGCGAAGCCTGGACTGCGGGCATGGACCTCAAGGAATACTTCCGCGAAGTGGACGCCGGCCCGGAAATCCTTCAGGAAAAAATCCGCCGCGAAGCCTCTCAATGGCAATGGAAACTGCTGCGCATGTACGCCAAGCCGACCATCGCGATGGTCAACGGCTGGTGCTTCGGTGGCGGTTTCAGCCCGCTGGTGGCCTGCGATTTGGCGATCTGCGCCGATGAAGCGACTTTCGGCCTGTCGGAAATCAACTGGGGCATTCCGCCGGGCAACCTGGTGAGCAAGGCCATGGCCGACACTGTGGGCCATCGCCAGTCGCTGTACTACATCATGACCGGCAAGACCTTCGGCGGGCAGAAAGCCGCCGAGATGGGCCTGGTCAACGAGAGCGTGCCGCTGGCGCAACTGCGTGAAGTGACGATCGAGCTGGCGCGTAACCTGCTGGAGAAAAACCCGGTGGTGCTGCGCGCAGCCAAGCATGGCTTCAAGCGTTGCCGCGAACTGACCTGGGAGCAGAACGAAGATTACCTGTACGCCAAGCTCGATCAGTCGCGCCTGCTGGACACCGAAGGTGGCCGCGAGCAGGGCATGAAGCAGTTCCTCGACGACAAGAGCATCAAGCCCGGTTTGCAGGCTTATAAACGCTGAGCCCCGGCGTCGAGAACAAGGCGAGCTGGCCGGGCGATCGAGCGTCCGCCAGCTGTTCGCCCCGGCGCCTCGGCGCTACTGTGAGCCCCTCGAACGTATTCCCGATAAAGACAACAAAGAGGAATCACCATGCTGGACGTGCCCCTGCTGATCGGCGGCCAGTCGTGCCCCGCCCGAGACGGTCGAACCTTCGAACGGCGTAATCCGGTGACCGGCGAAATCGTGTCGCGGGTTGCCGCCGCCACCCTGGAAGATGCCGACGCCGCCGTGGCTGCGGCCAAAGCGGCATTCCCCACCTGGGCGGCCCTGGCCCCCAATGAACGACGCACCCGGTTGCTACGCGCCGCCGAGCAGTTGCAGGCCCGCAGCGCGGAATTCATCGCCGCCGCCGGCGAGACCGGCGCCATGGCCAACTGGTACGGTTTCAATGTGCATCTGGCGTCGAACATGCTGCGTGAAGCGGCATCGATGACGACCCAGATCACCGGCGAAGTCATTCCTTCGGATGTGCCCGGCAGCTTCGCCATGGCCCTGCGTCAACCGTGCGGCGTGGTGCTGGGCATCGCGCCGTGGAACGCGCCGGTGATCCTCGCTACCCGCGCCATCGCCATGCCGTTGGCCTGCGGCAACACCGTGGTGCTCAAGGCGTCGGAACTGAGCCCGGCGGTGCACCGGCTGATCGGCCAGGTGTTGCAGGACGCCGGCCTCGGTGATGGCGTGGTCAACGTCATTAGCAACGCGCCTCAGGATGCCGCGGCGATTGTCGAACGGCTGATCGCCAACCCGGCGGTGCGTCGGGTCAACTTCACCGGTTCGACCCATGTCGGGCGCATCGTCGGCGAACTGTCGGCGCGTCATCTCAAACCGGCGTTGCTGGAACTGGGCGGCAAGGCGCCGTTCCTGGTGCTGGAAGATGCCGACCTGGATGCGGCGGTAGAGGCCGCAGCCTTCGGTGCCTTTTTCAATCAGGGGCAGATCTGCATGTCCACCGAGCGCCTGATCGTCGATGCCAAGGTGGCCGATGCCTTTGTCGCCAAACTGGCGGCGAAGATCGCCACCTTGCCCGCCGGCAACCCCAACGCGGAAGGTTCGGTGCTCGGTTCCCTGGTGGACAGCAACGCCGGCGAACGGATCAAAGTGATGATCGACGATGCCCTCGACAAGGGCGCAACCCTGGTCGCGGGGGGGCGGCTGGAGGGCAGTATTCTGCAGCCGACTTTGCTCGATAGCGTCACCGATGCCATGCGCCTGTACCGCGAAGAATCCTTTGGCCCGGTGGCGGTGGTGCTGCGCGGCGAAGGTGATGAAGAGCTGCTGCGTCTGGCCAATGATTCCGAGTTCGGCTTGTCGGCGGCGATCTTCAGTCGTGACACCGGTCGCGCGTTGGCCTTGGCCCAGCGAGTCGAGTCGGGCATCTGCCATATCAACGGCCCGACCGTGCACGACGAGGCACAGATGCCTTTCGGCGGGGTCAAGTCCAGCGGCTATGGCAGTTTTGGCGGCAAGGCGTCCATCGAGCACTTCACCCAATTGCGCTGGGTGACCTTGCAGAACGGACCGCGGCACTACCCGATCTGAGCAGCTGTCGCAGCGTCGGGCGCCGTACGCTTTAGAGCGATCGTCGCCCGCTTGCAGGCCAGATATAACAATAACAAGGCTGCCATGCCCCAGTTGACTGCTTCGCAGCGGACCGGTGGCGTGCCTTGATGGAGAACAAGCACGTGAGTTCCGAATTCAGATCGCCACCTCAGACCGAAGCCAGTGCACCGCGCTATCGCCAGGTATCCATCGGCTGTCCTGCGGTCGAAGTCAGCGAAGAGCAGGGCATATTGCATATGCGCTCCCTGGAACCCTTGGCCGAGTTGCCCGTACGCTTGCTCGATCGCCTGGTGCATTGGGCCCGGGTTCGCCCGCAACAGACCTTTATTGCCGCTCGCCAAGAGGGCGGCGACTGGCGCCGGGTGAGTTACGCCGAGATGCTGACCAGCGTCCGCGCCATTGCCCAAAGCCTGCTGAGTTATGGCCTGTCGGCCGAGCGACCACTGGCGATCCTCTCGGGCAATGACATCGAGCATTTGCAGATTGCCCTGGGCGCTATGTATGCCGGCATTCCCTATAGCCCGATTTCCCCGGCCTATTCGTTGTTGTCCCAGGATTTCGCCAAGCTGCGGCATGTCTGCGATCTGCTGCAACCGGGGCTGGTGTTCGTCAGCGACGCCGCGACCTATCAGCGGGCGATCGACGCGGTGCTGCCGGCTGAAACGCCGCTGATTACCGTGCATGGCCAAGTACCGGGCCGCCGTCAGGCGAGTTTTGCCAGCCTGCTGGAACAACCCGGCGGTGCCGAGGCCGATTGCGCCTTCACGGCTACCGGGCCGGACAGCATCGCCAAATTCCTGTTTACCTCAGGTTCCACCAAACTGCCCAAGGCGGTGGTCACCACCCAGCGCATGCTCTGCGCCAACCAGCAGATGCTGTTGCAAACCTTCCCGGTGTTCGGCGAAGAACCTCCGGTGCTGGTGGACTGGCTGCCGTGGAATCACACCTTCGGTGGCAGCCACAACGTCGGCATCGTGCTGTACAACGGCGGCACTTTTTACCTGGACGACGGCAAGCCGACCGTTCAGGGTTTTGCTGAAACACTGCGCAACCTCAAGGAAATATCGCCCACCGCCTACCTGACCGTGCCCAAGGGCTGGGAAGAACTGGTCAACGCTCTGGAGCAGGATGGCGAGTTGCGCGAGCGTTTCTTCTCGCGCATGAAACTGTTCTTTTTCGCTGCCGCCGGTTTGTCGCAACGGGTTTGGGATCGCCTGGACCGGGTCGCCGAACAGCATTGTGGCGAACGCATTCGCATGATGGCCGGGCTCGGCATGACCGAGGCGTCACCGTCCTGCACGTTCACCACCGGGCCGCTGTCCATGGCCGGCTACATCGGCCTGCCGGCCCCTGGTTGCGAAGTGCGGCTGGTGCCGGTGGACGGCAAGCTGGAAGGGCGTTTTCGCGGGCCGCACATCATGCCGGGCTACTGGCGCGCGCCGCAGCAGACCGCCGAGGTGTTCGACGAACAGGGTTTCTACTGTTCTGGCGATGCGCTGAAACTGGCTGACCCCCGTGATCCGCAACTCGGGCTGATGTTCGACGGGCGCATCGCCGAGGACTTCAAGCTCAGCTCCGGTGTGTTTGTCAGCGTCGGCCCGCTGCGCAATCGCGCGGTGCTCGAAGGTTCTCCTTATGTTCAGGACCTGGTGGTGGCCGCACCGGACCGCGAGTGCCTGGGGGCGCTGGTCTTTCCCCGGTTGTTTGAATGCCGACGTCTGGCCGGTTTGAGTGCCCACGCCAGCGATGCAGAAGTCTTGGCCAGCGCGCCGGTGCGTCAGTGGTTCAGCGATTGGCTGCAGCGGCTCAACCGCGACGCCACTGGTAATGCCAGTCGTCTGGAATGGATCGCGCTGCTCGACGAACCAGCTTCCATCGACCGTGGTGAAATCACCGACAAGGGCTCGATCAATCAGCGTGCGGTGTTGCAGTGGCGCGCTGACAAAGTCGAGGCGCTGTATCGCGGTGAAGAGCCTTCCATCCTGCGCGCCGGACCTCTGCCGTGAACGGTGCGGGGCAGTATTCGAGCTTTAGCGATGTGGCGATTTTCGAAGCCCTGCGCACGCCTTGGGTCGACCTTGGCGGGGACTTGGCTCAGGTCTCGCCGATCGATCTGGGGATCAAGGTCGGGCGCGAGGTATTGGCTCGCGCTGCTCTCGATCCGTCCTCGGTGGACAGCGTGCTCGCCGGCTCCGTGGCTCAGGCCAGTTTCGATGCTTACCTGCTGCCTCGGCATATCGGCCTCTACAGTGGCGTGCCGCAAGAGACTCCGGCGCTGGGGGTGCAGCGCATCTGCGCCACCGGCTTCGAACTCTTGCGGCAGGCCGCGCGGCAACTGGATGACGGCGTGCAGCTGGCCCTGTGTGTGGCAGCCGAATCGATGTCACGCAACCCGATTGCCGCTTACACCCACCGCAGCGGTTTCCGGCTCGGTGCCGAGGTGGCGTTCAAGGACTTTCTCTGGGAAGCCCTCTACGACCCGGCCCCGGGCGTAGACATGATCACCACTGCCGACAACCTGGCCCGGCGGCATGGCCTGAGCCGCGACGAAGTGGATCGCTACGCTCTGTGCAGTCATCAACTGGCATTGCAGGCGCAAGCCGACGGCTGGTTCGAACCGGAACTGGTAGCGATCGGCAATGAGCGTTTTGAGTTGGCCGGCTATCAGCCACGGAATATTCAGTTGCCACGGGGCGTGGACTGCGTGACGCGCGACAGCCACCCGCGACCTACCGATCTGAGCGCTTTGGGCCGGTTGCGGGCGGTGCATGCCGGCGGTGTGCAAACGGCCGGCAACAGTTGCGCGGTGGTCGATGGTGCGGCGGCCGCGCTGGTGGGGCGAGCCTCTGCGGCGCGGCGTCCGGTGTTGGCGCATTTGCTGGCCAGTGCCGTGGTGGGCGTGGCACCGGAGTTCATGGGCATCGGGCCGGCGCCGGCGATCCAGTTGCTGCTGCAACGCAGCGGCCTGGCCATTGACGACATCGGCTTGTTGGAAATCAACGAAGCCCAGGCGGCACAGGTGCTGGCCGTGGCGCAGGTGCTGGAACTGGACGGCGACCGCCTCAACCGGCGGGGCGGCTCCATCGCCCTGGGGCATCCCTTGGCCGCCAGTGGATTGCGTCTGGTGCTGACCCTGGCCAGGCAACTGCGCGAGGGCAATCTGTGTTATGGCATTGCCGCCGCGTGTGTCGGCGGCGGGCAGGGCATGGCGCTGCTGATCGAGAACCCAGCCTATCAAGGCTGAGGCAGAACACCGCAGCCTCTGCCCAAACCTGGCGTCACTCTCTTGCGTTACTATGCAGGCCCACCTTTCTGGAAGTTGCCTGGATGAGTAAGCCCGGTCAAACGGTGCTGGTCGCATTGCGCAAGATGATCGCCTCGGGCGAGCTGGCGGCTGGCGAGCGGTTGATGGAAATCCCCACGGCTGAGCTGTTTGGAGTCTCGCGGATGCCGGTGCGCATGGCGTTCCGCACGCTGGAACAGGAAGGTTTGCTGGTGCGTTTTGGCGGGCGCGGGTTTCAGGTGCGTTCGGTCAGCCCCGATGACATTGCCGGTGCGGTCGAAGTACGGGGCGTACTCGAAGGCCTGGCGGCGCGTCAGACCGCCGAGCGCGGGCTCTCGGACAAAGCCCGGGCGACCCTCGAACAGTGCCTGATGCAGGGCGATCAACTGTTCGATAAAGGGTACGTGACCATAGAAGACCTGGAGGTCTATCACGACCTCAACATGCGTTTTCACCAGGTGATCGTCGAGGGCAGCCACAACCCGGCGATCGCCGATGCCCTGGCGCGCAACGATCATTTGCCCTTCGCTTCGGTGACCGCCCTGGCCGTGGACCGCAACGACATGGTCCGGGAATACCGACGTTTCAACTATGCGCACATGCAACACCATTCGGTGTTCGATGCCTTGGTCAACCGCCAGGGCGCGCGTGCCGAAGCGATCATGCGCGAACACGCCAACGCCACGTTGCGCTACGCCGAGGTCTTCGGCTCAGCGACGGCCGAGGAGCGGATGAAGGTCATTCTCCGCTCGGAATAAGCGCGGTTTATCAGATATCCAGCACCAGCAGCGGCGTTTTCGAGCGCGAGCAGCAAGGGGTGAACTGGTCGTTGCAGGCCTGTTCATCCTCGGTGAGGAACAGGTCGCGATGCTCCGGCACCCCTTCCAGAACCCGAGTCAGGCAAGTACCACAAATGCCTTGTTCACAGGAAATGGCGATTTCGATGCCCTGGTCTTGCAGTACTTGCACCACGCTCTTGTCGGCCGGCACCTCAAAGACCTGACCGCTGCTGGCGAGCTTGATCGAGAAACTGCCATCGACGCCAGTGTCGACGGGCGCAGCGGCGAAGTACTCGCGGTGCAGGTATTGTTCCTGCCAGCCCTGCTTCCTGGCCGTGTCCAACACGTGCTGCATGAAGCCACCGGGGCCACACACATATAAATGAACGTCGTTCAGCGGCGTGGCCAGAACCTTGGCCGCGTCCAGCACGGTGTCGGGTTCCTGATCAAAATGCAGGAACACCCGGTCGGCAAAAGGCGAGTGCTGCAGGCGTTCGACAAAGGCTGCACGGTCCCGTGATCGGGCACAGTAATGCAGCTCGAAATCCGCGCCACTGTGTGCCAGGCGTTCGGCCATGCACAGGATCGGCGTGATGCCGATACCGCCAGCGAACAGCAGACTGCGCCTGGCCTCATGGACCAACGGGAACAGGTTGCGCGGTTCACTGATCGGCAGGCGCGTGCCGGGGTGGATCTGCTCGTGCATGGCCAGTGAACCACCGCGGGAGGTCGGGTCCTTGAGCACGCCGATCAAGTAGCGATGGCGTTCTTCGGGGTGGTTGCACAGGGAGTATTGCCGGATCAAGCCGCCGGGCAGGTGCACATCGATATGCGCACCGGCACTGAAGGCCGGCAGCGGTCGCTCATCGACACTGGCCAGCTCATAGCTGCAGATGTCCTGGGCTTCGTTGTTGCGCGATACCACCAGCACTTCGATCATGCCATTGACTCCTGCGAGGCTTGCTCCCTGGCGATCAGGCGCTCCAGAACGCGACGCGACTGCACGCCGCCAGCGTCGATATTGAGCTTGAGCAAATTGCGCGCGGGATGGCTGAGCAGGTTCTGTTGCTGGCGTTCGAGCATCTCCAGGTCCTCGCTGAAAATCTTGCCCTGTCCCTCGCGAATACTCGCGGTCAAGGCTTCATCCTGCGGATTGAAGTTGCGCGCCATGCCCCAGAAGTACCAGATCGAGGTCTCGGTTTCCGGCGTGATGAAGTCGACGACGATGCTCGACGCCTTGAACTGCTGGGGAGCCTGATAACCGCCATGGCCGGCATGGGCCACGCCGACTTCGATCAGCACATGGCTGGGCGGGGTGAAGCGGCAGATCTGCCAGCGGTCCACCGGCACATCGTCGGCCAGGTTGTTGCCGCGCAGGGCCATGCGCCAGAAGGGCGGGGCCATGATGTTGTCCATGTGGCGGGCGGTGACCACCTCGTCGCCGTCGACCGTGGTCACCGGCGGCGCTTCGTCGATTTCCTTTTGGCCGATGCTGGACGCATGAACGTAGGTTTCATGAGTCAGGTCCATCAGGTTGTCGATCATCAGGCGGTAGTCGCACTGGATGTGGAACAGGCCGCCGCCATAGGCCCACTCGTCACTGACCGCCCATTCCAGGTGATGGATCAGCGCCGGGTCGGCCAACGCCTGATCGCCGGGCCAGACCCATATAAAGCCGTAGCGCTCGACCACGGCAAAGGTCTTGTTGCACGGGAAGCCGCGAACCCGCTGCCCGGGCATTTCCACAGTCTTGCCGTCGCACCCCATCACCAGGCCGTGATAGCCGCACACCAGATTGCCGTTTTCCACATAGCCCAAGGACAGCGGTGCGCCGCGATGGGGGCAGAAGTCCTCGACAGCCGCCACCTTGCCCTCGTGGCCGCGGTAAAAAACCATCTTTTCACCGCAGATCTGACGGCCCAATGGCTTGCCAGCGATTTCATCGGGCGTGCAGGCGACGTACCAGGTGTTCTTGGGGTACATGGAGATTCTCCAAGGTTGTTTGTTGTTATTTAGTGGATCCATTAGTGGTGATTTTATGGGGTATTGTCAAATTAATTCTGCTTGTTAACGATTTAGTGGATCCATTAATCGCTTGTGAGCTCTTCTGGATCAATGCCGCCGGGAGTCTCTGAAATCCAGCACCCTCCGGTCGCCAGGAAATTGAACGCACGCTAAGATCGCCTGCAAACGTTTCGATACCAATGAGGCAACTTCACGGGGCTCAGTAGTGAACATCGACACCCGCATCAAATTCCGTCATCTGGTGTGCTTTCTCGAAATGGCTCGTCAGGGCAGCCTGGCGCGAGCGGCGGATACCTTGGCGGTGAGTCAGCCAGCGATGTCGAAGACGCTCAAGGAGCTGGAGGAGCTGCTGGCAGCAAGCTTGTTTATACGCAGTAAAAGTGGTGTGAACCTGACCGAAGCCGGGGTTGCCTTTTTGCGTTATGCCGGGCCTTCGGTGCAGGCGTTGCGTGATGGGGTGAACACCTTGCGCGGTGGCGAATATGCGGCAGGCACGGTTCGACTCGGCGTGTTGTCGACAGTGGAAAGTTTGCTGGTGCCTGAGGTTGTACGGCGCTTGCACGAGCGCCATTCGGCGCTGGTGGTGAGTGTGGTGACCGGGCCAAGCGCCTATTTGTTGTCGCAGTTGCGGGTGGGCGATGTGGACCTGGTGGTCGGCCGTATGACCGATAGCCCGGAGATTCAGGGGCTGACCTTCGAGCATCTGTACAGTGAATCCATGACACTGGTGGTGCGTCCCGATCATCCCTTGCTGGCCGAGCCGCTGGAGCGTAGCTCCCTGGAAAATTTCCCGCTGGTGCTGCCGCTGGCAGGGACGACGATTCGCAAATATGCCGATAGCCTGTTCGTGCAATGCGGCATCAGCCAGTCGCGGCAGCGTCTGGAAACCTTGTCCGTGACCCTGAGCCGTCGTTATGTGTTGTCCAGCGAGGCGATCTGGATCGCGCCACTGGATGCCGTGCGCCTGGATCTGGCAAGCGGCGAACTGTTTGAGATCAATCTGGGGCAGCGCGAACCGGGTGGTTCGGTGGGGATTTCCAGTAACGCCAGCTTGCCCTTGTCACTGGCGGCCCAGTGGTGTGTCGAGGTGCTGCGCGAGGTAGGGCAGGCGTATCGCGAAGGGCTTTATCCATAACCGTTTGGTTATGTGTTGAAGGTGGCTTTTCAATATTCCCCAGCCTTCTGTTGTTTGAAACTGCGCAGGCAGTGCTCCATAAATCAAACAACAGGAGATCGACATGTCTGATGCAGACAGCAGTCGTTTCGTTATTCGTGACCGTAATTGGCACCCCAAAGCCCTGACCCCTGATTACAAAACCTCTGTCGCCCGTTCTCCACGCCAAGCCTTGGTGAGCATTCCTCAGTCGGCCAGCGAAACCAGCGGCCCGGATTTCTCTCACCTGAAAATGGGCCGGTTCGATAACGACCTGCTACTCAACTTCAATAATGGTGGGTTGCCGGTGGGAGAGAGGATCATCGTTTCCGGCCGGGTCTGTGATCAATATGGCAAGCCCATCCCGCATACCCTGGTGGAGATGTGGCAGGCCAACGCCGGTGGTCGCTACCGGCACAAGAATGATCGCTACCTGGCGCCACTGGATCCGAATTTCGGCGGTGT
Organism: Pseudomonas sp. Pseusp11; assembly: GCF_047304405.1. Classification (NCBI taxonomy): domain Bacteria; kingdom Pseudomonadati; phylum Pseudomonadota; class Gammaproteobacteria; order Pseudomonadales; family Pseudomonadaceae; genus Pseudomonas; species Pseudomonas sp. Pseusp11. The sequence continues at coordinate 12,287 of NZ_JBGLZF010000024.1, forward strand.
CGGCCGGGCTCTGACCGACCGTGACGGCTACTACAGCTTCCGCACCGTGAAACCCGGTCCGTATCCTTGGCGCAACGGTCCGAATGACTGGCGCCCGGCGCACATCCGTTTCTCCATCAGCGGGCCATCGATCGCCACGCGCCTGATCACCCAGCTGTATTTCGAAGGCGATCCGCTGATCCCGATGTGCCCGATCGTCAAGTCGATCGCCAATCCAGAGGCGGTACAGAGCCTGATCGCCCGGCTCGACATGGGTAATGCCAATCCGATGGATTGCCTGGCCTATCGCTTCGACATCGTGCTGCGCGGCCAGCGCAAGACCCACTTCGAAAACTGCTGAGGAGTCCGTCCATGCCTATCGAACTGCTACCCGAAACCCCTTCGCAAACGGCCGGCCCTTATGTGCATATCGGTCTGGCCCTGGCGGCTGCCGGCAACCCGACACGGCCGGAGGAAATCTGGAATCAGATGGCCAAGCCGGGTGCCGAGGGCGAACAGATTCTGCTGATCGGTCATGTCTATGACGGCAACGGTCACCTGGTACGAGACTCGTTTCTGGAGTTTTGGCAGGCCAATCATGAAGGTGTTTACGACCCGGTCTTCGACTCGGAAAAAGCCTTCAACAGCTTCGGCCGAACCGCCACCACCTTCGATGCAGGGGAGTGGACACTCAATACCATCAAGCCTGGCGTGGTGAACAATGCCGCCGGGGTGCCGATGGCGCCGCACATCAATGTGTCGCTGTTTGCCCGCGGGATCAATATTCACCTGCACACCCGGCTGTACTTTGCCGATGAACCACAAGCCAACGCGAAGTGCCCGGTGCTTAACCTGATCGAACAACCGCAGCGTCGCGAAACGCTGATAGCGCAGCGTTGCGAGGTGGATGGCAAGGCGGCTTATCGTTTCGACATACGTATTCAGGGGGAGGGTGAAACGGTGTTCTTCGATTTTTAAAGGCAATAAAAAACCGCTGCCACGTTCACACGGCGGCAGCGGTTTCAGGTGTGACTGGCTTACTTGCTATCAGGCAGCGCGTAAGCGATCACATAATCGCCGCGATCGGGCGACTGACGCGCACCACCCGCGGTGATGACAACGTACTGCTTGCCTGTTTTCGGCGACACATACGTCATCGGGCCACCCTGGCTGCCCACGGGTAGCCGGGCTTTCCAGGCCTCTTGTCCGTCGGCGGAGTTGAAGGCGCGCAGGTAGTAGTCCTGTGTACCGGCGATGAACACCAGGCCGCCCTGGGTGGAGAGCGTACCGCCCAGCGTCGGCATGCCGATCGGCAACGGCAGATGCATCTTGATACCCAACGGGCCAGTGTCCTGGACGGTGCCGACCGGCACTTGCCACGCGACTTTCTGGGTTTTCATGTCGATCGCGGTCAGTGTGCCAAAAGGCGGTGCCTGGCAAGGGATGCCGGCAACCGACAGGAAGCGGTTCTTGTTCACTGCATACGGGGTGCCTTTGAGCGGTACCGCGCCCATGCCGGTGTTCAGTGCTTCACCACCGGAGGAGGCCTTGGCATCTTTCTGCGCCGCAATCATCTGGATCCACAGGCCCAGACGCATGTCGTTGACGAAGATAAAACCGTGTACCGGGTCAGTCGAGAGACCGCCCCAGTTCATCCCTCCCAGCGAGCCCGGGAAGCTCAGCGAGATATCGGTGCCTGGTGCGGTGTACAGCCCGTCATAACGCATTTTCTTGAACGAGATACGGCAGAGCAGTTGATCGAACGGCGTTGCCCCCCACATGTCCGACTCGGTCAGCGTTTGCGCACCGATCGCTGGCATGCCCACCGATTTCGGCTGAGTCAGCGAGTAAGGTTCGTTCGGGATGTTCGAGGTTTTGACCGGAACCTCTTCCACCTTGGTCAGCGGTTTGCCGGTGGCGCGGTCAAGCACGAAGATCTGCCCGGCTTTGGTGCCGATCACGACGGCGGGCACCTTGCTGCCATCAGCTTTGGCGAAGTCGATCAGACTTGGCTGCATGGGCAGGTCGAAGTCCCACAGGTCGTTGTGGACGGTTTGGTAGACCCACTTTTCTTCGCCGGTTGTTGCGTTCAGTGCAAGAACGGAAGCGCCGTACTTGTGGTTCAGTGCCGTACGTTCCACGCCGTAGATGTCGGTGGACGAACTGCCCATCGGCAAGAACACGGTGTTCATCGCCGGGTCGTAGGACATCGGTGCCCAACTGTTGGGCGTGCTGCGCACGTAGGTGCTGCCGGCCGCCGGAGCCTGCTTGTCTTCGGGGTTGCCTGGGTCGAATGCCCAGCGCATCTCGCCGGTGACGACGTCGAAACCACGGATCACGCCGCCTGGCATGTCGGTCTGGACGTTGTCGGCGACACGGCCGCCGACCACCACGGTGGTCCCGGCCATCAGCGGTGCCGATGACAGCTGGTAATAGGAGTCAGGGACGTCGCCAAGACCTGCCTTCAGATCAACCTGGCCGTTGTTACCGAAGCCCTGGCAGAACTCCCCTGTATCGGCGTCCACTGCGATCAGGCGCGCATCGATAGTGTTGGTCAGCAGGCGGCGCTGGCAGTTGGCGCCGGCCGGTATCGACACGGGTTTGACAGGTGTGCTGCCGTCAGCAGGCTGGGCGAGTGCAGCGGTAGCGTCGAAGTAGGCGATACCGCGGCAACGTTGCCAGACACGGGTCTTGGCGTTGATCTCATTCTTCCACAGCTGTTTACCGGTGTCGGCATCCAAGGCGATGAGGTTGTTGTGCGGGGTGCAGATGAACACCTTGTCGCCAACCTGCAACGGTGTCATCTGATCTTCGGCGCCATTGCCGTCGCTGATCGCGATGTCCCCGGTGTTGTAGGTCCATGCCGGCACCAGCTTCGAGACGTTGCTACGGTTGATCTGGTCCAGAGCGGCGAAGCGGCCGCCACCTTCGTCGTTACCGTAGTGTTCCCAGTTTTTCTGGGCCTTGGCGGGGTCGACCTTGGTCAGCCCTGGGCCGTCACCGGTCGGCGAAACAGGGGCATGGGGAACGAACATACCGGCACCACCTGCAACGATGGCGACTGCCAGCACACCGCTCAGAGCGTAGCCACTGCGGCCGCTGGCCAGGCTATTGGCCTTGCGCAGATGGGGGTAGACCAATGCCACCAACAGGCTCAGCACGCCCAGGGCGAACAAGCGAGAGATCAGTGGCCAGAAATTCAATCCGACATCGGCCAGCGCCCAAATCACGGTCAGCACCATCACCGCCGCGAACAGCCAGGCACCCTGCAGACGCTGCTTGAAGAGCAGTACGGCAGAGACGATCAAACCGAAACCGGCGAGCAGGAAGTACCAGCTGCCACCCAGCGTGGCGAGGTAACCACCACCTGCTGCGAAGAATAATCCAAATACCAGCACGCCGAAGGCGACGACCCAGATGGGCCAGCGGCTGACGGATGCCGAAGGTCGAGACTTAGTCATGTTGCATGATCCTACTGACGCATGAACGTTTGTGGGGAGGGTTAAGAGTCGTGAAGGCAAGTCTGAAAATAGTTGTTAACTATTTGGTTAATAGCGCAAAGATATCAAAAAAATCGGACCCTGCGACAAATTGTCATTTGCCGGAAAGGAGAAACACTGTTGCGAAGATGGTAACAATCGAGAGGATTGCCCCTGAACACGCGGGGCGAGCTGGCGAAGATTGCCTTCAGCCAGGTGTGATTGGCCTACCGCAACGAGCGATAGGCAATGGGGTCGATGTAGGCCGATTGCAGGTCCCGCTCCGGGATTTCCCAGATGATTTGCTTTGGCGGCGTTTCTTTGGAAGCCGGGTTGTTGAGGTAGCTGTTTGCAGCGCCAGAGAACGCTCCGCCGTCTTTGGCGAAGTTACCCACGGGGGCGCCCAGTGCCTGCTGCAGAAACCCTGCGAAGTTGGAGTTGCGTGAGAATGAAGTGCCGATGAGCGCGGTGTTGGGGAGGTCGGCATCGCCAAAAAGGTCTGCCTCAGTGTCAGGGTTTGCGGCTGACGCAACGGGAAGTTCGTGGGTGCTGGTTTGGGCGACCATGTCGGGTGCGGGTTGCCATTTGAGCGGCAGCCAGTCGATGCCCGCCAGATGGACCAGATCCCCAGGTCGAACCGCGAGCGGGGCATGACGTTCATTGAACGACCTGCTTGGCGTGGCGCTGATGCCCAGGGTCTTCAGGCGCTGTGTGATGGCATCGGCCGCCGCTTTCGCGCCGGATTCGCTCCAGTGCGTATCGGTGCGCAACCAGGCACTGGCGCCCAGTGGCGTCAGCGCAGCGGTGAGGTCCAGATTCGACACGCCGCCCGCATCCAGCTTTGAGGTCCAGGCCTGGATGCGTCCTTCGAGAGCAGCTGGGCGGTGCAGTGTGCAACGCTGCTCGGAAGCGATGCGGCTCTTGTCTGGAACGATGACCACCAGCAGGCTGATACCACGCTGGGAGAGCTGCTGCTTCAGATCAATCACGGCCTGGGCTTTGGCATCGCCATTGCGCTGCGCTTGATGATTAACCTTGAGCTCATCGGCCAAAAACAACCAGCCAGGACAACCTGAGCGAACCCTCGGCCCGGTGTCGTTCAGGAGCAGCCAACTGACTCCGCGCTCCAGCTCGGCGAAGGTCGTGGGGAGGTAAGCGTTCGACAGTTCCTTGGCGATCCGATGAGTGATATCACCGTCAAGAATCTGCGAGGTCAGCACCTTACCGGGTAACAGCGAGATCTGCTCTGAAACGATCAGACGGCCAGAGGACAGCAGCCCGACGAACAGGAATATCAGCAGTACCACGCCTGCCAACCGACTGCTGCGTGTCGCCAGATCATCTATCTGAGTGGGGGGCGGGATGTGCTTTAGGCTTGTCATCAGAATTGGAAGTACAGGAAGGGTACGGTTTCGCGACTGGCGATCAGTGCGAACGACAGCATGAAACCGGCGATGGGCCAAAGGGCGGTGGTGTGGAGCAATAGGCCGCCCAGTCGTTTCTCACAGTAAGGGTGCAACAACGGTGCAACGACACCGAACACCCCCAGCAAACCCGCAAGGCCGTGTACCGGGCGTAGGGTCGCGGACAGTTCGTCACCGAGGGTAATGCCCTGCAGGCCGAACTGTCCGGCATACAGGCTCAGCGCGCTATGAAAGTCGGGGGCGCGGAACAGTGTCCAGGCCAGGCAGACGAACAGCAGGGTCAGCCCATGGGAAAACACTGGCTGTAACGGGGGCAGGGTAGAGCTGTTCCAGACACGACTCACACACAACGCAATGCCGTGGGCGCTGCCCCACAGCAGATAATTCCAGCTATCGCCACCGTGCCAGAGGCCGGCGATGGCCATGATCAGGAACAGGTTGCGATAGGTTTTCCAGGTGCCGTTGCGATTGCCACCCAGCGAAATATACAGATAGTCACGCAGCCAGCTGGACAGCGATAAATGCCAGCGGCGCCAGAAGTCCTGGATGCTGTTGGCCAGATAGGGACGGTTGAAGTTCTCGGGAAAGTGGAAGCCCAGCATCAATCCAAGACCAATGGCCATGGCGCTATAGCCGGCGAAGTCGAAGAACAGTTGCAAGGAGTAGGCAAGGCAGCCGATCCAGGCGTCAGAGAAACTTGGGTTCTGCACATTGAACGCCACATCGACCACCGGCGACAGGGTGTCGGCCACCAGGACCTTCATGCTCATCCCGACCATGAACCGGCGTGCGCCCAGCGAGAAATTCTGCCAGTTGAAGTGACGCTGGTTCAGTTCACGTCGAACCCAGTCATAGCGAATGATGGGACCGGCGACCGAATGGCCGAACATCGAAATATAGGTGGCGTAATTAATGAAGCTGCGTTCGACCGGCACGGTGCGGCGGTGTACATCCACCAGATAGGAAATCGCCTGCAAGACGATAAACGATAGCCCGGCCGGCATGATGACTCGCTGCCAGTCCAGCGGCATGGCGCCAGACCAGGCAAGGGCATCGATCAACGTACCGGCGACGATGTTGGCGTACTTGTACCAGCACAGCACCGCCGTGTTGAGCACGATCAATGTCACGAGTAGCCGCACGCGACCCTTGTCTTTTTCCCGCAAGGCGTCAATCAGCAAGCCGCCGGCCCACGCCGTGATCGTCAGCACCGCATGCACTGCGAGGAACCGAGGGCTCAACCAGCCATAGAACAGCCAGCTGCCGATCAGTAACGTGACGTTGCGCCAGGCGGCTGGGCACACTGCATAGCTGCACAAGAACAGCGGCAGGAACAACGTCAGAAACTCGAGAGAGGCAAAAACCATGGTGGTGGCGCGATCCGATCAGTGGGCCAGGACGTCAGTCGCGAGCAACAGGTGCGGGCCATTTGCACCAGGCAGCAGCACAACGCTGTAGCGTTCGCCGGCCTTGAGCTGGCCCAGGTCCAGCGGGGCACCGACGTTGGTTTGGGCGCAGACCAATTGAACCGACAGGCTGACCGGGTTGATCGCTCGGCGTTGCACGCTGCCGTCGGCCACCTCCTTGAACAGTTCGGTGTTTTTCCCCGCAGCACGCAAACCGGCCTGGGTGCACGCTGGATCGGCACTGATAAACGCCAGCGAGGCTCTCAGGCTATTGAAATCGTCGGGTTGCTCACGGATGACGACCTGGCGGATACCTTGAGCGCTGTCTGGCAAAGCGATCACACTGGCGAATTCGCCTGCTGCCACCTGGATGTCCAGCGGCTGGCTTTTGCCGTTGCGTTCCAGGGTGCCCTTGATCGGCTGGTTGGCGGGCACGGGCAGGTAATCGGACACGGCATTCGAACCCTCGAGTCTGAGGCTGGCCCGCGAGCCTTCGGCCAGCAGCTGCAAGGGGCGGTCGGCGGCGTTGATAAAGCGCAAGAAGGCCGAGTCTTGATCCGGGCCCGTCGGGTACAGGGCAATGTCGGCGGCCTGGGCGTGCAGGCTCAGCATCAAGGGCGGGAACAGCGCCCAGCCACATGCGGACCGGGTCATTTGCCGGCTCCTGTGCTGCTGACGGTGTTGGCGGGCAACTTGGCCAACGCACCACCAATCGCAGTACCCCATGCTTGATAACCGGCGACGGTGAAGTGCTGCCCATCGGTGGTGATCCACTGCCCGGGTTTGGAGAGCGTCAGCGAATCGATGTAGGTGCAAGGCGCCACGTTCGCAGCCAAAAACTGCGACATCAACTGAGTGCGGGCATCATTCTTCTGGTACATGCCGCCGGCTTTGCCCCAGGCCGGGCCCACCCAGGCACAACGGGTCCCGGTGGCCGCGATGGCCTTGGCCAGGCCGGTGACGCTTTGCCATGCCCAGGCCTTCGGAAACACGGGCTTGTCATAGGACGCCATGGTGTCGCCGATGACCAGTACCACCAGGTCGGGTTTGTCGGCGGCGATCAGGTCCTGGATCGGTGTGGTGGTGGCGTCACGGCCCTTGATCACAATCTTTTCGTTGCCTTTGCGCTCGGCACCGCAGTCGACCTTTTTACTGATCAGCCAGTCGCCAGCGCTGGCGCCACAGGCGCCGATGGAGTGAACCAGGGCGCCTTGGCGAGTCAGGTTGTCGTGCAGCGGCTCCAGCAAATGGTCCGCGAGGCTCATATGGCTCTCCCCAAGAACAAGGAGAGTCAGACCGGCAAGGGCAGAAGTGGGCATCGAAAACTCCAGAATGATCAGTTGGAATAAGGCGAGGTGTACGGGCTGACCGGCAGGCTCATGGGGCCGCTGATGTCCTCGAACAGGTAACGCAAAGACAGGGCACCGCTGAATTGTTGGTAGTCGTGGGCGTTGTCCAGGCCCAGATTGGCGCCCAGCAGGAAGTTCGAAGCGACCTTGTATTCAGCTGCCGCGGCGACGCTGTAGCCGATCCCGGTTTTGTTTTGCCCGGCGTAACGCAGGCCCGTGGCCGCCTGCAGGGCTTTGTCGGTCGGGAAATAGTCGACACTGTCTTGCTCGAAATGCTGCACGCCGACCGAGCCCTTGACTTGATACGTCAAGCGCCCGGTGCGTTGTGCCCAGGTCACCGGTACGCCCAGGGCGAAGAACGTCTGCGGACTGAAATAGCCGCCGTGTCCATAGGTGAAATAGTCCTGATTGTTCGCGTAGCTGATGCCGGTCATGCTCAGGCCGACGGTCAGCTTGCTGTCCGTTGCATTTTGCAGGTACCAGTAGACACCGCTGCCCAGTTCACTGCGGTTGTTGGATTCGACATGGTTGCCCAATAGCTGGTGCCAGGAGGCGTAGCCATAGGCGCCGACTTCGCTGTCGTCATAGCTCAACTGGCCACGTCCGCCGTTGGCGGTCACACCGCCCCAGGACTGCCCGCTGCGTTTGTCCGTGGTGCCGGCAAACGAGGTAACGCTGTCAGTCACCGGGCGCCGGGAAACGCTCACCCCGTAGCGGACATTAGAGGAGTCGCTTATGGGGCGATCAACGCTGATGCCGCCCGTGGCGGTGGAGTATTTGAAGCCGAGCGGGGTGGTGCCGAGATCGGCCTTGAGCCCATCCGCGGGCCGTTGAATAGCGACGGAAAGACCGACACCCTCGGCTTTTTGCGAGCCGGCGCCTTCGCTCTGCGCACCGCTACCGAAGCGCTGCAGTGCTTCGCCGCTGGCACTGCCGGCGTTCAGCGAGACCGGTGTCACGCGCAGGGCGACGCGGTTTTCATCCAGCGGGATATTGATTTCCAGCGGCGTTTCAATATCGGTCAGTTTGCTCAACCCCGACTCACTGTTGTTGCTGCGAATGCTCACGCCCTGGGTGACGTAGGCACTGCGCTCCTGAAGGATTTTATTCAGCGCCAGTTGCGCGGGGCTGATGTCTTCACTCACCAGTGCTGCGCGCGGCAGCTGCGACTCGAATGGATTGCTCGCCTGCTGGGGCCTTGGCAGGGCGTCGATGCCAAAAGGGGAGGTAGACCTCACGCTGCCCGGCATTTCCTGAGCCGGTGGCGGGATCGCTGCCAGCAAGGTGTCGCGACTGACCTCGCTACGTGGCCCCGACACCCCCGCAAAAGGGTTGGGCGCCACTGTCGAACCGGCCAGTTGGCCGCTCTGGTTTCTGCGTTTCTCGCTCTGTTCGATGGCCACTGCCTTGCGCAGCAGATCGGTCGCCGTGCCGGTCTTGCCCATGTTCTGGTAGAGGCGTGCGGCTTCGGTCAGCGTTTGAGGGTTGCCGGATTCGGTCTTGAGCAACTGTTGCAGTGCCTGTTCGGCAAAGCCTGTGTCATGTGCCAACACCGCCGCGTCGGCGGCACCCAACAGCAGTTGCGGGTCGTTTGGCTGACGTTGTAACAGCGGTTTGTAGAGTTCGAGGGCTTTTGCCGTGTCGCCGTTGGCCGAATACATTCGCGCCAGCGCCGCGACGGCGGCGCTGTCACCGGGACGTTGCGCCAGTGCGGGCGCCAGCGTGTCATAAGCGCTGGCCAGATTGCCTTGTTCACGCAGATGGTCAGCCTGGCGGATGCGATAGAGATGGAGCAGGTCGTCGAAACGCTTGCGAGTCGGTGCGTTCAAGGGCTTGTTCTGAAGGTCGCGCAGAATCTCGTTGACTTGCGCGTCTTCTCCGGACTCAAGCAGGACCGCGGCGTATTGCAGGATGAAGTCCGCCGAGGGCGCAGGGGTGTGTTGCAACTGGCCGCGCATGAGGGCCAGCGCTCGGGTCGGCTCGCCGATCTCGACATAGGCCGAGGCCAGGCTCGCCGTGCGATCTGGACTGTTGTTGGCCATCGGCTGAATACGATCGAGCAAGGTCAGGGCTTCCTGGCGCTGTCCGCGCTTGCCCAACCCGATCGCCTGGCTGAGTTGCAGGTTGAGGCTGACATCTGCGGCCAGCGCTTCCATGTCCGGGGTGCGCTGGTCGGGGCGCAAGCGTCCCAAGGTTGCCTGGGCCGCTTTCCACTCACCCATCTGGACCGACAGCAAGGCGCTGACGTAAAGCGCATCGGCATTGTCGGGGTGGGCCTGGAGCATGGTGTTGATCAGGTCCCGAGCCTTTTGCGGTTCGCCCATCGCCAGGTTCAGGCGGGCCAGGGCGAAACGTGTCCAGATGTTGTCCGGCTCAACGCGCAGCGCGTCTTGCAAGGCGTTGCGCGCAGCGGGCAGGTCGTTGCGTTGTTCGGCGAGGGCGGCCAGTTGCGTCGCGCGCAAGGCTTGCAGGCGTGCAGACTGGCCGGTCTTTGCCTGTCCGGTGGCTGGCAGGCTGTTGATCAGTTGCAGGGCTTCATCGTTCTTGCCGCTCTTGAGCAGCACATTAACCAACCCTTCCTGTGCTCGAGGGTCGTCGCGGCGCAGATTCAAAACTTGCCGATAGTTGCGCTGAGCCTCATCGAACTGGCCCGCGCTGGCCTGAATATCCGCCAGGGCGAGGAGAGCATCCGCCCCGTTTGGATTCTGCCGCAGCGCCTGGTTCACCAAGTCCTGTGCCTGGGCTGTCTGGCCTTTGGCCTGGGCATCGCGGGCCTGCTGCAACGCAGACCAGTAGCGCACTTCGTTCAGCGCCACTTGCCAGCGGCTGCCGTTGTGTTGTCGCGTGGCCTGACCCAGGAGCTTTTCCGCTTCGGCCAGTCGCTGTTGCTGCTGGCGAATAACTCCAAGGCCGCCCAGCGCGTCAGCGTCATCGGGCTGGGTTTTCAAGCGTGCTTGAAACGCCTGCTCAGCGGTGGCCTGATCGCCTGCTTTGAGCGCCTTCAGGCCGCGCGCGACTTCGGCGGGCGGTTGCCATTCCTTGCTGGCCGTCGTTGCCGGCTGTTGCTTGCCCTTGTTCATCTGCGCGCGGATTTCCACGTCATCCGGATGCGTCTTGAGGTACGCCTCGAACAACGGTACTTGTGCCGGATTGGGCGGGCCGATCCAGGTCAGTGCCAGGCGCCAGCTTTCGTCGGCATCACCGGCAATGTCGGTACGCTGGGTCAGCGCGGCCAGTGCACGAATGCCCTCGGCACGGCTGTCTTCACGACGGACCAGATGCTTGGCGTAAAACAGCGCGACGATCGAGTCGTTGGGCATCTCACGTTGCAGGCGCTGGAATCCGCTGCGTGCTTGCGCCCAGTCAGCCTGATTGAAGGCAAGGTTGTTGTAATACTCGCGGCCGATCGTACCTTGAGGTGGGCGGCCATCGAACAGCGAGCGAAACACGGCGGTCGCCTTGTCACGCTCACCGGCATCGACGAGGCGCCGAGCCTCTTCCAGGCGCTGCTGGTTCTGCGGTTGGGCCATGCCGATGTCCTGCGCCAATTGCAGAGCCTGTCGAGGCGTTGGCTGGATGGCTTGCAAGCGGGCGAGGTATTGCTGCGCTTGTTGTGGCTTGCCCTGTTGCACGCCGATCAAGCCCAGGCCATAGAGTGCGTCAACCTGGACCGGGTCCAGCAGCAGGACTTTCTGCCAGACTTCCGCAGCGCGTTGAGGGTTGTTGTGCGACTGCCAGTACTGCCCTTGCTCGACGAGTAATGTCTGTGGCGCCGGACTTTGAGCGTGTGCAGCAGCCGTCCATGCGCTCATGACGGCGATGGCTAGCGTGCGGTGGTGCGCGTGCATGCGGTCTCCCAGGAGAGTTTCAGCGTTCCGTCTTCCCGGAATCGGTAATGTTTATCTGCCCAGCCGAGCGCGAACAGGCTAAGCATGAAGTTGTAGTAACGCGGCGGACTGGCGTCGGCATCAGGCCTGGCCAGCGCCTCTTGCAAGGCGAGCCCCACGCGCTGTCGTTGTTGATCGGCCAACCGGGGATGCCCCTTGACCTCAAGGTAGGGAATCAGTGCAGCCCAGAATCCGAACGGGCTCTGACCCTGAACACTGCCGTGGAGAATCCGGACTGTTTCCGGGGGGGAGCCCGTCGCGACAGTGCTGCGAGCCATGCCGTCCAGCCGTTTGAGCAGGAGCGCTGCCAGCGGTTCGGAGGTGTCACTCATGCCCAGCCAGAGGTACGCGCGAATGGCATCGTAGCTGCCCGTGTCGCCGTTGATCGGGTCGCTTACGAAGACACCCGATTGCGCGGAGGTGCCTTGATAACCGACCCAGTCAGCGACGAAACCGTGGTGGCTTGATTGGGCAATCATCGTTGCGGTGTTGTTGGCAATCGCTTGCCAGGGCCCGTTGGGGGCTTCCTTGGCCAGCCGCCGTAACAGTGGTAGTGGCAGGTAGCTGGGGTTCAGGCGCCAGAGCGCATCCGGCAGGACGAAACCCTGTGGACCAGGCAATACCATCGGGCCCAACCCGGGCAGCGTGACGACCAATTGCGTTTCAATCATCGCCATCAGGCGCAGGGCATCCTGGCGATAGTCCGGCCGATGCCACAGGCGTGCGGCTTCGAGCAGGGCGTAGGCGATCCACAGGTCGGCGTCGGCAGCCGAATTGGCGTCCTGCAGGCGCCACTGACCGTCCGTGCCTTGCCCCCATAACCAGCCTGGCAGGCGAGTGGCGGTGGCGGAGCCTGCGAGGTTGGCTGATGTCCAGCGCCAGAGTTTGTCAAAGCGTGGCTGATCGTTGCCGATCAGTGCGAAGAGCATGCCGTAGGATTGCCCTTCAGAAGTGCTGTGATTGTTCTCCAGGCTCGATTCCAGAACCCGGCCGTCGGCCTGGACGAAGCGCGTTGCATAGGTTTGCCACAGTGGCCAGGCCGGCAACTCACAGGGAGTTGTAGCGGCTATCGCAGGCACCGGCAGGGCGAGCGCAAGCACAACGCTCAACCTGCGCGTGTTACCGCGCAGGTACTGGCGAAGTGAAACAGCCCGGCTGCTCATGGACGACACAGGCATGCGCAGCTCATTGGCCAAGACGACGTTTGGCCCGTAAGCGCAGGGCCAGGTAAGTCATCGAAGCAAGCAGCAGGACCCCGAGGAGTGTGAACAGCATGAGCGCCATTACGTTTTGCGAGAGGTACCACTGCAGATAACGCAATGGCCCCAGGCTCCCGACGTAGTAGTCCTGTTCGGCGACCAGCGATTTGACATGCTTGCCCTTGACCACCACCAGACTGCCTTGCAACTCGTGGGTGTTTTCTTCGTTGCTGAGCAGGGCGTTGGTCACGTCGGCCAAGCCGTTGGGTCTTGCGCTGGCGATAAACACCACACTGCGCCCACTCTTGAGCGGCGATTCGAATCCAGTCAGATAAGCACTGCCGTCGTCAGCACTGAACCTGAAGCTGTTGCGTGCTTCACGCAGATTGGTTTTCGTATCCGGGCTGATCCAGTTGCGCAGACGCAAGGGCAGGTCAGACAGTTCAAAGTACTGCGCAGCAGCTTCGTCCTTGGCCGGCAGCAGGCTTTGCCATTGCTCCAACAGCGGCTGATTGTTGCCCGAGGCGAGCACCAGCAAATCCCGGTCGCGTTGTTCGGCCACCTGGTCGGCGTGGACCACCTTTACGCCGGTGGCCGGATAACCGGTGGAGTCGCCGAAGCGGCCCAGCACGGTCAGATAGGCGCTCAGATCGGCCGGACCTGGCTCATTGGGCAGGATCACCGATGTTTCAGAAAGGTCGGCCATGCGGGTGAACGGGAAGCCGCTGTCCTTGAACACCCCGAGGTTGGGCATGGCCATGAAGTGTTCGTATTGGCTGAGGTCCAGGGTCGAGTCCGGGTCAATCACACCGCGCATGTTGTCGATGATGATGTCGCGGCAGTCACCCTGTTTGATGTAGTCATACATAAAGCGAAATTGCAGGCGTGATTGCAGCGCTACGGAATTGAGCGGCAACAGCATGCGTGACGTGCGGGCCAGGCTGTCGTCGGTTTTGAGCATCGCCAGCAGGCTGTCGCTGTTGCCGAGTTTCTCGATCGAAGGCAGATCGATCGACTTGATGAAGGTATCGTTGAAGTTGACCAGCAACGAGGAATTGGTGGAGACCGGTTGCGGCGTATAGCGGTACTTCAGGTCAAGTTGCGCGCCGGGCTCACGCCAGTTGAACAGGTCGGGTGGCAAGCGCAGCGCAACCGTCATTTGTCCCGGGTTGTAACCTGACACATTGAGTTCTGCGGGGTTCGCCAGTTCACCCAGGCGAACCGGGCGGTCGGAGGGCAGCCAGTTAGGCGCGTCGTACGGTCGACGTGGCTTGAGCGAGTCGATCCGGTCGATCACCACGCTCTGCCCGGAAAAAGCCGAGCCACCGAGGGCCAGCGCGGTCGCGGCGACCTTGAGATCGGCGCCATCGCGCCCGGAGACGATCAATAGTTTGCCCTGAGCATCATTCGGGTTGCTCACGAGTGTCAATGTCGGCCCCGTGGCCTCTTTGATCGGCAAGCCACTCAAGGCCGTCGATTCGCCGCCGCTGACAAACACCACGGCGTTGCCTTTGGCCGGCAGGCTGGTGAGGCTGGCGGGGAAGGTTGCGCCGCGGTAGCTGGCCAGGGCGCCAAACCAGGACGACAGGATACCGGCGGCCTCAAGCTCAGGGCCGCCTGGGCGCGCAGTGAACACGAAGGGCAGCTTCAGGGGCGAAGCGTCTCGACGATCGAACAAGGGCAGAGGCAGAGCGGACAGGTCGTTGGGCTGTTTAATCGAGGACACCTGGAGGCTCAGCTGGCTCTCGTTGCCGATCTTGGCCCACAGGCTGGAGTGCAGAGGGTCTTCACATTGCATCGTGTAGTGACCGATGAACTGCAGGCTGAGCCGGTTGAATTCGGTGATGGTCTGCGGCGGGATCTGCACGGTCCGGGTCTGCAATTTACCGGCCTCTTCCTTCGGGAGGGGCAGGCTGGCGGCCACTTGATCGTTGATCAGCACGTTGATTTGCGAAAGGTCGGCCAGCAGCGCCGGTGAATAGCTGTACTGCAGTGTGACCTGCGCAGCCGTGACGACTTCATCGGCGCGCACATCGAAATTCACACTGTCGGTAGCCTCCACGCCTTTAAGGTTCATCGAATAGCTTTTACCCAGCTCCTTGAGGGTGCGGGTATAGCTGTTGCTCGGGGCATCGGTCCCGGGCAACGATGCGACCGGCATCACCGCCGGCTCTGTGGCGCTGATTGGGGTAGTAGCACTCAACGCCCAGTCGCTCCAGCCCACTAGTGAGCAGGCGAGCAGCATGAGTGAGCGACGAGGAGGAAAGGTCCGGCGAGTGGAAGGCTTCAAGATCGTTGCGTGTCCGCGGTGGGGTCGATAGGGGATGGAGTGTCCGGGCGTTTGCGCAGCAGCGCCTGGCTGTCCTTCAGGGTGGCAACGAACAAGCGCAGGATGGCGCGCAAGCCAATGCTGCTGACCTCGCGCAACGCCGACATTGGCGCGTCGAGGCGGCCGTTGCCCCACGTGTTGGCCCAGGTGTCGGCCCGTGAAAAGGTCAGTCGCACCAGCTCACTTTGCTGGCGCAGGGTCAAACCCTCGAATTTCACGCCTGCCACGTTGTCGTTGCTGAAGATCGTTGTTGCGGGAAAGAGGCTTGAGGGAGGTGTGCGCAGAATGCACAGCCGCAGCTTCTCTTTGGCGCTGAGCTGAACCTGCGGTGGCAGTACCAGACCCACGCCGTTTTGTGAGAAATCCCGGGTTATGCAATCGAACGATGTGCCGTCTTCGCGATAGACGCGCACGGGTAGATCCGCGGGCACCCTGGGCTCGTTGCGCACCTGAGAGGACTCAGTGGCCACCGCCACGGCGGTGCTGACGATGATGATGTTGTACACGGTCCAGACCAGATTGATCAGCAGGGTAGTGACCTCGGCCGAATCACTCCCGACCAGTTTCACCACGCCGATCGCCAGACCGATCATGTTCAAGGTCAGCAGGACGATGTAAGGCCGCGCGAGCTTCCAGTTGAAATAGTCCTTTTCGACGGTGCCGCCCTTGTCGGTTACGTTGAATTTGCCCAGCGAAGGGCTGATCAGGGCGAGCAGTACCGGTCGCATGATGTGCCAGGCCAACACCGACTCATACACTTCGTTCCAGAAGGAATGGCGGAAGCGCCCCTGGATGCTGGAGTTGGTCAGGCTGGAGTGGAAAATATGCGGCAGCACATAGACCGTGACCATCAACGCCGAGGCATGGAAAATCTGCGCGTCGAAAAACAGGTAGGCCAATGGTGCGGTCAAGAACACCAGGCGGGGCAGGCTGTAGAAAAAGTGCATCATGGCGTTGAGGTAGCAGATGCGCTGCCCCAGGTTCAGCCCTTTGCCAAACAAGGGATTGTCGGTCCGAAAAATCTGCACCATGCCCCGTGCCCAGCGTATGCGCTGGCTGATGTGTCGGGAAAGGCTTTCGGTGGCCAGTCCCGCCGCTTGTGGAATGGCGAGGTAAGCGGTGTTGAAACCACGGCGATTGAGCTTGAGTGCCGTGTGCGCATCCTCGGTCACGGTCTCGGTGGCGATGCCGCCGACTTCCAGCAAGTGAGTCCGCCGGATGACCGCGCAGGAGCCACAGAAGAATGCCGCGTTCCACAGGTCGTTGCCGTCCTGCACCAGGCCGTAGAACAGCTCACCTTCATTGGGTACCGAGCGAAAGGTATCGAGGTTTTTTTCGAACGGATCGGGTGAGTAGAAAAAGTGCGGCGTTTGCAGCAACGCCAGGTTCGGGTCCTTTAAAAACCAGCCCATGGTGATTTGCAGGAAGGAGCGGGTGGGCACGTGGTCGGCGTCGAATACGGCAATGAACTCGCCATCGGTGACCTTGAGTGCCTCGTTGAGGTTGCCGGCCTTGGCATGTTGATTGTTATCGCGGGTGATGTAGTTGACACCAATCTTCTGACAGAAAGCCTTGAATTCCTCCCGGCGTCCGTCATCGAGCACGTGCACCCGCAGTTTGCCCTCGGGCCAGTCAATGGCCTGAGCCGCGAGTACCACCAGTTTGACGATACCCAATGCTTCGTTATAGGTGGGAATGAACACATCCACCGTCGGCCATTGCGCGGGTGGCTGCTGTAGAAACTGCGGTTTACGTTGCAACGGCCAGGCGGTCTGTATATAGCCGAAGACCAGGACGAGCAAGGCATACAGTTCTGCCAGCACCAGCCCGTAGCCAAATACGGCATCCTGCCAGTTGTCGAAGTCCAGGGTGTCGGACAGGCGCCAGTACATGTAACGCAACGAAGCGATCAGCGAGAGGGTGATCAGGGTCAGGATCGCCAGACGCCCGGTTTGCTTGCGGATGATCAGGCTGGCGGCAAAACAGACGGAGGCAAACACGGCCTGGGAATACAGATTCTGCGGCGCAGTGAGGATACCCAGCACCAGCAATGCTGCAATCAGCCCGCCTGAGATTTTCAGGCCCAGGCGCCAACGCAGGGGCCATTGGCTAAAGCGATCCTGGAAGCTATCCAGCAGCTTCTGCAACCACCAGGTCTTTGCAGGTAGCTGATTCAGCTGGACGGTCATGGCGTGCCCTGCTGGCTGGAAGCATCCGCGAACAGCAGGGAATGGACCGCGGCTGATAGCGACAGAATGTCCTGACAGCCAATGCTCTCAGGTGCGTACTGCAACAGGTCCCGACCATAGGCCAGCGACTCGTTGAACTGGTGATCGAGGCGAATCGTCCCGATCAGGTTAGCGCCGAGCCGTCGCTGAAACAGCACGCCCATGTCCCTGCTGAACGCACGGGAGTCATCCCGTTGGTTGAGCACATACCGCTGCCGCTGTGCGCGTCGCAGGCTGGTTTCCAGCCACTGGGTCATGGTGTCCAGTGCCAGGTAGGAGGCCGCGTCGGCCACCGTCATCACCAGCACCAGATCGGCGGCGTCGAGTGCCTGTTGCGAATAGACGGTCGCACCCGAAGGCGTATCCAGGATCACGGTATCGTTTTCGCTGAGGTTCATCGACGCAAGGTGCTGATTCAACCAGTCAGCATCTTCAAGCAGCATCTGCCTGAGCAAGCGGCGTTCGTTCAGCTCGCCAGTGCCGAAGGGCAGGCACTCACTCTCGCTAAAGCCCGGCAGGCGATGAGCGCTCCAGTCGGCGTCCTGTTCTTTGAGCTGGATCAGCCCGGGAGCCGGCCGGGTGATACCCAAGTGGCTGGACAGCGCGTTCTGAGGGTCCAGATCAATCGCGATGACTCGCCCGCCAAGGTGCCGAAGTGTTTTCGCGAGGCCAGCGGCGACGGTGCTTTTACCCACCCCGCCATTCGCTGAAACGATGGCAATGACCTTCGCCTTCGTCCGCTTGTGAATCGTTTCTGGCAGACCGTCTCGGCGAACCTGGTTGAGTTCACGCAACAGGTCGCTCAAACGCTGACGGTCACCGGTAGCGGAACTCGCAGGTGGTTCGGTCAGGGGAGGGGATTTGGGCGATGGTGGCGAGAGGACAGTGTTTTTCACCGGCTCGACCGGCGGTTCTGGCTCAGCCACCGCAGGTATAACCGGGTCGTCTTTGAAATCTTTATAGTTTGGTTGTATTTCCTGGTAAGTCTCTGCATTTGCGCCAAAACGTGTAAAGAGTTTCGTAATGTCATCTACATATTTCATGCGTTGTACCAGGAATGAAATAACTTAGAAACTCAGCATTCCATTAACTTAACAAAGTTGATGCGTCGTCTAGGCGTTGGCAGAGTGCCATTAATTTAGGGTTTCCATGTAGGTGTGTCAATAATTGTTATAAAAAGTCAGCGAGTCATGTTGGTGTTTGTCCAAGTGTTATTTGTGTGTTGTGATGTTTGTATAAAGTGTGAATGTTGAAGTGCGCAAAAATAATAACTGTCCAATGATGTGTGGTGCGGTAACAGGTAATAAGTGCATTTGTCGGAAGAAATAATTTCCGAGTATTCCTGTTCCAGGGATAAAAGAAATCTCTTCGATTTCAATGGGGCGGAGTGTGAGTCGCGTTTTTCGCTAAAGTTATTGTTCTATTGGCTTTCGTTTAAGCTTGTGAAAATTGAAAAGAGCAACATCGGTCTCTTTTTTATGTTTATCAAGTTTCACCACTGCTAGCACAAATGTATCTCTGTGTATCCAGGCCGCATGCCGATACGGACTGTTTCTTTTATGGGCGGTTGGTGACACATCCGGGATACCTGATCGGCGTCAAATGAACTCCAACGAGACAGCACAAGCCGTCTCACAGGATCACTCAACGTCTGGAGATATCGACATGAACTGGAAGAACCTCAGCATCACTTCAATGTTTGCCGTGCTCAGCCTTGGCGCGGTAGCGGCCAACGTCCAAGACAGCACAGTTGCTCAAGATTGCGATCAAGGCAGTTGATACAAAGTTGTGCAGGAGTACAGAACCACGACTTCGCCTTCTCGCGATTCGCTCAATAGTTCAACCACCCAAGGAGTTTCCAATGAAAAAAGTAATGGCCGCTCTGGCCTGCACCGTTAGCCTGATCATCGGCGCCAACGCGTCGGCGCAAACTGAAAAGCCTACTGTCGTTCTCGTACACGGCGCCTTTGCCGATGCTTCGAGTTGGAATGGCGTGGTGAAGATCCTCGAAAAAGATGGCTACCCCGTTGTGGCCGCCGCCAATCCATTGCGCAGTGTGAAGAGTGATGGCGCTGCTGTTTCTGCGTTGCTCGATGGCATCAAGTCGCCTGTTGTGCTGGTCGGCCACTCCTACGGTGGCAACGTCATCAGCGAAGCGGCCAACGACCATGCCAATGTAAAGGCACTTGTTTACGTCGCCGCCTTCGCGCCCGAGGCGGGCGAAACGGTCGCCGGGCTAGCCGGCAAATTCCCGGGGAGTACCCTCGGCCCAGCCCTCGCAGCGCCTGTCGCACTGGCTGATGGTGGCAAGGATTTGTACATCCAGCAGGACAAGTTTCACGATCAGTTCGCCGCTGACGTCCCCGCCGCGCAGGCGGCATTGATGGCAGCGACTCAGCGCCCGGTTACCGAAGCGGCGCTGAACGAGCAGTCAGGTTCACCTGCCTGGAAGCACATTCCGTCCTGGCACATCTATGGTGACAAGGACAAGAACATTCCACCGCAGGCCATGGAATTCATGGCCAAGCGAGCCGAGGCCAAGGTGGTGAAAGTCGTTAAAGGGGCTTCCCATGTCGTGATGGTTTCAAACCCGGAACCGGTAGCCCGGCTGATTGAAAAAGCGGCTGCGGCGATGTGATTCCTGCACTTGTGAAGTGTAGGTAGGCAGAGGGTCAAGTATCGAATCAAGGCATCAAGTGAGGAACTCATTTGTGCCTTGATCGATTTTTGAACGGGTGGTCGTCAGTCAGTTAATCAGCCGGTGAGCCCCTGCGCCGAAGCGTTTCACCGGCTTGCCGTAGCGACGCCTTGCAAGGCGCCGATCTGTTTAACCGCTTAGAACCAATAATGCAGGCCGAGCATTAATGACTGGGCGCTGTAGTCAGTGCGTACATCGCCTTGGGGCAGGCCCTGAATGTCACCGAAGTGCGCATCGCGAGTCTTGAGGTATCGATAATCCAGGGACATGGACCATTGTTCGGTGAGTTCGTAACCTATACCGGCGCCAAGTTGATAGGCCGATACGGTGTCGCGATGAGTGCCGCCGAACTGGACGCCGCCGGCTTCCAGGCCACTGACCGACAGCGTGGTGTAACCCAGGCCGCCGCCGATGTAAGGGGTGAACCGACTGAAGGGTGCTGGCAGGTTCAAGACGTCATACCAGAGGTTGGCCATGACGCTGGTGGCTTCCTCTTCGCCTTTACCGTCGATGCTCCCGCCGCCTTCGTAGACCCGGTTATTGAACTGGGTCAGGGTGTTTTTGCGGTAGCTGAGTTCCACTTCAGGTCTGAGCCCGATGGGGAATCGCCAGCCCAGTGCCAGTCCGGTGGCGTAGCCGGAGTGTAACGGTTGGTTGAATTCCATCTCGACAAAGTCGAGGTTGTTCTGGTTAAGGTCCTGCGGAGCCACCCAGTTCAGACCACCCATGACACTGACGTAGGGGCCGAGCGTGTCGGCGGAACTGGACTCAGGGGCAATAAGGCCCATGCCAATGACGCCCATCATGAGATGCAGAGGTTTTTTAAATAGGTTCATGCTCGGTCCGAAGTGTGCCGTTATCGATAAGTAAGCGGGGGGTGTTAGGGAGCGAGCGTTCAACACGCTCCCTCCCGGGATATTTCATACACGGTGCAAATGCTTTCCAGGTTTTTCGAGCCCTGGGGTACTGATGGCATTCGCTCGTTGTTCAGCCAACGTGCACAGGTTGCGCAGTGCCGTGGTCATTGCCGCGGTCAGCATTTTGCGTAGCAGCCCGCGGTATAAAAAACTCAAGGGGCCAGAGATCTTCGCGCTATGGATGACCTGGGTTTCATTCGGGGAAAGCCTGCGCATCTGGTGATCGAACTCAAGGTCGATCCACAGCAGTCTTGCCGTGTTCCGATAGCTTTCATGCAGCTTCACTGCTTCTAGTTTCAGCGGCATGTTCAGGCCATTTTTGAGGACGCATTTGCCTCGCGTTCCAGGTTGAAACGGGCCATTGAGTTCACACTGGCGAACGTCGGTATCCCATAGCGGCGCTTCTGAAAAATTGCTCCAGATATTCCAGATTTCAGCACGCGGCGATTTGACTATGACTTGCACTTTGACATCGTTCACGGCGACACCTTGATTGTTGGGGGCACGGTCATGCGGGAGAGTGGGATCAATTGAGTGCCTCAGGCAGCGGGTGCGGATTGACTCAGCACTTGAGCTGTAATGCTGGCTTGACCGATTTTCTCGCCCCGGTTGAACAGGTCGATATAGATGCGATTGGTTTTGAACGGCTGTTGTGCGTCAAAACCCGCTTGCGGTGCCAATGACAGCGGACTGTTCCTGGGGATTGGCCGATCCAGGGTGAAACTCAAGGCCAGCAGGTTCATCGGGGTGTTGAGTGGAATCCGCAGATGGCTGTGGGCAATTTGCATGTAGCACTGGCGGGCAACTTCGAGGAAATACACCATCGAATAGTGCTCGGGGTCGCCCTCCTGGAAGAAGTGCTCATCCGGCAGTTTGAGCGTGTCCACGCTCAAGCCCTGAGCGATGCCGCTCATGTCACTGACGATGACGTTTTCTTCCCTGGCCTTGTGCAGCAAGGCCTTGTCACGGCAGCGAGTGGCCGTGAACTCGCCGGCGGGCGATTTCTCGAACGCCGAGCTGTAGGCCATCCCAAGGACGCAGGTGCACATCAGCTTTCCGGCTTGCATGACCTTGGCATTGAACACCTGGGAGTCTTTTTCCTGTTCCAGATGCAGATCAATCACACCCTCCTTTTGTACGTATTGCTGGAACTTGATATTCAGGGTTTTGACATACGCGACTCGTCCACTCAGTGGCGGCATGGCGAGTTCAATCAGTTGCAACACGCCCTCGAGCAATAGAATGCCGGGGATGTGATCAAGAGGGTGATCGAAGAAATAAGGGTGCGCTTCATTCACCACGAGCTGGGCACGCAGTGACTGGGGGCCGCGCTGGACGTTGGTGATTACGACGTTTTCCGGGCAACGTTGCCAGTGCGCTGGGCGCTGGACTTCAGTGCCACGGTGCAGGGCGAAAAGACTCTCCATGGCGCGAACCCGGACACGCAGCCCTGAGAGCAGAGTGTTGGTCAGCATGTCGCTGAGTTGCAGCACGTCGACGCCGTCGTTTTGTGGTTCGCGGACAAGGCTGACAGGACGGGCAGGCGGGATCACCTGCTGCAGTTCGTGGTGGGCCGAGTGAGCAAAACGCAGGGTAAAGGGATGCTTGATGGCAGGAGCGGGTTCGGCCACCGTGCTCCATTCCCGAAGCTTTTCAGTAAACAACCACATCACTGCCTTGCCGGCTTCGCGAACCTCGATCACCGTGTGAGCCGATGCACTCAACATCACCGCCAACAGGGTTTCGATGCCACTGGCTTCAGCCAGGAAACCGGTAATCTCTTGCAGAGATCCACTGGCATGAGTCGCCTCAGGTTGCAGCTCGCAGACTTCAATGTTCTGGTATTGACTCCGCTCTTTGCCCAGCAGTTGGCAAGCCTCTTCCAGCGAGTTCGCGGCATGGGCGAGAACCGCCGCGCGGATCACCAGTAAAGGTTTGTCGCTGGCGTCTGGTTGATAGGGACGCAGCGCAATCAGCCCCAGTCCTTCACCTTGCACCGTCGCTGAATGTCGGGCGCGCTCGATCTCGATTTCACCGCTGATAAAGCGCCCTGCACCGAGCAACAGTGTGGTTATGCCGTTCTTGAACCATTGCTGCGATGCCAGCAAGGTTTGCCAGAACAGACCCGGGGTTCCGACCAGTGTTTGATGGAAACCCTTGAAGTCAAAAATCTGCGTCGGGTAGCCGGACAACATGTTTGGCAACATGGTTGCCACGTCCGCTACTTCCACGCCCGGTGGCGTGCCTTGAGCCTGGGAGTAGAAGGTGTGAGCGCTGCTGTACGCATTGCTGAAGCGTTCCCCACCCATGTTGCAGCACATGACCATCGCCGTGCCGGGTGAGCCGGCCACACCCGGCAGGCGTCGCAGCAAATGATTGACGCGATCGGTGATCAACAACTTGAACGGATCGACATGGGCCAGAGGTTTGGGGCCCATGCCGAAACCGTCGATATCAATGACGCGATCCTGCGCCAGGAATTGGCCCAGTAACGGCTGACCTGGGGCAGGGGAGTAATCAACGAAACGCCCATAAGGGAAGCTGACCGATGGCGCTGCCGGCCGATCGAGCTGTTGCTTGAATGACTGCAATGAACCGTGACTGCCGATCGCTGCTTCAGCCTCGACAATCGCGAGGTCCAGCATCAACACGCCGGGGGCGCTTAGAGGGACGGCAGGGCGGTTATCGGGAATATATTCATCCACCACCAGATGCGCATTGGCGCCGCCAAAGCCAAAACTCGAGATGCCTATACGGATCGCCGACTGCCGGTCCGCGAGGGGCTGTATCTGCTTTGTGGCCAGTCGCAGGCTGGTCTCGTCGACTTTTGCGCTGGTTCGGTAGTCGGGCTGAGGTGGAATCCCTTTGTGACGCAAGATCATCAGCGCCTTGGCGAGCGAAGCGCCTCCAGCGGCGGCCAGTGGGTGGCCAATGACGGACTTGATCGAACCGATGGTGATTTTTTTGCCGTCTGTGCAATGGGGGGCGAAGAAGCTGTTCAGCGAGTCCAGCTCTGTCGCATCACCCAGCGGAGTACCGGTGCCATGGGTTTCGATGTAGTCCACGTCATTGGGATCAAGACCGATATAGGCACGCTGGTAAGCCGTGTACTGGGCCTGTTTGCCAGGCGCAAACACTGAACCTTCGGCGCCATCGGCGGACATTCCCAATGCCCGTAAAACGCCCAGGGGGCGGCGCTGCGCAATCAGGGCCTGCGATACAGGTTCGACCAAAAAGGCGACTGCACATTCGCCCGGCACAATACCGTCAGCGTCCTGACCGAATGCCTGCATTTGGGCCCGGGCGGAAAAAGCGGTCAACTGCGAGAACCCCAGAAACAGTGCCGGTGGCAGCACGGTGTTCAGAGCCATGACAATCGCGTTATCCGCCTGTCCGCTATTGACCAGGGCCTGAGCCATGTCGATTGCATAGGGGAACGAACTACAGGCGGTGTCGACCGATAACGCCGGGCCACCGAAGGCAAAAGCCGCCGCCAGTTCAGCCACTTGTTCACCCGGCGTGTAGCCCTGTGGTGCTTCGGTTTTTCCGGACATGCCTGTGACGAAATAACTCTCGTCGCTCCAGGATGTTGCGACCACCAATGCGGTGCGTTCCTTGATCAGTGTCGAGCCTTGTCCGGCAAGCTGGGCGAGGAGTGTCTGCAGTACTTTCTTACCGATGGCGACCTGCCGTCCTTCATGCCGTGAAGGGGTTGATGCGTCATCGGTCAGGCAAAAAGCACTGTCCAGGTAAACGCGATCCTTTTCACCTGTCTTCGCTGAATAGATTGACGCCTTATCCAGTTCCCAGCGGGTCAGCATCGAATTGATCGGAGCGATCTGTCCTTGCGAGAGCAAGTGCCATAGCGCATCCGTTGACGGAGCCCCGGGAAACTCGCCGGCCATTGCGCTGAAGCAAAAGTCGCCCTCTGTTGTTACCGCGCCATTCATACCCTGTCTCCTGATTGCCAAAATGCTGGGTGATCTGTCCGATCACCCGGATTCCATGCCATTTTTTTACAGCGGCTCAGTGCTTCAGCTCAGTCGTGCCAGAAGCGACAAGGCGTCCTGCGGCGTACGACGCGACATCAGTGCTTCACCGGCAAACTCGCTGGCAGAGCACTGTTGCGCCATTGATTGGCAGAGTGCTTCTCGGGCAAAACCGTTGAGTCCCAACTGTGCAAAGGGCGTCTCAATGTCGATCGACTGTGGCGCGTCCGGGATCAGGGGGGACAGGGAGTTGAAAAGCAGGTTGCTTGCCTGCCCTTGGTCGTCCGTTGTGGCAGGTGCTTGCACTTCGGTAGCGGGTGTTGATGTCGACTCGGGGGCGGCCAGGGCGGCTTTAATCAGGGCGATTGTTGCCTGCGGATACTTGGCGTTGGCCAGCTCAGTGCTGTTGGCCTTGAGTTGCGGCCACAATGCGACGACCGACTCCAGGAAGTCCAGCTGCACGAGGGAGTCCAGGCCCAGGCTTTCATAGCTTTGTTTTTGGTCGATCTGGTCAACCGTAAAACCGGTGATATTTGCCAGTTGTTCCAGTACCCATGCTTCGACATCCACGGCAGGTGCCTGCGGATCGGCTTCAAGCCGCGCCAGCAAGGCGGTAGGAGTGGGGGCATCGAAGAGCTGCGAGGTGAGCTCTTTCTTTTCCGGGAAATGCTGGGCCAGGGATTCGAAAATATCGACCATGCCGAGAGAGTCGATCCCCAGGCTTTCGAAACTTTGATCGAAGTCGATTTGTTCTTTTTTGAATCCTGTGACCGTACTTATTTCGGCGCGCAGCCATTGCCCGTAGTTGAGGGCGGGTGTTTGTTCCGCAACAGGTGTCGATTCCAGTATTACCGGGTTCGAGTGTACGGGCTCCAGCACCGCAAGGTTTTTATTGACGGGGGCTTCAATCCCATTGGCATAAACGCCCTCGAGGACTTGTTGGTGAGCATTGAAGTAATGCGCGGTGACGGATTCTGCCTGCTCCAGCAAACGCATCAATATTGATTCTTTTGCGATATTGGACTCGCACAGTGAATCAATGATTTTTTCTGAAAGAGAAAAATAGCTGTTGGCTATTTTTCCATTGGACACGATGAATTCCTGCACAACATCGTTGAGTTGGAAGCGCATGAGGTTCTCCTAACCAAAGTCGGTATATGTTTTCTACAAACAAGAAATAACAAGTCTTGGCCCAGGGTTGGGCCTTGTGTGAATCAATGAACCAAGTTGGCAGTAGCCATATAGCGACTTAAAGTTGGAGTTCCACTGCGTCGATCTCGGAAGATGTTGTTTTTCTGGCTCCCTTGAGCAGCCCGGATCTTACGTTCAGATAAGTGAAGAGCGTTATTGCATCGGCTCCCTGGAAAGCGATGTAGCCGTCAGGACGAATCAGCATCAACGTGCCCGCTTTGGCATGGTAACGCTTGTGCAGCCGCCAATCGGGGTCCAGCAACGTCGAGTGCCAGGAAGGCAGTTCGGCGCTGCTCAGGGCATCAATAACGCAATAAGCCTTGATGCCCGGGTAGTCCTTCTCCACCGACTCGGCCAGCGAGTAATAGCCCGGCAACAACGGGGAAAACTGATCGGCTGCGCTGAAAATCAACAGCGTGAACGTTCCGTGGAACAAGTCGATCAAGCGCTTTGGCGGCATACCTTGCAGTTGCCACAACTCGACATCGGGAGCCAGTTGTCCGGCGCGAGGCACCGACGTCTGGAATTCAGGTTTCTTGCCTTTTTTATCCCAATTCATGCGCTGCTTTTTCGTCAGCGATTCCTGGATGTAATCACTCTTGCCGTAGTGGTACTGATGACCGGAAATCATCGACGGCAGTTTGCGCTGAACCTTGCGCCGGTTGCTTATCAGTGGCAGAACATTGTCGCGCAGCCAAACGAGGGCGCGATGCTTGACGGTAATCAGTCCGGTCAGTCGATGTGCCGTGTTCTCGACTTCCAGGGCCACCGGGTAGCGCTCTTCGTTGTAGCTTTCCAGCAACGATGGATCAGCCAGGCCCTGATCGACATAGGCCATTTTCCACGCCAGGTTATAGGCCTCGGAAACCCCCAGGTTCATCCATTGGCCACCGATCGGGCTGCCGATATGAGCCGAGTCGCCCACCAGAAACACAGAGCCTTGCTGCAACGACTGCACGCGGCGATGTTGGAAAGAGGCGATGGTGGTCGATGAAATATTGGACAGCGTCATCTTTTGCCCGCGTCCTTCGCACAACCGCTGAAAGTTCTCCAGGCTCAAGGAGGGGCGCTCACCTTCTGGCGGCAGGTTGTAGGGCATCTCGATGAAAAGTCGATAACGGGATTGAGCGCTGATCGGCGCGACCGCGACATAACCGTCCTGTGCACCCAGGAAGAAAGCGCCTTCGTCCTTACTTCCAGACCACTCGATATCGGCATCGGCGAGCATGAAGAAGCGGTCGTAGGACGATCCTTCGAAGGTCATATCAAGACGTTTTCTGATATTGCTGCGAGCACCGTCGCACGCGACCACCCAGCGGCTGGAAAAGGATTCGGCGCTGCCGTCCGCATGATGAAGCGTCATCTGCACTGAGCCCGGCTGGTTTTCTATATCGACCAGCTCGGTATTCCATTCAACATCTGCTCCCAACTTGTTCAGTCGCTCAAGCAGAATCTTCTCTGTCTGCGGCTGTGGCAGGCTGAGGAGCAGGGGATAGGTGGCGTCCAGGTAGGAGAAGTTGTAGTTCAGCACCCGTTTGGCGTTCGATTGCACCGAAAACTGGTTGATAGTGAATCCGTCGCTGATGGCCTGATCGGCAACTCCCAGATCTCGGAAAATTTCCAGGGTTCTGGAGTGGATGGCCATCGCTTTGGTAGCGGTCGAGGGACCGGCATTCTTTTCAATAATGCGAAAAGAGACGCCCCACTTTTTCAGCATGATTGCCAGGGACAGGCCAATCGGGCCGGCGCCTACGATCATGACTGTCGGGGTATTACCGGGTTGGCTGAAGTGCTTGGGGGCCAAAGTGCTCAGAGTGTTCATCGGTTAGTACCAGTTTCTGTAGAAGGGAGAGTTGGCAATGCCGAGCAGGGCATCGTCACCGGATGAATCCCCGTAGGCATAAATGTAAAAGTCATCAAGGTTGCTCAGGCAGCCCTTGAGCCGTGTGACTTTCTCTCTCTCAACACAGTTGGTACCTGATATTCCGCCGGTCAGTTTGTTCTTCGCAGTCGCCAGGCGGGTGCCGCAGACATAGTCAAACCCTGCTGCCTGACCCCAGGGAATCAGGTAGTTTTCCGGCGAGTTGCTGACCAGCGCAGTGACATGCCCCATGGACTGATGCCATTGCAGCCGGCGCAGGGCCTCGGGCCTGAGCCAGAGCGGTAGCAGCTCGCTGATGAAATACTTGGCATGCTCGCGTTCTTGCTCAACGGACAGACCGCCCAGATAGCAGGCAATGAATGCCAGTCGGGCTTGCATCAATGGCGTGATGCCAACGATTACACTGAGCATTTTGGGCAGCAGGGGAATGATCCTGAGCCAGAACGATCGGGTTCCCACGATATAACGCATGTAGCGCCAGAACGTATGTCTGTCGGTCAATGTGCCGTCAAAGTCAAACACGGCCAGTACCGGTTGTGTGCCATTAGCTTGCATGAATCTCTTCCTTGAGAGAGATGATCTCGATGGTTTTGGGCAACTTGAAGCCCGAGAGGTAGCGCGAGAGCAGGGTAGAGACAGCGCTCTGGGTCAGGTCGCCGCCTCCTTCAACGCACAGGTGCAGTACGTTGACTTCCTTGTTGTCCGGGACGATGTAAGCTTTCGCGCGCACCACGTCCGGGTGCTTCAGGGCAATGGATTCGATTTCAGTCAGGTCGACCATTTGCGCTTTGATCTTCGAGATTCGCAGGCGTTGGCAATAGAAGAACACATGCCCGTCGTCGTCCCGCCAGACCAGATCACCCGTGTGTAGCCAACCATCACGGAAGAACCGGGCATTGGCGTCCTCTGCATCGTTATAGCCGTCAATCACCATCGAGCCGCGAATCAGCAGTTCGCCAATGCGTCCAGGTGCGACATCCCGCCCTTCGGCATCGACGACCCTTAGTTCTACGCCTCTGATCGGTTGTCCCATGGCGCCGCGATGGACCTTGCCAATCGAGCTCTGGACAATCACCGGCATGCTCTCGGTCAATCCATAGCCTTGCAGCACCGGATTGCACCCCAGCAGCCTTCCCAGCTTCTCGGCTTCGTCTGCGGGTAAATGGCTGCCACCCGAATAAATCATCAGGTGAGGGTGCAACGGCAACAGCGCGCCCTTGCGTTTGGCCAGTCGTGTATTGAAGTAGCGAATGACGTCGGGCACCAGGCAGGCAAAGGTGACCTTATGCTGGGACAAGACTTCTGCCAGATCCCTGTTGAGCAGGGTGTTAGTCATTAACAGTGTGGCGCCCACGCTCAAGGGGAAAACCATCATCACCGACAGGCCGAAGATGGCGTACAGCGGCAGCGTCACCAGATGAACGGAACCGACACCTTGAAGATGAAACTGCTCATGCAGGCCATCACTCGATTGCGTCAGGTCAAGGTAGCGGTGAGAAACGGCCAGCGGTTTACCGATGCCCCGGTAGGTGAACTGTACCGAGACAATCGGATTGCCTTCGGGCAGTAACAAGGGCTCGGTCTGTCGGGGAAGCCGAGAGTCTGCCGTTGCGTTGTCGGGCAGGGGCGGTGACGGCTCGCTTGCGGCGTTCAACACCAAGGAGTGCTTAACGCCGCAGGCAGGTTGAAATGTCTCGCTATGCTGCTCGAATAGCGTTTCGGTGGTCACTACCAGCGTCGGTCTGGCGATGCTGATGACGCTGTTCATTTCGAATGGCGTCAGTTTGTAGTTGAGAATGACCGGAACCGCACCGCGACCGATGATCGCCAAATAGTAAGCGATGAATTCCACCCCATTGGGTAGAACGAGCGCTACTTTGTCGCCAGGCAATACATTTAATGCTGAGAGTGCGCCATTGCACTCTTCAGCCTTTATACGCAACTCACGGTAAGTGACGGTATCTTCTTCCGCGTCCAGATTCCTGATAGCAATGTGCTCGGGGAACGACTCTGAAAAACCGACGAACCGATGCAGAAAACCTTCTTTAGATGAAAGGCTTTTCATTTACCAACCTCTCTCAATCCTTGAATTTATGGTCAGACAAAAAAGTACTACAGAGGCAGGCTATATATAAATTGTTTCAATTAAGCATCAATGTAGTTATTTTTCCGATACCAATCCAGGGTATCGGTCAATGTTTCCGTCACGGGGCGAAACTTGCACTGCAATTCTTTCAGGCTTTTGTTGTGGCTGAAATGGGTGCGCCCTTGCTCTTGTTCCATGAGTTTGACAGTGGAAGTACTGATGAGCACCGGCTTTTTCGTGATTCGGTAATAACCTTCATAGATCAAGGCAATTATACGCAGCATGAACAGTGGCACTTTGCGCTCCGGCGCTTTTACGCCGCTGACACTGGAGAGCGCCTGGAAAATGCTTTTCATGTCCATGTGATTACCGGCTGCCAGGTAGCGTTCTCCGGATCGGCCGCGTGTGATCGCCGCGAGTTGATGCTCTGCTACATCCCTGGCATCGACAACGGAAAAACTTCCAGGCAGTACGCCGGGCAATTTTTTTCCGACAAAGTCGAGCAGGAACTGTCCTGATGAGGTCGGGCCGATGTCCCCAGGGCCAAACATCCAGCCAGGCAATACCATGGCAACGAACATGTCCGGGTGCCGTGCCAGGAATTCCTGAACTTTCTGTTCAGACAATATTTTACTCAGGTAGTAATCGTCAGCCTCCGATTCACTGCGAGACATGGTTTCATCGATCACCTGATCTTTATCGCCCTTCAAGACGGCAATGGAGGAGGTATGGACTGCACGACGAATGCCTGCGGCATAAGCGGCCTGCAACAGGCGCTCGGTACCGGTCACGTTAGTGTCATACAGTTTCTGCCAGTGCTTTCCACCTTTGTAACTATCGCGGAAATAGGCGGCCGTATGAAACAAGGCATCACAGCCTTGCAAGGCATGGCTGAAGGCGTCGACATTGAGCATGTCGCCTTCGACAAATTCGACAGGCAGATTGCCGAACTGCTTCTTGGCTTTTTCGACGGAGCGGACCAGTGCTTTTACTTTGATGTTTCGCTTTAAAAGCGCATGAACCACATTATTGCCGAGCAGGCCTGTAGCGCCTGTAACAAAGGCATATTCCATTAAAATCCAGCTCCTGTGGGGTAACCTGCTACTGCATTGAGATTGATGTCACCGCGCTCGATGCTTTGATCAGGCGGGGGGGCGTCAACGGCGGCAAGTAAAAACCATTCGGTATCTGGAAATCAAGCGGTATTTAACAGTCGCCACAAGGTCGACGTCCTTGAACCCGACCTGAAACACGAAAATCCTGCGGTTTAGAGCGTTGTCGACAACAGACATTCACCTGAATCGAGCGGATCGAGGTCATCGCAAGACATTTTCGCCGTCCGTCGCCTGCCTTCTGGGGGGAGTCAAAAGACACCCTGGCTGACTGGATTCATCAGGGGCACGCGTCAGGCTGGATACCAAGGCGCCTGAACGTGCGGGGCCCAATACATGGCATTTACATGGCACTCCTTAAAAGTTTAAACGCAAAGTGATTAAGAGGGCTTAGTATAAGATATGATAGTTAAAACAGGTTTGCGCAGTGAGTGGCAGATCCGTTGCATCCAGTTACAAATAGATTTGTTTGGCCAAAGGAGCCGAAGGCGTGATTAAAAAGAGATTAGGTCGAGAAGAAAGTCAGCAAGTAACAAGGGATAAGTTATTCGATACCGCCACTGACCTTATGGTGAGAAAAGGTTTTCACGCCACCAGTGTCAACGCTATTTCCGAGGACGCCGGCTTTTCGAAGGGGGCCTTCTTTTCAAACTTTACAAGTAAGTCGGACTTGCTTCTGCAGTTGACTCAGAGATTCAAGAGAGTTGAGATCGATCGATTGAGTGTCACCCTGACTTCAGGGTATTCATCGGAAGAGCTGACCCATGGATTGAATGCCTATATTGACACGCTTAAAAATAATACCAGTTGCGCGATTCTTGATGCTGAGTTGCAACTGATCGCCTTGCGTGATGAAGAGTTCTCAACGCATTACTACGATCTGCATCAGGAAAATAGTGAAGCCTTGGGTAAGTTGATAACCATCATATTTAATCATGCAGGCAAGAAGCCTCCTTTGGCGAATGCCGCTCTTGCAAGGACCTTCACCGCTTTGTCGGAAGGTTTGATACTGCAAGGGCATAAAGACCCGGCCTCTGAAATAAAACTGGTGTTGAACTCGCTTATCCAGACAGCAGAGCCCTTATAGAACGCTGCCATTCTTGTGATACATACGATATTCGCATGTCCGGGGCTCAGACCTCGGGCAGGATGCGAGCTGCCATGCCCATCTTTAGCGCACACAATAAGGTCTGCGCAGTAGCGCTCAGTGATTCTGGAACACTTTCAATCCTCGCTGTACGGCGGGCCTGGCTTCGATCGCGTCGAACCAGCGTGATAAGCGTGAAAGCACTGCCCAATCCAGCCGATCACGAAATGATGCTGCAATGGTAAAAGCGGAGATGTCCGCCATGGAGAACTGATCTCCGGCCATAAAGTCGTCGGTAAGAAACCGTTCTGCGTAGACGAGTTGTTCAATGACGCGTTGATCGATAACTGTGGCCGCATCATTAAATCCTGCCTGGCGCAGGGAAAATGCAGCATGACTGGGCCCGATGACGTCCGTTACGAAAAAGAAATAACGATCAAACACCCGGTCGCGTTTTGGTCCACGATGCGCTGGTGCGAGCCGACCCGGAGCTTTTGCATCAGCGAACTGAATGATTGCGTTCGATTGGTTAATGACCAGCGGTGGTGTCGATGAATGGTCGACCAAGGTTGGGACTTTTCCTGCCGGATTAAGCGCCAGGTACGACAAGTCGCGTTGCTCATTTGCCTGCAAGTTCAGTCTTCGTGCGGTGTAGGGGATACCTGCTTCCTCCAAGGCTATTGCAGCCCTCAGACTGTTGCCGGTAGGCGCGCCATACAGCTCTATTTTCGGGTTCATCAGACACTCCCTGAAAATGAATGGATGATTACTGGATGCTAAGTGAAAAGCGGCATACGCGCCTGTCTACAAGACCAGGCGCATACGCCCATCATGATCACCCCTCGAACGCTTGCCGGTTTGCGCGCACGAAGTCACCCACCGTTTGAGGCGCTTGCCCGGTGATTTCGCTGATAACCCCGTCCTCACCGCTAAAGATCCCATTCTGGTAATCGACCGCGACTGCAAGGAAGTGCTGGATCACAAACTCCGGCAAATCGTAAGTCTCCAGATGCTGGCGATACTCTTCCAGGGTCGAAGGGCTGTAGGTGATGGTGCGGCCTACGATGCCGCTGATTACGTCGGCGATCTCTTGATGGTTCAACTCGACAGGACCGTACAACGGGTAGGTTTTCCCGATATGGCCAGACGGTTGCGTGAGAACGGTGGCGATCAGTCGCGCCTGGTCTTCAGCGGCGATGGGGGCATGTCGGCCGGTGCCGTATGGCAGCGTGATCTTGTTCTCCTTCACGATCTGATCAAGCACCCACGGAAAGATCAGCCACTCGGAAAAGAACGTCGGGCGGATATGGACGGTAGGCACTCCAGACCAGTCGAGTACGCGCTCCGCGATCCAGTGGTCGCGCGCGGCGTGGCTCAATGAATCTTCCCGAGCGGAAATCTGCGACATTTCCACCACGACCTCGACGCCGGCTCGCCGGGCGGCATCGGCAAAATAGGCGGTCGCCTGAATGTAGCCAGGGCGCACGGGATAGCACAGATAGGCGCCTGTGACCCCCTCCATCGCACGAATGATGTCGTCATGTTCAAGGAGGTCGCCAACGAATATTTCGGCGCCCTCGCTCTGGAGCGCTGCGCTGCGTTCGTCCTCCTGATGCACAAAAGCCCGAACTGCATGACCTCCGTTGAGAAGGTGGCGAATGGTGTAGACGCCCGTTTTTCCCGTAGCGCCGGTGACGAGGTATTTACGTTGCTGCATGGTGAATACTCCAAAGTAAAGGAACACACATTGCTCGCGCCGATATCACGTATCAGGCGTTACCCATTCCAGAAGGTTGCGCAGTAGCGCACCGCCGTCAGCTATCGAAAGGAGCGTGATCAATCAGGTCGCACACATTCGGGCAATCGAACCCGTGCACATGACGACGTCCGACGTCAGCGAGCCCAGTGCCAATCGCGGTGTGAGGTTTCTTCCTGGCCACTTCAGCGACCGCTTGGGTAAACGCGGCTTTCATGCCAATGCGGGGGTAGAGGGCCAGCGTATCGTCGACCAGCGACGGAGTGATTTCCTCCAGCCGTAATCCCATCACGTCGACATGGGCGCCCATGTAGATCAAGGCGATCTCTGGCTGTTTGCGGTCGGCGATGCCGGCGCTGGAGTGAAGGGCGATTGCATCCCAAACCAGCTCGGCTTTCGATTCCGGGTAACCGTTTTCCAACAGGAAGCGGCTGGCAGCGTCGGCGCCGTCGACCTCAAAACGTTGGTCGGCCGCAAACTCGTACGTCAGACCCAGGTCGTGCAGCAGGGCGGCGAGATAGACGGCCTCGCGGTCATATTTCAGGCCTCGCTGCTGGCCGAGGAATTCAGCGAACCACCAGGTGCGATGCACATGGTGCAGGAGCACTGTCGAGTGAACGCGCTCGACGAGGAAGGAGGCCTTGCGAGCGAGTTCAGAGTCTGGAGCGCTGAAGCCGCCGATGATGATAGGTGTACCCATGATTGCTCCCGGGGGATTAGGTTGGCTCGCCGTTCATTCTAAATAGTCGCAAATGGCAAAATTGACTATTTTAAGATGATTTGTGCCAATATGCGTTCGAGGTCAAAGCGGGAGATCGCTGTGAGAAAAACGACGAAATCAAACCCTTCCTTTGTTGGCGTGGCGCAAAAGCGAGTGGTGATTCTGGGTTTGCCGCCCGTGGATTCGCTTGATGTGATCGGCCCGGCAGAGGTGTTTGCCTATGCGAACAATCTGCACCGCGGTGACTCTGCTCCCTACACACTCGAACTCGTTTGTGCGGGTGCCAATGAACACCTGGAAAGCAGCACCGGCATCGCACTGATGGCGCACAAGACGCTTGAACAGGAGCGTCTTGATAACAAGCCCATCGACACCTTGATCGTGACGTCGGGCTGGAAAGCCATGGATCATCTGGATCAGACGGCCATCGAGTGGATCCGCACGCGAGCCCGAAATGTCAGGCGTGTGTGTTCGATCTGTGTCGGGGCCTTTGCCCTGGCCGAAACAGGGCTTCTGGATGGCCGAAAGGCAACAACCCACTGGCGGATGGCACGCAGCCTGGCCGATCGCTATCCCACTGTGCAGGTTGACCCCAACCCGATTTGGGTCAAGGACGGCAACGTGTACACCTCGGCAGGCATATCGGCGGGAATCGATCTTGCGCTCGCACTGGTCAGCGAAGACCTGGGTGATGACGTCGCTTTGGAGGTCGCGAAAAATCTGGTTCTGTTTCTGCGACGTCCAGGCGGTCAGGCACAGTTCAGCGTCGCGCTCCAGTCGCAGCATGCGACAGGTTCGAACCTCGATGAGTTATGCGTATGGATCAGTGAGCATCTGCATACGGAGCTGACGGTCGAGATACTTGCAGACAGGCTCGCCACCAGTGTCAGGACCTTGATTCGCATGTTTCAGAGGGAATTCAAGACAATGCCTGCGAAGTACGTCGAGGACGTCCGGGTCGAAGCGGCTTGTCGGCAAATCGAGCTGGGAAGACGCTCGATGGAAGAGGTTGCGCGCCGATGCGGCTACCACAGCGTCGACGTGCTCAGAAAAGCTTTCGTGCGACGCATGGGCGTGAGTCCAAAGGAGTACGCACAACGTTTCGCGCCAGTTAACCAGCCCGCTTAGGTATGCCCATTCGACGAGCATGGCCAAGTAGAATGTGAACGCTGCTCAGCACTAATGTGACTTGTGATGGTCAATACACCCCGCGCGACCGTCAGCGGTCGTACTGCCCGGCGCCGACCGGATCCGCATCGGCAATTTGATCAAGGACAGTGAAAGCATGCTCACCGCAATATAGTCAGCAACCGCCTCCACCTGGTTCCGTGAATCGGGACTCGCCGTACGTTTACCCCTCAATCCAATTCGAAGATTTAAAGCATGCACCTACGCAAAATTGCAGTTGGGCTGTCGGCCCTTGTTTTGCTCTCGACCGGGGCACAAGCCCGCAGTCTGCTGGACCTCCTCAAGCCCCCCAGCCCCCATCAGGAACAGGCGTCCCACTCGGGCTCGATCAGCCAGAACGCGGCCCTGGAACTCTATTCAAACAAACAGAAACAGGCATCGTTTGACGGCTGCGCGGATCTGTTCCCGGCCGCGAAACCGATCAACATGGCCACCGTGCCTGCCACAATGAAACCCTTGGCCCTGTGTTCCGACAACTTCGCGGTGCTGTACTCGCAAACCAGCAAGACGCCGCTGGTAGTGGTCGAACGCCTTAATGCGGCCCAGCTGCAGGATGCCAAAGGGGAGGAGCGCACCAACCAGTTCTATCCGGACCCACGCATTCCCAAGAGTGGGCGGGCAGAGTTGAGCGACTACCGTAGCCAACATCCGGCCGTGGACCGTGGCCATCAATCCCCGGCGGCCGATGCACCGAACCCCAATGCAATGGCCCAATCCTTTGCGCTGTCGAACATGGTGCCGCAAGACCCAACCAACAACCGGAAGATCTGGAGTAAGGTCGAGTCCGATGTCAGAAAGTTTGCCAAACGAGCCGATGGCAATGTCTTTGTC
The DNA here is from genome assembly GCF_047304405.1 of Pseudomonas sp. Pseusp11. Lineage (NCBI taxonomy): Bacteria > Pseudomonadati > Pseudomonadota > Gammaproteobacteria > Pseudomonadales > Pseudomonadaceae > Pseudomonas > Pseudomonas sp. Pseusp11. The sequence continues at coordinate 49,025 of NZ_JBGLZF010000024.1, forward strand.
TTTACCGGCCCGCTCTTTGATTCAGGCCACGGCACCGTCGGCGACAACAAGGTCTGGGTGCCGACCCGCCTGTTCAAACTGGTTTACGACGCATCGTCCAAGCGTGCCTGGGCTTACGTACTGCCCAACGCTGAAACTCGCATCGAGAAACCGATGGACTATGACGCTTTCGTGAAGAGTACCGGGCTCAACTTGCTGGGAAATCTACCGGTCACAGGTTCCGTGGGGCGCTCTTGATGGCTTGATTGATTAATCCGTAGCAGCTGTCGAGCCGGGGCGAGGCTGCGTTCGGCTGCGCAGCAGTCGTAAAACCAGAACTTACGGTGCGTCAGGCAGACCGCGTCAGCCGGATTCACGACTGCTTCGCAGCCGAACGCAGCCTCGCAGGCTCGGCAGCTGCTACAGAGAGTGTGTCGCGGCTAACGCGCCGCCCAGGCATTGAAGTGTTCTTCCAACTCCTCGCCGTGGTCCACCCAGAACTCCGCATCTACCGACCGGGCCTTGGCCAGGTTGGCTTCGGCCGTCGGCAATTGCTGGCGTACTGGCTCCGGCAGCAGCGCCAGGGCCTGGCGGTGGACTGGGCCGTAAGGGATGTTTTCCGAGAAAACCTTCTGGGCTTGCGGCTGGCTGGCAAACGCGATGAAACGCTCGGCCAGGGCCTTGTTCGGCGACCCTTTGACCACGGCCCAGTATTCCGGGTCGTACAGGCTCTGGGGCCAGACGATGCTCAGGTTCATACCTTCTTTTTGCGCCGAGGCGATACGACCGTTGTAGGCGGCACTCATCACCACGTCACCGGCGATCAACCACTGCGCCGGTTGGGCTCCAGCCTCCCACCACTGGATGCTTGACTTGATCTTGTCGAGCTTGGCAAAGGCTCGGTTCACGCCCTCGGGGGTGCCCAGCACTTTGTAGAGCTGGTCAGGCTTGACGCCATCGGCCAGCAGAGCGATTTCCAGGGTGTACTTGGCGCCTTTGCGCAGGCCGCGCTTGCCCGGAAAGTCGGTGACGTTCCAGAAGTCCGCCCAGGAAGTCGGGGTCTTGGCCAGCTTGTCCTTGTTGAAGGCCATGACCATCGACCAGACGTAGGTGGCCACACCACACTCGGTCAAGGTCCCCGGTACGAACTGGGCCTGGTCGCCAAAACTGGCCTTGTCCAGCCGCTCGAACAAGCCGGCATCACAGCCACGCAACAGTTCCGGACTCTCCACCTCGACCACATCCCAGGTGGCATGGCCCACATCGACCATGGCCTTGATCTTCGACAGTTCGCCATTGTATTCGCCGGCGACGATGCGTCCTGCACCGCTTGCATTGAAGGGTTGGAAATAGGCCTTGTCCTGGGCCTGCTTGGTGGCGCCGCCGAACGAAATGACGGTCAGGGCCTGGGGCTCGGCGAGCACGCCGGTGCACAACAGGGCCAGGGAAATAGGAACACAGGTACGTAAGGATAAAGACATGGAACGCTCCCACAGCTGGTTTTTAGAATGGTGTAAAGCCGGGCAGTGCTGGCCAGAGGCCGATAAGGTTCCACCGTGCCGGGCTCTTGGGGCCGGCATCGTTATGAAAAAAGCTTTCATCCGGGAAAGCCGGACCAGAGGTGCTCAGTGCGGTTTGATAGTGCGGCATCAATCGGAAGAGGAAAATTATTAAAAATATGCTTGGGAGCTATAAAAAAGCTCTTTAGCGGTGCAATGCATATTCACTTATGCCGTAAGGCGATCTGTAGCAGCTGTCGAGCTTGCGAGGCTGCGTTCGGCTGCGCAGCAGTCGTCAAACAAGACAATGCGGTGCGTCAGATACACCACGGTAGCCGGACTCACGACTGCTGCGCAGCCGAACGCAGCCTCGCGAGCTCGGCAGCTGCTACAAGGAATGCGTCGCGGCTGAAATGGCTTAAGTGAACAACATTGCTTCAGCAGTGGGCGCGGCAGGCGATCATGCGGACGTTTGCTCAGCCACCAACAACAACGACTGCGGCACCGGACTTTGCGGGTGCTGCGGCTCCTGCAGGGCGGCCAGCCGAAAACCGGCCATGTCCAGGGCGTTGAGCCAACTGGACATGGTGCGCGAGTACCACGGCATGGGTTGCCACTGCCCCTTGAACCCGGCGAAGGTTTCTTCCCGCCAACCGTCCTGATAGTCGCCCGCCGCCGCGGTCCACGGATGCAGCGTCTGGATCACCAGCGCGCCACCGGGGGTGAGCAGGGCGTTCATGGCGGCGAGCAGGGGGATGATGTCCTGGTGCAACAGGGCGAAGTTGGCGCAGATCAGGTCGTAGTCGCTGCCGATGTCCACCTTCGCCTCTACCAGCTCTTCATAGCTCGCCAAATGCACCCGCGAAGAGCCCGCCGCCCGCGCTGCCTCGACCAGTGTCGCATCGCCATCCACACCGACCGCCTCGATGGCCCGTTCAGCCAGAGCACGCAACAGCCAGCCCTCGCCGCAGCCGAGGTCGAGCACGCGCTCGGGTTGGCGGCCCAGTATCGCCAGCAGGATTGCCTGGTCGGTGACCTTGAGGCGGCTTTCGATGGTGCCGGTGCGGATAGCCTCGATCCAGGGCTTGGCGTTGTGGTGCCAGCTCTGGAGGAGGGTGGATTCGGGGCTGGGCATTTTGATGTCCGCAGTGATGGGTTGGAGGGAAGGATAGGACAAGTACTGGCGGAACGGATCTTGTCGGTGACGCTTTACTTGCATCCAGTCGAAAAGACCGCCAGCCCGGGGGTGAAACCCGTTGTCCGGGGCGATCTGGCCAACGGCTGCGCACAGTCGTTCGGCATGATCTAAGCTCCTCAAGGTATGGCTTTTCGAGCAGGGGTTTCCATGCGAAACACACCTGAAAACAGTCTGAAAATAGCGTTGAAAGCCTGTAGAGACAGCTTTGTTTCTGTTGGTTTTTTCAGCTTTTTCATCAACGCGCTGATGCTCGTTCCTACCTTCTATATGCTTCAGGTGTATGGACGAGTGGTCACCAGCGGAAGTCTGACGACCCTGGCGATGCTGACGCTGATCATGACCGGGTTGGTGGTAACACTCGGTTCTCTGGAATGGGTGCGTTCACGCATCATGGTTCGGGTCAGTACCCGGCTGGATGTGTTGCTGGGTCGCCAGGTCTATAAGGCCAGTTTCAAACGGGCGCTGGAAAGTGGCGGCATGGATGCCTCGGCCCAGTCGCTCAACGACTTGACGGGCTTGAGACAGTTTCTCTCCGGCAATGGATTGTTCGCCTTTTTCGATGCGCCCTGGTTGCCTATCTATGTCGCTGTGATGTTCATGTTCCATCCCTGGTATGGCTGGGTAGCGGTGGGCAGTGCGTTGTTGTTGTTATTGCTCGCGTTTCTCAACGAGAGGTTGACGGGGCCGGCACTTGCCCAGGCTAACAAGGAACATATCAGCGCGACGCTCCACACCACGAAAAATCTGCGCAACGCTGAAGTCATCGAGTCCATGGGCATGCTTGAAACCCTGATGGACCGTTGGGGGCGTCGCCAGAGAAATGTCCTGTTGCTGCAGTCCGGGGCGAGCGACAGAGGTGGCATCATCAGCACGCTTTCCAGGTCCTTCCGGATCCTGGTGCAATCACTGATCCTTGGTCTGGGGGCGTACCTGACCGTGGATCACCAGGTGGGGCCAGGCATGGTGTTTGCCGGGTCCGTGCTGCTAGGGCGCGCCTTGGCCCCCATCGATCTGATTATCGGCAGCTGGAAGGGCTTTATTGCGGCCCGTTCGCAGTACCGCCGTCTCAACGACATCCTCGACAAACAACAGGCTCAGCCCGAGCGTATGACACTGCCTGCACCTCAGGGGCATGTGCAGGTGGAGAATCTGATCGTCGCGGCACCTGGCTCGAAAATCCCGATCATCAAAAACATGAGTTTCAGCGTACCTGCCGGCTGCATTGTCGGAATCATCGGTCCAAGTGCCGCGGGCAAGTCCACCCTGGCCAGGGCACTGATGGGGGTATGGGCGGCGCAGCATGGGGTGGTCCGGCTCGATGGCGCGGACATCAGCGCGTGGGACAAGCATGAACTCGGGCCGTACATAGGTTACTTGCCCCAGGACATTGAATTATTCGAAGGCAGCGTCAGCGAGAACATTGCCCGCTTCGCCGAGGTCGACTCCGAGAAAGTCGTTCTGGCGGCCAAGTCTGCCGGCGTTCACGAAATGATTCTGCTGTTGCCCGATGGCTATGACACCGTCATTGGCAGCGATGGCGTCATGCTGTCGGGAGGGCAGCGCCAACGCATCGGCCTGGCCCGTGCCCTGTATGGCAACCCGCGGCTGATTATCCTCGACGAGCCCAATTCCAATCTCGACGAAGTTGGTGATCGTGCCCTGGCGGTGGCCATCCAGCAGCTCAAGCTGACAGGTGCAACCGTTTTTGTGATTACCCACCGAACCAACATTGTGTCCCAACTTGACCGGCTGATGGTGATGAGTGATGGCGCCATCAGTCTCTATGGACCACGCGAACAAGTGCTGGCCGAACTCGCGCAGCGGGCACAAAAGCACGCCACGCAAGCAGGCGCAAGCGTGGCTTCGGTGGCTACTCGCAAGGGTGATGCCGATGAACAGTACGATGCTCAGTCGTCAAACAGATAACTTCGCCGACCTGGCGGTATCTGATCGAAAGATCCGTCGCCTGGGTTTTGGCATTTTATTGATGACCTTCGGGGTGTTCGGCACCTGGGCGGCGGTCGCACCGATCGATGGCGCGGCTTACGCGCCTGGTGTGGTTACCGTGCAGGCTTACCGGAAAACGGTACAACACCTCGAAGGTGGCATCGTCAAAGAGGTGTTGGCCCATGACGGTGACATCGTCAAGCAGGATGACCCGCTGATTATTCTCGATGATGCCCAGCTGCGATCCGAATACGAGATGACCCGAAGCCAGCTCATTGCCGCCAGAGCCATGGAGGCAAGACTCAAGGCTGAGCGGGACAATCTGTCGGTGATTGGCTTTGACGTCATGACCGATGCCGACAGCCTGCGAGGTGCCGAGGCGCGCCAGGGCGAGACCCAGGTATTCAACGCACGACGGGGCTCACGGTTGGGCCAGATATCGGTGCTGCAAGAGCGTATTGGTCAGTTGAATCAACAGATCAAGGGGCTGGAGGCGATGATCGGGGTCAAGAGCCAACTGAATAAATCCTACAGCGGTGAAATCGTTGAATTGACAGACATGTTGTCACAAGGGTTCGTCGACAAACAACGCCTGCTTGAGCAGCAGCGCAAGCTGGAAATGGTCAAGTCCGAATTGGCCGACCATCGTTCGACCATCACCAGGACGCGCCTGCAGATCAACGAAACACAGCTGCAGATTCTACAAGTCGATAAAGACTTCAATGCCGATGTCGCCAAACAATTGGCCGATGTCCAGACCAAAATCTACGACCTGCAAGAGAAGGCTTCCGCCCTGGAAGACCGGCTCAGCCATATCATCATCCGCGCACCCGAATCGGGCATGGTGATAGGCATGACGGTGCATACGATTGGCGGCGTCGTGCGCTCGGCGACGCCTTTGCTGGACATCGTTCCCTCGGTTTCTGAACTGGTCATAGAGGCCCAGGTGGCGCCGGTCGATATCGATCGCATCGCCATCGGCAAGCGTGCCGATATCCGTTTCGGCGCGTTCAACAGTGCGACCACGCCAGTGATCCAGGGCGAGGTCATCAATGTCTCGGCGGACCGGCTGGTCAACGAAAAGAGCGGGACTCCCTATTACCTGGCCCGGGTCCGGGTCACCGAAGCCGGTGTGCGCGCCTTGGGTGATCGCAAATTACTGCCGGGGATGCCTGCGGACGTGTTGATCATCACGGGGCAACGCACGCTGTTGCAGTACCTTCTGCAGCCGGCCCGCAATGTCATCTCTCAAGCGTTGATCGAGGAGTGATCATGCGAGCGTCGACAGTTCTGCTGGGCGGGGCGTTCATGTTTGCCGCGGGTGCCGTTCTGGCGCAAACCACTGAAGCAAAGCCGACCGGGGTCAATGCCTCGACGTATTCCACTGACCTCATGCAGTTGTATCGCGAAGCCCGGCTGGAAGATCCGCGAGTATTGGCCTCGTATGCGCGAGCGAAGGCGGGCGAGGAACATCAGCGCGAGGCCCTGGGCTCGCTGTTACCACAGATATCGCTCAACGCCGGGCAGAACCGGATTCATCAGGAGAGCGACCTGGTGCAGCGCAGTTACGATAGCGAAATCTACAGCCTGGTGCTGCGTCAGTACCTCTACAACAAGGCCGCGTGGGAGAACTACCAAAGATTCAAAAGCCTGGCCAAGCAAACCGAATCAGAAGCGCAGGAGGCCCAAGCCGAGGCCACAGTGGATTTGGCCCAGCGTTACTTCGCCGCGTTGGCGGCCGAGGATGAACTGGAGTTGGTAAAGGCGGAGCGTCAAACCACGCAAAAGAGCCTGGACAGGGTCAATGCGTTGTACGAAAAGCAGCTGGCATTGATTACCGATCAGCTCGACCTCAAGGCCCGGGTCGATTTGCTGGTGGCGCAGGAACTGGATGCCCAGAACCAGGCCAGTATCACCCGCGAGGCACTGGCGGAAATCGTCGGCCGGCCGGTCAAGGAGAAGCTCAACCGGATTCGCGATGACGTGCAACTACAGGTGTCGACGCAGAGTCTTGAAACCTGGGTCCGCGAGGGTATAGCGCAAAACCCGGCGCTCAAGGCCAACGAAAGTGGTGTCGAGGCCGCAGGCGCTGCGTTGCGCGGCGGCAAGGGCGGGCACTATCCGACCGTGAGCCTGTCTCTGAGCGCGCAACAGACCAACGAGGGCTACAACAACTCCCTGGCGCCGCGTACCGACAGCTATGTCGCCGGTATTGGCGTGCAAGTGCCGATATACAGCGGTGGTTCAACCTCGGCGCGGGTGCGGGGGCTCTACCAGGATCAGATTGTGGCGGAGCAGCAACTGGAAGCAGTCCAGCGCCAGGTGGTCAAGGAGATCACCACTGCTTACCTGACCGCCAACTCGAGCGCAGAGAAGATCAGTGCGAGCCGGCATGCTTTGGCCTCGGCACAGCTGTCCAGAGTGGCGGCAGAAAAAGGACTCAGTTACGGAATGGTCAATGCCGTCGATGTACTGACCAGCGTACGCAACGAATTCCGGGCTCGTCGTGATCTGCTCAAGACGCAATACGACTTCGTCACCAATGTCTTCACGCTCAATCGCTGGGCGGGCAAGCCTCCTGTCGAGAGTGTCGAAAACGTCAATGCCTGGTTGAGCCCCGGCAGCTCCAGCAAAAAACTCACATCCCCCTGATCCTGCCTGCAATACCGACGTTGTATACCCTCCCCAGACTGGTTTTTCAGTGCCTGCCCCACGGGCCTGAGGCCGGCTTGCGGGTGGTTCGGCGAGGTAGATTTCGCCGATAAATTGACGGTTGTTTTATTGTCATACTTTGCTGCGCGCCATTCGTCGGTTAATTGACGATTTTGATCGGATCAGGCTGTGACCGCAGGTCGTCGGCGGCGAGCCTAAGACCTTGATTTTCTAGGGGTGAGGGCGCCCTTGGGTACGTCGACCGGGCTACCTGTATGAGGCTAAGTCGACGACTGGCAAATGGCTAGGCTGGCAGTGCGCCGGGCTGGCCTAGACTCAGTTGAGCGGTTCGAAGGAGCACATCATCAAACGCAAACTATTGATGATTATTCCTATTTCTGTTGTTTCGATGGCTTTTGCCCGGCTTCTGGGAACGTCCGCAATCCCTGCCGGTGCAACGGGTGGAAGTGTCCCAAAGGCTAATACCGGGCGGGCACTGTCAAGGCCTGTCGGCGCTCGCATCTGTCCTTCAATCGTGGTGGCCAGGTGATTGAGTTGCTGATCCAGGAAGGCCAACGGGTGGAGGCCATCGTGCATTTTTCAAGGGAGTCAGGACGGTAATGACGACCCAAATAAAACCAATAAGCGTGATGCTGATCGACTGTCGTCCCCTTGTTCTTATGGGCCTTCAAGACTTAATCAATGCCCGCAAGCCTCAGATGGAAGTGAGCGGGCAGGCCACCACCTATACCAAAGCGCTGGATCTTGCCGATCAGTTGCGTCCCGATGTCATTTTTTTCAGTTTTTTTCCGGATGCGCTGAATCCATTGGCGGTCGTCGCGGGGCTCGCCCATAGCGCCGAAATGAAAGTCCTGGTGCTCAAGAGCCTGTACGAAACCGTCCCTGTTGCCCAGGCAATAGAGGCGGGCGCACGCGGCGTCGTGCTGGCGGAAGACCCGACAGAATCGATCATCCGAGCCATCATCCAGGTCCACCATCGCGACATCGGGCTGGATAGAGCCTGGGTCGGTGGGCTTTCTGACTATGCCGCGACCGGGCATATACCTTTGAAATGCAATTCGGAGCAGGCGAAACAGGCGCGGTTGACGCTGCGTGAAAGGGAACTGATTCGCGCCATCGTGGGGGATCCGTCTGCCAAATACATGTGCATCGCCGGGCGCCTGGGTATCAGCGAGCACACCGTGCACAACCACCTCAGTAACATTTATCAAAAGCTTAATCTCGTTAACCGTATCGACTTGCTGATATATGCACAGAAGCACGGGCTCACCAACAACGAAGAACCGCCCGAGTCCACTTGGGTGGAACTGCGCTGAATTTCTTTGGGGCGCCCAGGCCGTCACTGTGTCGCCGTCCGTGAATCCCATATCAGACCTGTAAGACATGCGAGGGTGGTTTCCACCACCCTCGCATTCTTTTACGCGCACGCCGCCTCAGGCGCTGCCATGGACAATGTCAGTACTCAGCAGATCGACCCCGACCAGGGTGATGGTGGTTATTTGTCCGCCCGTTTCGGTAACCGTCACGATGCTGTTTGCGCCGCTGTTGTCGATCTGGGCAACGGCGCCCTGGTCGCCGTTGAGCACCAGCGTGTCGCGCAGCCCTGCGCTCGCATCGAAGCCGGTGACCTGGTACTTGTTCTGGGTGAATGACAGGTCGACGTTGAAGGCATCCCGCTCACCGGCCGTGCCAGCCAGCGTGAAGTCGAAGGTGGTGCCCAAGTCGTTGGCGAACAGGTTGGCGTCGAAACCACTCGTCGCCGAGTCCCCATCCTTGTCCGTCAGCGTCGCGTTGAACGCCAGCTTGATATCGCTGGCCATGTTCTCGGTCTGCTGAATGAATTGGATCACCGGGATCTTGATCTCGCCTCGGCCCATCGTGAGCTGAACCGCGTCGATCAGCAACGCGCCTTGCTTCTGAATGAGGAAGGACACCTGTCCGCCGGCCTCCGGTGTCAGGGTGTTCACCTCGGTGAGGTTCGAAAACGAGCCATCCTCGTAGTAGATCCTGTAGTACAGGTCCTCGGTCGCCGTGTTGTACCCCGCCACGGAGTTGTCGATGAAGATCTTCATCCCCGTCAGCAGACTCTCCGGATTGATCACGAAACTTTCATCGGCAGCGCTGATGGCCACCAGGTTGTCTCCCTGAAGAAGGTTATTGCCGACGCCGATGCCGGATGTGCTGACGTTCATGGCCGCCGAGTCGATGTACGAGGGCAGGGGGGTGGTCTGTAGCTGGGCTTCGGTGGGGTCGGGTTTCCCAACCCCGATGCCGGTCAGGATGTCTCCGGTCGTCGCCGTCGCTTTCGCGGAAAAGAACACAATCTCCTCGGAGGGCGAAGGAATCGTCGGCGGATTCTGCGCCGGGATCAGCAAGGTGCGCACCGGGTCCGGGCCGCCAGCACTGAGCGAGCCATCGGCACTGCTGAGCACGATCGTCGAACTGAAGCCTTGCACCAGGTCCAGTGTATAGGTGCCATTGCTATAGGCGGTCAGCGTGTAGTCGACGCTGGTATTCGCGGTGGCGGCGTTGTTGTCGAAATCGCCGGTCAACGTCCCTGCGAAGTGGAACGCGCCGTTGGCGTCCGGTGAGGGCGACTGCTCGGTGAGCGTGCCGGTTCCGGTGGTGGTCGTGTTGTCTGGCCGGACGAGGGTGAACTGGTTGTTCACCAACGAAATATCCAGCCCGGTTGCCCCCAGCCCGTCGGCTCCGTTCGAATGATCCCAGTACCCTTGTTGTGGAAGGATGCTACCGGTCCCGATCAGGTTGCCGAAGGCGAGTGACGGGCCGTCGTCCTTGAACACCAGGTTCTGCCCGATGTTGAGGGTCGCCTGGGCGCTGTCGCCGTCCCCATCGGTCTTGGTCGCTATCAGGGTCACCAGGTTGTCCGCCGACAGCGTCGTTGAATCATCGGGATTGCTGGCGTTGGGATGCACCACCGCGCGGAGTTGGTCGAGGGTGACGTCACCGTTGGCGGCGACGCTGGCCGTGAACACCAGCAAGTTGCTGGTGGCCGTGCGGCCTTCGACCACGCCGCCGTTGAGCGACAGGTTTACCGCCTGGCCGCTGGCCGTGTCGGTCAGCCCGGAGGCCCCCACCACCACGCCCAGTGCATAGGTCAGCGTACCCGCACCGTCGGCGCCATACGCCGAACTGAAGTTAGACGCAAAGCTCTTGGTATCGTTGGTCGCCAGCACCGTCTCGTCGACCGTCAGTGTCGGCTCCGTGCCGGTGGTGCTGATGCTCGGTCCGTCGTCCTTGAACACCAGGTTCTGCCCGATGTTGAGGGTCGCCTGGGCGCTGTCGCCGTCCTTGTCGGTCTTGGTCGCCGTCAGGGTTACCAGGTTGTCCGCGGTCAGGGTCTTCGAATCATCGGGATTGGTCGTGACGGGATGCACCACGGCGCGGAGTTGGTCGAGGGTGATGTCGCCATTGGCGGCCACACTGACCGTGAACACCAGATCGTTGCTAAGGGCCGTGTGGCCTTCTACCACGCCGCCGTTGAGCGACAGGTTGACCGCCTGGCCCGTGGCTGTGTCCACCAGCCCGGAGCCGCCCGCGACCACGCCCAGCGCATAGGTCAGCGTGCCGGCACCGTCAGCGCCAAACGCCGAGGTGAAGTTAGCCGCGAAGCTCTTGGTATCGTTGGTCGCCAGCACCGTTTCGTCCACCGTCAGCGTTGGCTCGGTGCCGGTGGTGCTGATGCTTGGCCCGTCATCCTTGAACACCAGGTTCTGTCCGATGTTGAGCGTGGCCTGGGCGCTGTCGCCATCACCATCGGTCTTGGTTGCTGTCAGCGTGACCAAAGTGTCCGCAGTCAGGGTCTTCGAATCATCCGGATTGGTCGCATCGGGATGCACCACGGCGCGGATCTGGTCGAGGGTAACCTCACCATTGGCGGCGACGCTGACCGTGAACACCAACTGGCTGGTGGTGGCCGTGCGGCCTTCCACCACGCCGCCGTTGAGCGACAGGTTGACTGCCTCACCGGTGGCCGTATCGGTCAGCCCGGAGCCACCGGCGACCACGCCCAGTGCATAGGTCAGGGTGCCGGCGCCATCAGCGCCAAACGCCGAGCTGAAGTTGGCGGCAAAGCTCTTGGTATCATTGGTCGCCAGCACCGTTTCGTCCACCGTCAACGTAGGTTCCGTGCCGGTGGTGCTGATGCTTGGCCCGTCATCCTTGAACACCAGGTTCTGCCCGATGTTGAGGGTGGCCTGGGCGCTGTCGCCGTCCTTGTCGGTTTTGGTTGCCGTCAGGGTCACCAGATCGTCCGAGGTCAGACCCGTCGAGTCATCGGGGTTAGTCGTGACGGAATGCACCACAGCGCGGATCTGGTCGAGGGTGACGTCGCCATTGGCGGCGACGCTGACCGTGAACACCAGGTCGTTGCTAATCGCCGTATGGCCTTCCACCACGCCGCCGTTGAGCGACAGGTTGACTGCCTGGCCCGTGGCCGTATCCGTCAGCCCGGAGCCTCCCGCGACCACGCCCAGCGCATAGGTCAGGGTGCCCGCACCGTCGGCGCCAAACGCCGAGGTGAAGTTGGCGGCAAAGCTCTTGGTGTCGTTGGTCGCCAACACCGTTTCGTCGACCGTCAGCGTCGGTTCCGTACCGGTGGTGCTGATACTTGGCCCGTCGTCCTTGAACACCAGGTTCTGCCCGATGTTCAGGGTAGCCTGGGCGCTGTCGCCGTCCTTGTCGGTTTTGGTCGCCGTCAGGGTTACCAGGCTGTCCGACGTCAGCGTTTTCGAATCATCGGGATTGGTCGTGTTGGGATGCACCACGGCGCGGAGTTGGTCGAGGGTGACGTCACCATTGGCGGCGACGCTGACCGTGAACACCAGGTCGTTGCTCGTGGCCGTACGGCCTTCCACCACGCCGCCGTTAACCGACAAATTCACCACTTGGCCGGTGGCGGTGTCGGTCAGCCCGGAGCCTCCCGCCACCACGCCCAGCGCATAGGTCAGCGTACCCGCACCATCAGCGCCAAACGCCGAGGTGAAGTTGGCGGCAAAGCTCTTGGTATCGTTGGTCGCCAGCACCGATTCGTCCACCGTCAACGTAGGTTCCGTGCCGGTGGTGCTGATGCTCGGACCGTCGTCCTTGAATACCAGGTTCTGCCCAATGTTCAGGGTTGCCTGGGCGCTGTCGCCGTCCTTGTCGGTTTTGGTCGCCGTCAGCGTCACCAGATTGTCCGCGGTCAGGGTCTTCGAGTCATCGGGATTGGTCGTGTCGGGATGCACCACGGCCCGGAGTTGGTCGAGGGTGACGTCGCCGTTGGCGGCGACGCTGACGGTGAACACCAGCAGGTTGGTGGTGGCCGTGTGGCCTTCCACCACGCCGCCATTGAGCGACAGGTTCACCGCCTCGCCCGTGGCTGTGTCCACCAGCCCTGAGGCTCCCACCACCACGCCCAGCGCATAGGTCAGCGTGCCGGCTCCGTCAGCGCCATACGCCGAGGTGAAGTTCGCGGCAAAGTTCTGGGTATCGTTGGTCGCCAGCACCGTCTCGTCGACCGTCAGGGTCGGTTCCGTGCCGGTGGTGCTGATGCTCGGTCCGTCGTCCTTGAACACAAGGTTCTGGCCGATGTTGAGGGTGGCATGGACACTGTCGCCGTCCCCATCGGTCTTGGTTGCCGTCAGCGTCACCAAGGTGTCCGAAGTCAGCGTCTTCGAATCATCCGGATTGGTCGCATCGGGATGCACCACGGCGCGGAGTTGGTCGAGGGTGACGTCGCCGTTGGCGGCGACGCTGACCGTGAATACCAGTTGGTTGGTGGTGGCCGTACGGCCTTCCACTACCGTGCCATTGAGCGACAGGTTGACTGCTTCACCGGTGGCCGTATCGGTCAGCCCGGAGCCACCGGCGACCACGCCCAGCGCATAGGTCAGCGTACCGGCACCATCAGCGCCAAACGCCGAGGTGAAGTTAGGCGCAAAGCTCTTGGTATCGTTGGTCGCCAGTACCGTTTCATCCACCGTCAGCGTCGGTTCGGTGCCCGTGGTGCTGATGCTCGGCCCGTCGTCCTCGAAAATCATCTTGGAGCCGATTTCGGCGGTTGACGTGCTGGACTGCAGCACCTTGAAGCCGCCAATGTCGAAGTCAGCGTGCGTCTTGTCGCCGTTCTTGTCGGTCAGCAACCCGGCGTTCTCGATCATCACGCGGTTGTGGTCGGTTGCCGTGCTGTAGGTGATCTGCGAGTCGGTCGGAACGCCGGTGATCAACACCGTGCCGTCGGCGTTGTAGGTGATGACAACGCCGCTGACGGTGGCGCCCGCGAACGTCTTGACGGTGACGCTGCCGTTGGTGATCGCGACCTTTTCGGTGCTGTCGTTGGCGTAGCTGTTGACGAAGTTGACACCGCTCTGCGACCCGCTGACGTTGTCGGCGTTCTTGACGGCGGTGAGCAAGAGCTTCGCAGTCGTGCCGCCCGTCTCCTGCACGACCTTGAAGGTCGCGGAGCGGGCGCCGAAGTACTGGGTGAAGTCGATGTTCTGTTCGACACCCGCTTCGCCCGGGGTCAGGTTGGGGATTGTGAAGTCCGCCTTGGCACCGCTGACAAAGCTGAAGCGCAGGCCTTCCTGTTCGGTGATCGCCTGGTTGTTGGTGCCCAGGGTTGTGCTGCCGCCGCCCTGGCTGCTGTTGACCGTGTCGGCGCTGGTGATGGCAGCACTGCTTGCCGACTGATCCAGCGGATCCCTGCCGGTGACGATGATCGAGACACCGGGAATCCGGCCGTTCGCATCGGCCGTCGCGCCCATGGTCGTGAACATCAGGAACAACTGCTGGCCCGACGGCGCATTGGCCAGACTGAACTCCGCGTCTTGACCGGCTCCGATGAACACCTTATTCAGCAGATTGACTGCATCGTCGGGGTTCGTCGCATCGGGATGCTTGAGCGGTTGGTACTCCACGGTCCAGATCTTGCCGCCCGAGACCGGCGATCCGGTTTCTTCGATGTAGGCTGCGAACACGATCGCGCCGGTTGCGCTTCCGGCTCGGCCCAGAAGGATGTTGTTGTTCGTATCGGTATAGAGAAGGATGTTGGTGCCATTGAGGGTATCGAGTCCGCTATCCAGGCCATTGAGCGGTACGCCGGCGCTGTCGACGAAACTGATATCGGTAATATTTGCTCCGGGGTCAGCGGTGACGCTGAACGCATTGCTGCCGGTGTTGCCTGCGGCACCGGTGTAGCCGCTCAAGGCCGCACCCGTTGCGGTACCTGCTGCCAGTGCGGTCAAACGGGTAGAGAAAGTCGAGGGCAGGGACGCCAACGGAATGTCGTTGTCATCCGCGTCTCCCAAAGGGCTTGGCGTGGCAGTGCCGTTCTGCAACCCGGCCGTTTCGTCCAGCGTGACGCTCGCGCCGCTGGCCACGACGCTCATGGCATTGGTGGTAACCGATGTTGTCACCACTGAGTCGAGGGTCGGAATGTACAGGAGGGCAGGATCGCTTGTTAGCGATGAATTTTGCTCGCCAATAGCAGCCATGATTTTCTCCAAAGCAAGTGCGGTCATCGAGGCCTGACCGTTGACCTTTGGTCGACTATGGAGAAGCACCGGGGATTACGCATCAGCCGAAACTCCCACGCGGGCTGGGAGTTTCAGACTAGTCGTCCTCGTCGCAGACCTGGCCGCAGGGGGCCAGTGTTCAAGGCTTGTGGTGCTAGAGCGCTCACAACGAATGCGATCCGTGCGGATCTGATATTGGCACTGCAAAAAAATGCGAGGGTGGTTTCCACCACCCTCGCATCCTTTCACGCACGCGCTGCCTCAGGCGCTGCCATGGACAATGTCGGTATTCAGAACATCAACCCCGACCAAGGTGATGGTCGTGACTTGTCCGCCCGTTTCGGCAACCGTCACGACGCTGTTGGCGCCGCTGTTGTCGATCGACTGCACAACGGCGTTCTGGTCGCCGTTGAGCACCAGCGTGTCGCGCAGCCCTGCGCTCGCATCGAAGCCGGTGATCTGGTACTTGTTTTGAGGAAGTGACAAGTCGATGTTGAAGGCATCCCGCTCACCACTCGTGCCCACCAGCGTGAAGTCGAAGGTGGTGCCCAAGTCGTTGGCGAACAGGTTGGCGTCGAACGTACTCGTCGCCGAGTCCCCATCCTTGTCTGTCAGCGTCGCGTTGAACGCCAGCTTGACATCGCTGGCCAGGCTCTCGGTCTCATGAGTGAACTCGATCGTCGGGATCTTGATCTCGCCTCGGCCCATCGTGAGCTGAACAGCGTCGATCAACTTCGTGCCCTGCTGCTGAATGAGGAAGGACACCTGTCCACCGGCCTCCGGTGTCACGGTGTTCACCTCGATCAGGTTCGAGAACGTGCCATCCTCGTAGAAGGCCCTGTAGTACAGGTCCTCGGTCGCCGTGTCGTAACCCCCCACGGAGTTGTCGATGAAGACCTTCATGCTCGTCAGCAGGCTTTCCGGGTTGATCACGAAGCTTTCATCGGCATTGCTGATGGCCGCCAGGTTGTCTCCCTGGAACAGGTTATTGGCGATGCCGATGCCGGACGTGCTGACGTTCATGGCCCTCGGGTCGATGTACGACGGCAGCGGGTTGGTCTGTAGCTGGGCTTCGGTGGGGTCGGGGGCTCCAAGCCCGATACCGGTCAGGATGTCCGCAGTCGACGCCGTTGCTTTCGCGGAAAAGAACACAATCTCCTCAGATGGCGAAGGAATCGTCGGCGGATTCTGCGGCGGGATCAGCAATGTGCGCACCGGATCCGGGCCGCCGGCACTGAGCGAACCGTCGGCGCTGCTGAGCACGATCTCGGAACTGAAGCCTTGCACCAGGTCCAGTGCATAGGTGCCATTGGCAAAGGCGGTCAGCGTGTAGTCGACGGAGGTATTCGCGGTGGCGGCGTTGTTGTCGAAATCACCGGTCAGAGTCCCTGCGAAGTGGAACGCGCCATTGACATCCGGTGAGGGCGATTGCTCGGTGAGCGTGCCGGTCCCGGTGGTGGTCGTGTTGTCTGGCCTGACGAGGGTGAATTGGTTATTCACCAACGAAATATCCAGACCTGTTGCACCCAGTCCGTCGGCTCCGGTTGAATGATCCCAGTATCCCTGTTGTGGGAGGATGCTACCGGTTCCGATCAGGTTGCCAAAGGCGAGTGTAGGGCCGTCGTCCTCGAATACCAGGTTTTGCCCGATGTTCAGCGTCGCATGGGCGCTGTCGCCATCCTTGTCGGTTTTGGTTGCGGTCAGGGTCACCAGATTGTCCGCTGACAGGCTCGTCGAATCATCCGGATTGTTTGGATCGGGATGCACTACGGCCCGTTGTTGGTCGAGGGTGACGTCACCGTTGGCAGCCACGCTGACGGTGAACACCAGCAGGTTGGTGGTGGCCGTGCGGCCTTGCACCACACCGCCGTTGAGTGACAGGTTGACCGCCTCACCGGTGGCGGTGTCGGTCAGCCCGGAAGCGCCCGCGACCACGCCCAGTGCATAGGTCAGCGTGCCCGCGCCATCGGCACCAAACGCCGAGGTGAAGTTCGCCGCGAAGCTCTTGGTATCGTCGGTCGTCAGCACCGTTTCGTCGACCGTCAGGATCGGTTCCGTGCCGGTGGTGCTGATGCTGGGTCCGTCATCCTTGAACACCAGGTTCTGCCCGATGTTGAGGGTCGCGTGGGCACTGTCACCGTCCTTGTCGGTGATGGTTGCGGTCAGGGTCACCAGATTGTCCGAGGTCAGCGTCTTCGAATCATCCGGATTGGTCGTGTCGGGATGCACCACGGCACGGATCTGATCGAGGGTGACGTCGCCATTAGCGGCGACACTGACGGTGAACACCAGCAGGTTGGTGGTGGCCGTACGGCCTTCGACCACTGTGCCGTTGAGTGACAGGTTCACCGCCTCACCGGTGGCCGTATCGGTCAGCCCGGAACCGCCCGCGACCACGCCCAGTGCATAGGTCAGCGTACCCGCACCGTCAGCGCCAAATGCCGAGCTGAAGTTGGCGGTAAAGCTCTCGGTGTCGTTGGTGGCCAGCACCGTTTCGTCGACCGTCAGGGTTGGCTCCGTGCCGGTGGTGCTGATGCTTGGACCATCGTCCTTGAACACCAGGTTCTGGCCGATGTTCAGCGTGGCATGGGCACTATCGCCGTCCTTGTCGGTGATGGTGGCGGTCAGGGTCACCAGATTGTCCGAGGTCAGCGTCTTCGAATCATCGGGATTGGTGGTATCGGGATGTACCACGGCGCGGATCTGGTCGAGGGTGACGTCACCATTGGCGGCGACGCTGACCGTGAACACCAGCAGGTTGGTCGTGGCCGTACGGCCTTCGACCACGGTGCCGTTGAGTGACAGGTTCACCGCCTCACCGGTGGCCGTATCGGTCAGCCCGGAACCGCCCGCGACCACGCCCAGTGCATAGGTCAGCGTACCCGCACCGTCAGCGCCAAATGCCGAGCTGAAGTTGGCGGTAAAGCTCTCGGTGTCGTTGGTGGCCAGCACCGTTTCGTCGACCGTCAGGGTTGGCTCCGTGCCGGTGGTGCTGATGCTTGGACCATCGTCCTTGAACACCAGGTTTTGCCCGATGTTCAGGGTGGCATGGGCGCTGTCGCCGTCCTTGTCGGTGATCGTGGCGGTCAGGGTCACCAGGTTGTCCGAGGTCAGACTGGTCGAATCATCCGGATTGGTTGGATCGGGATGCACCACGGCCCGTTGCTGGTCGAGGGTGACGTCGCCGTTGGCGGCGACACTGACAGTGAACACCAGCAGGTTGGTGGTGGCGGTGCGGCCTTCGACCACGGTGCCGTTGAGTGACAGGTTGACGGCCTCACCGGTGGCTGTATCCGTCAGCCCCGAAGGGCCGGCAGTCACGCCCAGCGCATAGGTCAGCGTGCCCGCACCGTCGGCGCCAAACGCCGAGCTGAAGTTCGCTGCAAAGCTCTGGGTGGCGTCGGTGGTCAGTACTGTTTCATCGACCGTCAGGACTGGTTCCGTGCCAGTGGTGCTGATGCTGGGCCCGTCGTCCTTGAACACCAGGTTTTGCCCGATGTTCAGCGTGGCATGGGCACTGTCGCCGTCCTTGTCGGTGATGGTGGCGGTCAGGGTCACCAGGTTGTCCGAGGTCAGACTGGTCGAATCATCCGGATTGGTTGGATCGGGATGCACCACGGCCCGTTGCTGGTCGAGGGTGACGTCGCCATTAGCCGCCACGCTGACGGTGAACACCAGCAGGTTGGTGGTGGCCGTGCGACCTTCCACTACGCTGCCGTTGAGCGACAGGTTGACGGCTTCACCGGTGGCCGTATCGGTCAGTCCGGAGGCACCGGCTACCACGCCCAGCGCATAGGTCAGCGTACCCGCACCGTCAGCGCCAAACGCCGAGCTGAAGTTAGCTGCGAAGCTCTGGGTGGCGTCGGTCGTCAGTACCGTTTCGTCAACCGTCAGGGTTGGCTCCGTGCCGGTGGTGCTGATGCTCGGTCCGTCGTCTTTGAACACCAGGTTCTGTCCAATATTCAGCGTGGCATGGGCACTGTCGCCGTCCTTGTCGGTGATGGTAGCGGTCAGGGTCACCAGATTGTCCGAGGTCAGACTGGTCGAATCATCCGGATTGGTTGGATCGGGATGCACCACCGCCCGTTGCTGGTCGAGGGTGACGTCACCGTTGGCGGCGACACTGACAGTGAACACCAGCAGGTTAGTGGTGGCCGTGCGGCCTTCGACCACTGCACCGTTGAGTGACAGGTTGACTGCCTCACCGGTGGCCGTGTCGGTCAGCCCGGAGGCACCCGCCACCACGCCCAGCGCATAGGTCAGCGTCCCCGCACCGTCGGCGCCAAACGCCGAGCTGAAGTTCGCTGCAAAGCTCTGGGTGGCGTCGGTGGTCAGTACCGTTTCGTCAACCGTCAGGGTTGGCTCCGTGCCGGTGGTGCTGATGCTCGGTCCGTCGTCTTTGAACACCAGATTCTGCCCGATGTTCAGCGTGGCATGGGCACTGTCGCCATCCTTGTCGGTGATGGTGGCCGTCAGGGTCACCAGGTTGTCCGAGGTCAGACTGGTCGAATCATCGGGATTGGTTGGGTCGGGATGCACCACGGCCCGTTGCTGGTCGAGGGTGACGTCGCCATTAGCCGCCACGCTGACGGTGAACACCAGCAGGTTGGTGGTGGCCGTGCGGCCTTCGACTACGGTGCCGTTGAGTGACAGGTTGACGGCTTCACCGGTGGCCGTATCGGTCAGTCCGGAGGCACCGGCTACCACGCCCAGCGCATAGGTCAGCGTCCCCGCGCCGTCGGCGCCAAACGCCGAGCTGAAGTTAGCCGCGAAGCTCTGGGTGGCGTCGGTGGTCAGTACTGTTTCATCGACCGTCAGGACTGGTTCCGTGCCGGTGGTGCTGATGCTGGGCCCGTCGTCCTTGAACACCAGGTTTTGCCCGATGTTGAGCGTGGCATGGGCACTGTCACCGTCCTTGTCGGTGATGGTGGCGGTCAGGGTCACCAGGTTGTCCGAGGTCAGGCTGGTCGAATCATCCGGATTGGTTGCATCGGGATGTACCACGGCGCGGATCTGGTCGAGGGTAACGTCACCATTGGCGGCGACGCTGACGGTGAATACCAGATCGTTGCTAATCGCCGTGCGGCCTTCCACGACTGTACCGTTAAGCGACAAATTCACCGCTTGGCCGGTAGCGGTATCGGTCAGCCCGGAACCGCCCGCGACCACGCCCAATGCATAGGTCAGCGTACCCGCACCGTCGGCGCCAAACGCCGAGCTGAAGTTCGCGGCGAAGTTCTGGGTGGCGTCGGTGGTCAGTACCGTTTCGTCAACCGTCAGGACTGGCTCCGTGCCAGTGGTGCTGATGCTCGGTCCGTCGTCCTTGAACACCAGGTTCTGGCCGATGTTCAGCGTTGCATGGGCACTGTCGCCGTCCTTGTCGGTGATGGTGGCGGTCAGCGTCACCAGATTGTCCGAGGTCAGGCTGGTCGAATCATCCGGATTGGTTGGGTCTGGATGTACCACGGCCCGTTGCTGGTCGAGGGTGACGTCGCCATTAGCCGCCACGCTGACAGTGAACACCAGCAGGTTGGTGGTGGCGGTGCGGCCTTCGACTACGGTGCCGTTGAGTGACAGGTTCACCGCCTCACCGGTGGCTGTATCGGTCAGCCCCGAAGGGCCGGCAGTCACGCCCAGCGCATAGGTCAGCGTGCCCGCACCGTCAGCGCCAAATGCCGAGGTGAAGTTAGCCGCGAAGCTCTGGGTGGCGTCGGTGGTCAGTACCGTTTCGTCAACCGTCAGGGTTGGCTCCGTGCCAGTGGTGCTGATGCTTGGCCCGTCATCCTTGAACACCAGGTTCTGCCCGATGTTGAGCGTGGCATGAGCGCTGTCGCCGTCCTTGTCGGTGATGGTTGCGGTCAGGGTCACCAGATTGTCCGAGGTCAGCGTCTTCGAATCATCCGGATTGGTCGTGTCGGGATGCACCACGGCACGGATCTGGTCAAGGGTGACGTCACCATTGGCGGCCACACTGACGGTGAACACCAGCAGGTTGGTGATGGCCGTTCGACCTTCGACCACTGTGCCGTTGAGCGACAGGTTGACTGCCTCACCGGTGGCGGTATCCGTCAGCCCGGAGCCGCCCGCCACCACGCCCAGTGCATAGGTCAGCGTGCCCGCGCCATCGGCGCCAAACGCCGAAGTGAAGTTGGCGGTAAAGCTCTGGGTGTCGTTGGTGGCCAGCACCGTTTCGTCCACCGTCAGCGTTGGTTCCGTGCCGGTGGCGCTGATGCTTGGCCCATCGTCCTCGAAGATCATCTTGGAGCCGATTTCGGCGGTCGAGGTGGAGGCTTTGCGCAGCGAGAAGCCGCCGATATCAAAATCGGCGTGGTTATCGCCTCTGGCGTCTAGGGCCGCGCCGTTCTCGATGAGTACGCGGTTGTGATCCGAAGTTGTGGTGTATTCAATCTGGTAGCCGGCTTTAATGCCGGTGAGTGTTGCAACCCCACCCGTAAAGCTGATGGTGATGGTCGGATCATTCACAGAGCCGTCGGAATTTTCGATCACCAGCCCGGTGCTATTGTTGATGACTTGAACATTGGTGATGGCAACCGGCGCGTCATTCGCATAGCCGTTGATGAAATTCGCGCCAGGTTCAGCAGCGGTATTGAATGCGCTGATTTTTACCACAGCACTCTTGCCGCTTTGCAACTGCACGACGTCGAAATTGGCCGATGT
Source organism: Pseudomonas sp. Pseusp11 (assembly GCF_047304405.1). Taxonomy (NCBI): domain Bacteria; kingdom Pseudomonadati; phylum Pseudomonadota; class Gammaproteobacteria; order Pseudomonadales; family Pseudomonadaceae; genus Pseudomonas; species Pseudomonas sp. Pseusp11. The sequence continues at coordinate 70,513 of NZ_JBGLZF010000024.1, forward strand.
CGAATTGTAGACGCCGGTAAAGTCGATGTTGGACTCAACATCGGCTTCGGTCTGACTAAGGTTGGGAACGGTCACATCCTGCCTGGCGCCGGTGACGAACGAAAAGCGGATGCCTTCCTGTTCCGTAATCATCTGGTTATTGGTGCCGATGGTGGTCGGGCCACCGCCCTGGCTGGTATTGATCGTGTCGCCGGTGTTTATATTGGCGCCACTAGACTGGTCTGCAGGGTCCTTGCCGGTGGCGATGATGGTGGGATCGGTGATCCGCATGACACCACCATCATTGACAACGGTCGGGTTCGCTTTCGTGAACATCAGGAACAGGTTCTGACCGGAGGGCGCACCGGCCAGGCTGAATCCCAGGTCCTGAGTGACTCCGATGAACACCTTATTCAGTAAATTGAGCGAATCATCGGGGTTCGTCATATCCGGATGCTTCAGCGGTTGGTACTCCACAGTCCAGATCTTGCCGCCCGAGACCGGCGATCCGGTTTCTTCGATATAGCCAGCGAGCACGATCGCGCCGGCTGGGCCCCCGGCGCGGCCCACAACGATGTTATTGTTGCTCGTATCCGTGTAGAGAAGGATGCTGGTGCCATCGAGGGTATCCAGTCCGCTATCCAGGCCATTGAGCGGTGCGCCAGCGCTGTCGACGAAGCGGATATCGGTAACGCCGGACGGGTCGGTGAGGGTGAAGGCATTGCTGCCCGTGTTGCCCGCAGCACCGGTATAGCCACTCAAGGCCGCACCCGTTGCGGTACCTGCACCCAGTGCAGTCAAACGGGTAGAAAAGGCCGAGGGCAGGGACGCCACCAGAATATCGTTATCGTCAGCGTCTCCCGCGGGGCTTGGCGTGGCGGTGAGGTTCTGCAACCCGGCTGTTTCGTCCAGCGTAACGTTCGCGCCGGGCACCACGCTCAGAGCGTTGGCCGTAAGTGACGTTAAGTTGAGGGAAGTCGGATCGCTCGTTAGCGATGAGTTTTGCTCGCGAATAGTCATGATTTTCTCCTGAGCCATTGCGGTCATCGAGGTCGGACCATTGACCTCTGCAACTATGACTAATCGCCGGGAATTGCACATCGGCCGATACTCCCAAGCGGGGTGGGAGTTTCGGCCTACTTGGGAGGGGAAACGGGATGAGGACGCGAAGGCGTGCTGCCCATATTCCGTTTGTGAATGAGCACAGGCCGCTGATGCTCCCTCGGGCTTTAACCGCCAGCGCGTGAGTCAGGCTCAAGTAGCAGGGTGCGGAGGGCGCAGATAGATGAAATCTCGTTTGCCGAAGCGTCTGTTCACCTCCCGGAACTGCAAAAAAAAGCGAGGGTGGTTTTCACCACCCTCGCATCCTTCACACACGCGCTGCCTCAGGCGCTGCCATGGACGATGTCGGTACTCAGCAGATCAACCCCGACCAGGGTGATGGTGGTGATTTGTCCGCCCGTTTCGGTAACCGTCACGATGCTGTTTGCGCCGCTGTTGTCGATCTGGGCAACGGAGCTCTGGTCGCCGTTGAGCACCAGCGTGTCGCGCAGCCCTGCGCTCGCATCGAAGCCGGTGATCTGGTACTTGTTTTGGGCGAATGACAAATCGACGTTGAAGGCATCCCGCTCACCGGCCGTGCCCACCAGCGTGAAGTCGAAGGTGGTGCCCAGGTCGTTGGCGAACAGGTTGGCGTCAAACGCACTTGTCGCCGAGTCCCCATCCTTGTCCGTCAGCGTCGCGTTGAATGCCAGCTTGATATCGCTGGCCAGGCTTTCGGTCGGTTTAATGAACTCGATCACCGGGATCTTGACATCGCCTCGGCCCATCGTGAGCTGAACCGCGTCGATCAACTTCGTGCCCTGCTGCTGAACGAGGAAGGACACTTGTCCGCCGGCTTCCGGTGTTACGGTGTTCACCTCGGTGAGGGCCGAGAACGTGCCATCCTCGTAGTAGGCCCTGTAGTACAGGTCCTCGGTCGCCGTGTTGTAACCCCCCACGGAGTTATCGATGAAGATCTTCATGCCCGCCAGCAAGCTTTCCGGATTGATCACGAAACTTTCATCGGCATTGCTGATGGCCACCAGGTTGTCTCCCTGGAGAATGTTATTGGCGACGCCGATGCCGGACGTGCTGACGTTCATGGCCGCCGGGTCAATGTACGACGGCAGGGGGGTGGTTTGTAGCTGGGCTTCGGTGGGGTCGGGTTTCCCGACCCCGATGCCGGTCAGGATGTCCGAAGTCGACGCAAGCGCCTTCGCGGAAAAGAACACAATCTCCTCTGATGGTGAAGGAATGGTCGGTGGATTCTGCGCCGGGATCAACAGTGTGCGCACCGGATCCGGGCCACCGGCACTGAGCGAACCGTCGGCACTGCTGAGTACGATCTGCGAACTGAAGCCTTGCACCAGGTCCAGTGTATAGGTGCCATTGGCTAAGGCGGTCAGCGTGTAGTCGACGGTGGTATTCGCGGTGGCGGCGTTGTTGTCGAAATCGCCGGTCAACGTGCCTGCAAAGTGGAACGCGCCGTTGACGTCCGGTGAAGGTGACTGCTCGGTGAGCGTGCCGGTTCCGGTGGTGGTCGTGTTGTCTGGCCGGACGAGGGTGAACTGGTTATTCACCAACGAAATATCCAGACCGGTTGCACCCAGTCCGTCGGCTCCGTTTGAATGATCCCAGTACCCTTGTTGTGGAAGGATGCTACCGGTCCCGATCAGGTTGCCGAAGGCGAGTGTTGGGCCGTCGTCCTTGAACACCAGGTTCTGCCCGATGTTGAGGGTCGCCTGGGCGCTGTCACCGTCTCCATCGGTCTTGGTTGCTATCAGCGTCACCAGGTTGTCCGCCGACAGGGTCTTCGAATCATCCGGATTGGTGGCGTCGGGATGCACCACGGCGCGGAGCTGGTCAAGGGTGACGTCGCCGTTGGCGGCCACGCTGGCCGTGAACACCAGCAGGTTGCTGGTGGCCGTGCGGCCTTCGACCACGCCGCCGTTGAGCGACAGGTTCACCGCCTGGCCGCTGGCCGTGTCGGTCAGCCCGGAGGCCCCCACCACCACGCCCAGTGCATAGGTCAGCGTGCCGGCGCCATCGGCACCAAACGCCGAGGTGAAGTTAGACGCAAAGCTCTGGGTGTCGTTGGTCGCCAGCACCGTTTCGTCCACCGTCAGCGTTGGTTCCGTGCCGGTGGTGCTGATGCTTGGCCCGTCATCCTTGAACACCAGGTTCTGGCCGATGTTGAGGGTCGCCTGGGTGCTGTCGCCGTCCTTGTCGGTGATGGTCGCGGTCAGCGTCACCAGATTGTCCGCGGTCAGGGTCTTCGAATCGTCGGGATTGCTGGTGTTGGGATGCACCACGGCGCGGATCTGGTCGAGGGTGACCTCACCATTGGCGGCGACGCTAGCGGTGAACACCAGCAGGTTGGTGGTGGCCGTTCGGCCTTCGACCACGCCACCGTTGAGCGACAGGTTGACTGCCTCACCGGTGGCCGTATCGGTCAGCCCGGAGGCACCGACCACCACGCCCAGCGCGTAGGTCAGCGTGCCCGCACCGTCGGCGCCAAACGCCGAACTGAAGTTGGCGGCAAAGCTCTTGGTATCGTTGGTTGCCAGTACCGTTTCGTCCACCGTCAGCGTTGGCTCGGTGCCGGTGGTGCTGATGCTGGGGGCGTCATCCTTGAACACCAGGTTCTGCCCGATGTTGAGGGTGGCCTGGGCGCTGTCGCCGTCTCCATCGGTCTTGGTTGCCGTCAGCGTCACCAGAGTGTCCGAGGTCAACGTCTTCGAATCATCGGGATTGGTCGCATCGGGATGCACTATGGCGCGGATCTGGTCGAGGGTGACCTCACCATTGGCGGCCACGCTGACCGTGAACACCAGCAGGTTGGTGGTGGCCGTGCGGCCTTCGACCACGCCGCCATTGAGCGACAGGTTGACTGCCTCACCGGTGGCGGTGTCCGTTAACCCTGAGCCTCCCGCTACCACGCCCAGCGCATAGGTCAGCGTACCGGCACCGTCAGCGCCAAACGCCGAGGTGAAGTTGGCGGCAAAGCTCTTGGTATCGTTGGTCGCCAGCACCGACTCGTCGACCGTCAGTGTTGGCTCGGTGCCGGTGGTGCTGATACTCGGCCCGTCGTCCTCGAAAATCATCTTGGAGCCGATTTCGGCGGTTGACGTGCTGGACTGAAGCACCTTGAAGCCGCCAATGTCGAAGTCAGCGTGCGTCTTGTCGCCGTTCTTGTCGGTCAGTAACCCGGCGTTCTCGATCATCACGCGATTGTGGTCGGTCGCCGTGCCGTAGGTGATCTGCGAGTCGGTCGGAACGCCGGTGATCAACACCGTGCCGTCGGCGTTGTAGGTGATGACGGCAGTGCTGACGATGGCGCCCGCGAACGTCTTCACGGTGACACTGCCGTTGGTGATCGCGACCTTTTCGGTGCTGTCGTTGGCGTAGCTGTTGACGAAGTTGACACCGCTCTGCGACCCGCTGACGTTGTCGGCGTTCTTGACGGCGGTGAGCAAGAGCTTCGCAGTCGTGCCGCCCGTCTCTTGCACGACCTTGAAGGTCGCGGAGCGGGCGCCGAAGTACTGGGTGAAGTCGATGTTCTGTTCGATACCCGCTTCGCCCGGGGTCAGGTTGGGGATCGTGAAGTCCGCCTTGGCACCGCTGACGAAGCTGAAGCGCAGGCCTTCCTGTTCGGTGATCGCCTGGTTATTGGTGCCCAGGGTCGTGTTGCCGCCGCCCTGGCTGCTGTTGACCGTGTCGGCGCTGGTGATGGCAGCACCGCTTGCCGACTGATCCAGCGGATCCCTGCCGGTGACGACGATCGAGACGCCAGGAATCCGGCCGTTCGCATCGGCCGTCGCGCCCACGGTCGTGAACATCAGGAACAATTGCTGGCCCGACGGTGCTTTGTCCAGACTGAATTCCGCGTCCTGACTGGCTCCGATGAACACCTTATTCAGCAGATTGAGCGAATCATCGGCGTTCGTCATATCCGGATGCTTGAGCGGTTGGTATTCCACAGTCCAGATCTTGCCGCCCGAGACCGGCGATCCGGTTTCTTCGATATAGGCCGCGAACACGATCGCGCCGCTTGCGCTTCCGGCTCGGCCCACTACGATATTGTTGTTATTGGTATCGGTGTAGAGAAGGATGCTGGTGCCATCGAGGGTATCCAGTCCGCTGTCCAGGCCATTGAGCGGTGCGCCGGCGCTGTCGACGAAGCTGACATCGGTAATACTTGCTCCGGGGTCAACAGTGAGGGTGAATGCATTGCTGCCGGTATTGCCTGCGGCACCGGTATAGCCACTCAAGGCCGCACCCGTTGCGGTACCTGCCCCCAGTGCGGTCAAACGGGTAGAGAAAGTCGAGGGCAGGGACGCCACCAGAATATCGTTGTCGTCAGCGTCTCCCGCGGGGCTTGGCGTGGCGGTGGCGTTCTGCAATCCGGCCGTTTCGTCCAGCGAAACGCTTGCGCCGGAGGCCACAACACCTAGAGCGTTGACCACCGAGTCGAGGGTCGGAATGTATAGAGAGGATGGATCGCCCGTTAGCGATGAATTTTGCTCGCCGATAGCCATGACTTTCTCCAGAGCAAGTGCGGTCATCGAGGCCTGACCGTTGACCTTTGGCCGCAACTATGGATAAACGCCAGCAATTGCGCATCGGCCGAAACTCCCATGCGGGATGGGAGTTTCAGACTACTTGGGAGGGGAAAGGGGAGGAGGGCGCGAAGGCGTAGCGTGTCGCTTATTGCGGTTGTGAATGAGGACAAGACGCCGGGGTTCTAAGGCCGCCCGGGCGTTAACCGCGAGCGCGTCGAGCTGAGTTTGAGTCAGCTCGGGCGGCCGGGATCACGCAATGACACTGGTATGCCGCCAGCGTCATGCAAATCTAACCCTTGTCCATAAAGGCAGGCGAGCTCATGAGGTGCTTCCTCCACGCCGAATCACGATGGGCTGCTCAATCAGCTGCAGTTCGAGCTCACCCGAGGCTGGCACGAAGCGCGGGCCAGTGCTTTCAGGCGTTGCCCGCAACCTCCAGGTGCGCTGCACCTTCGCCAGTTTGGCGACTCCCGACGCCACAGACCAGCGCCGGCAGACCTTCTCCAGCTTGAGCGGGTAAAGGGTGAGTTGGTCGCCGTTGAAGTGCATGCGCAGGAAGCATTTGTGGTCGGCGATACGTTGCGAGGAAAAAACCACCTCGCTATGTAGTCCCCAAAAGGTATTGCCCATGACCATCCAGGCACCGAACAGCAAGCCTCCCAAACCACCGCCGAGCACCAGTGTTCCCACCAGGAACAACAAGACCTGGAGCAGGTTTTCTACCTCGAACTGCAAGTAGTGGATGTTGATACGGCCCATGAGCCACAGCAGCCCGATCGCCAGTCCCAGGTGAAGCAAGCCGTGAACGGCCCCGACGCCATAGGCAAGCTTTCGGGTGCGCTTGACCCCAGCGGCCGAGAGCACTGCGCAGCCCAGAACAATGGTCACGGCGAGCATCACCGACGATGGGCTGTGTGCCAGGACCAGGACCAGCTGTCGCCAAACCTCACGCAGGTTGGGAATAGACGCTTCAAGGCCAGACAATACCTCGATCAGGCTACGGTTATCGCGCGCCGGGTGGGGCACCTTGCTGGCGCTTTCTACCATCCAGTCGAACAGCAGGTACAAGATAGCCAACATGCCGCAGAACGAGAGGTTGTGGGTGGGTAGCCGCCATGCCCGATTACGCAGCTGTTCGGAGGTCTTTTTGTCCGGGTAGGTAGCCGCCAGCTCGTAGTGTTGCCGGGTTCCGCCGACGCTGATCGGCTCAGGCGGATCTGGAAGTTGATGAGTGCCATGCAGGAAGGCGCCACCGCCTCCACAGGTGATGCGTTGCGGCGCCAAGGTGCCGGCTTTTGGCTGGTAGCGCGCGTAGTGGTGCGAGTCCCCGGCCAGGACCACCGCCAACTGGTCACCCAAGAGCTCCTCGATCTCGCGCAGGCTGCTGAAGCGTAGGGTCTGGGTCTCGATCGAGGGCAAGGTCTTGCTCCCCACGCGTGCGAGTCGCTCGGCTTCGTCCACCCAGCTTGGCTCGGGTGTACAGAGGATCACGCGGTCGCCTGGCTGCAGTTTGGCGTGCATCTCTTCGAAGTACTGCTTCTGCTGTCGGTCGATCAACGACTCCAATTGCAGGTCCAGGCCCCAGATCCACCAGCCATCGGGCAGTTGCAGCACGTAGTAACTGGTGCGCTGACGGGTTTCCCAGCCGCCAATGGGCTTCTGCTCGCAAAACAGTTGGGAGAAACCGCGCAGGCCGTCATACCAATCGTGGTTACCGGGCGTCGCCACCATCCACGGTGCACCGGGCTGCGGTACAGGCTGGTCCTGCTCATTCGGGCGCACCTTGGGGACCGGCGCGGGGAAGGCGGCGCGGAAGGGGTCCTGGAAACGGGTGCGATAGCCGGATTGGGCCGGTGTGGGGTAGACCTGATCGCCGCCCAGCAGCAACACGTCGCCGCGCGGCAGCGTGAGCTTCGGCAACTTGGCATCCTGACTGACACACAGCGCCATGGAATAGGTGGAGTCCCAGCCATCGCCGGTATCCGCCAGATAGTCGATCCACACGTCACCGTCGGCAGCCACCTGGATGGGCGGGTTGGAGTCCCGGGGGTTGAGCATGGCCAGCACATCGCGTGGGTCCGCGAAGGCACCCATGGTGGTGGCGGCGGCCGATTGCATGCCCGTACGCATGAGCTGAAACGGGCCTAGCCAGTTGACCATCGGCTCTTGGGTGTAAAGCTCGATGCGGCTATTGGTCGTGGGAGATTGGGTGGCGTGGGTCATGGCGAGGAGCGCAGAGTGCCCCTCTCCAAAGTCGCCATCTCCAGCGCGGAACTCAATCGATTGCTCCTTCATCGCCTAGCCTCCATTGCTGTAAGAGTCCGGTATGCCGGAAGGGTTTGACACCTTGTCGGTTGATAAAGAATAGGTCAGTTATGCGATAGCCGCCGGTTCATGGCAAGACGATCAAAAAGATGGACCCGCCAGAATGGCGGGTCCGAAAGGGGGATCAGAGTGCCGGCAACTGCCCGATGCGACCCATCATCTCGGTCACGATCTGCAGGTCCAGCAGAAACTGGTCGACGGTCTTGAACTCATTGTCGTTGTGGCCGGTGTACTTGAGCTCGGGCCTGGCCAAACCGAACTGCACGCCGTTGGGCAGCTCATGGACCGAGGTGGCGCCGGCAGAGGTACCGAATTTGTGTTCCATGCCAAGGTTTTCGCTGGCCACCGCCAACAGCGCCTTGACCCATTCACCCTCGGGGTTGCGGTACATCGGCTCGGCGATCTTGTAGTCGAAAGCCACTGCAATGTGAGTCTTCTTGCTCCAGGCACCCAGCTTTTCGGCGATTTCGGCCTTGAGCGTTTCCGGGGACTTGCCCTTCGGCACGCGCAGGTTAACTGCGAGCTTGAAGGCTTTTTCATCCATCCCGACGTAGGTCAGGGAGGTGGTCAGCGGGCCCATGAAGGCATCGGAAAAACCGACCCCCAACTTGCCCCCCAGGTAGTCCAGCCCCCAGTTGTCGACGGCATAACGGGCGGCGTCGGTAATGTGGTTGTGCTTGAGCGCGACCTTGCCGTCGAGGCTGTTGATGAAGCCCAGCATCCTAGCCACCGGGTTGATGCCTGACTCGGGCTCGGATGAGTGGGCGGAAACGCCGGTGACCGTGAGCTTGACGTCCTTGCCGACGACCTTGGCAGTCACCTCGAAGTTGCCGCCATTGCGCTTGGCATAATCGCTGCCTGCCTTCTGCAGACTGGCGGCCAATTCGGCGGGCTTGTCAGTCACAAGGGTGGCGACCGACGTCGACGGAATCTGGTTGGTTGCCAGGCCGCCCGTCATTGAGGTGATTTCGGCGCCCTTGCCCTGAGCGTTACGCCGGGCAAAGTTCGCCATGACGGTGCCGTAGCCTTTCTCGGCAATCACCACCGGGTAGCCGCCATCCAGCGCCAGGTTGTAGTTGGGTGTCGGGTTGTGTTCGAAGTAGTAAGGGATGGCGTCGCCGGTGGTTTCCTCGGTGGTGTCTACCAGCAGCTTGAAATGGCGAGCCAGCGGCAGCTTCTCTTCCTTGATGATCTTCATGGCGTAGAGCGCGACCACGATGCCGTTCTTGTCATCCTCGGTGCCTCGGCCATACATGCGATCGCCGACCAGGGTGACCTTGAACGGATCGAGGCGGGTGCCGTCTTTCAGGACCCAGTTCTCCGGCGTCACTGGCACCACATCGGCATGTGCGTGAATGCCCACGATTTCGTCGCCAGCCCCTTCGAGGGAGATTTCATAGACGCGGTTGTCGATATTGCGAAAGTTCAGGTCGAAGGCCTGGGCAAGGCCCTTGAGTTTGTCGGCGATCTTGATGAATTCAGGGTTCTCGTGCTGGGCCACACCGTCCACGCGGAAGGTCGGGATGGCCACCAGTTCGCGCAAGGTCTCGGTGGCAGCGTTGCCGTACTTCACCCGCGCATAGAGGCCAAGCAGGCGATGAATCTCGTTCTGCTGCTCAGCGGAAAGGGGCTTGTTGCCCTGGAAAGCACTGATTGTCGGGCCAAGATTGCCGGTTTTGGCAAGCTCGCTCTTGGCCAGGCGTTCCAGGAACTGCCTGAAATCCGTTACCGATGTATCGCTGAAGGTCTTGAGGATGGTCGCGCTCTGTTGCGGGGTAATGTTGGCGTGCGCTGAGGTGGTGAACGACGAAAGGCTGGCCAGCATCAGGGTTGTCGCGGCCAGGTGCTTGAGTGAGAAATCCATTGCTGGGGGCATTCCTTTGCAGGTGGTTGGTAGGAAATATCTGATTGATTAGTCAGAAACTTTTCCAAACTACCACCAAGAGGGAGTAGTACGGGAGTACCTGAAGTGCGATCTGTCGCACAGAAATGCAAAAGCGACGCAGAAATGAAAAAGCCTACCAATGCAACTCGAAGGCATTTTGCGCGTCCGTCTGGAGGCCGCTGCCCAAGCGTTTGCACTCGCGAGAAAGGGTGTCTTGCAGCCATTGACGGTCATCCCCTTCGGCGTGACAGAGGCGAAAGCGCTGCAGGCGAGTGGGTATCAGCTCCAGCGTCTGCAGGTGCCCGTCCGGGGCCAGCGAGGCAAAGTACAAAAGCCCCAGGTCGCCGCGATAGGTGGTGTGGCCGCCGATGCCTTCGTAATCGTTCAGCAGATCCCCGCAGCCATAGAGAATCAGGTGTTCGCGGTACACCTCGATGCCCTTGATGTGGTGCGAGGAGTGGCCGTGCACCACGTCAACTCCAGCCTCGTCGATCAAGGCATGGGCGAACCGGACCTGTTCCTGCGGGATCTCGAACCCCCAGTTGCCGCCCCAGTGAATGGAGGCGACCACCCGATCCCCCGGATTTTTGTACTTGAGAATTCGTTCGGCGACAGGGCGCAGGCTTTGCATCGACAGATCTTCCAGCCGCGCGACACCCGCGCGGCTATCCGTGGCGGCCCACTGCGGTGGAATGCCGCTGTCGGGAGCGCCGAGGCCAAACACCAGCAAGCGCCGCCCGTCAGGCTGCGCCAGCACGGCGGGCGCTTCGGCGGATTGCCGGTTGTGCCCAGCGCCGGCACTGCATATGCCGTTGCTCGCCAGGGTGGCCAACGTATCGACCAGGCCAGGTGCGCCCCAGTCCAGCACATGGTTGTTGGACAGCACGCAGCAGTCGATACCGGCGGCACTGATGGCCTGGAAGTTCTCCGGGCTCATGCGGTAATTGATGCCCTTTGGCTCCGGTCGTCCGCGTCGGGACACCGCTGTTTCCAGATTGATGATGCGTGCGTATGGATGGCGAAGTTCGAACTCATCCAGCGCAACGCCCCAGATATAGGTGAAATCGACCGGGTGGGGGATCGGACCATTGTGTCTTTCTGCCAGCCGGACGTAATCGCCGGCTTTCTTGACATAGTCTTCGTAAAGCCGCGGATCGCCAGGATGCGGCAGCACTGCGTCGATGCCTCGGGCGGTCATGACATCGCCGGTGAGAAACAGCTTCAGCGTATCGGTAACAGCTGCCATGGCACCCTCCGGATATCCCGAATAGCCTGGATCAACAGTAAATGTCTGTTTTAAAACAAATTAGTTTGTTTTTGGGCTTCCCAGACGCAACGAAAGTTGATAAATTTCCGCGCGTTCTTGCAGAGGCCCTTACAGGGCTTGCAGCGTAGGGACGCAGCAGCTCGATATTGCTCGCAAGCTGCACATTCAGAAAGACAGTGCCAGGCACTCGTCGCAACAGCTACAGGGGCGTCGCCAAGCGGTAAGGCAGCAGGTTTTGATCCTGCCATGCGTTGGTTCGAATCCAGCCGCCCCTGCCATTTTCCTTACACTCATCCAGTCATGACTCAGTCGGCAGTATTGCGCGAGTCCAGGATGGTCGTGTTTACGAGAAACGCCAGTGCCGATTCGGCCTGGCGTTTTTTTGTGTCGGTTAAATATCCCTCCGAACGCAGCGAGCGCGACGCCGTGGCGGCGCGCTCGCCCGTCACTCAGTGGGGCGCGCGAGGGATGGTCTTGAGCAGGTCTTCAGGGCTGATGTGCCCGACAACCTGCTGCACGCTGCCCGGTTGCGGCAGACCAAGGATGTGCCCCTTCATCTTGCCGATCACGTGCATCTCGCAAGGCTTGCAGTCGAACTTCAGCGTCAGTACCTCGTCACCGTGCACCAGCTGCATCGGCGCGACCTTGGTGCGCACGCCGGTGACGCCCTTGGCCTGCTTCGGGCAGAGGTTGAAGGAGAAACGCAGGCAGTGCTTGGTGATCATCACCGGCACCTCGCCGGTTTCCTCGTGAGCCTCGTAGGCTGCGTCGATCAGCTTGACGCCGTGCCGGTGATAGAAGTCGCGGGCTTTCTGGTTGTAGACGTTGGCCAGGAACGACAGGTGGGACTCCGGGTACACCGGTGGCGGATTGGTCTCGGCCTTGCGACCACCCCGTGGGTGGGCTTCGATGCGGGCCGCGGTCAGCGCTTCGATGACTTCGCGGCGCAAGGCCTTGAGCTGCGAGTTCGGAATGAAATACGCCTGCGGTGCATCCAGCTTGATATCCGTGGCGTGGTACTGCGTGGTGCCCAATTGGCCGAGCAAGTCGTGCAGTTGCTCCAGGGCCTGTTCTGGCTTGTTGGCCAGGCCGAATGGACCGTCCAGGGCGACATTGGCGCTGACACCTTCCTCGCTGGTGGCGGTCAGTTCGAGGCGATCCTCACGCAGGCGAGCGACCCAGGCCAGGCCCACCCGGCGCTCGGCGGAGGTCTTGAGCAGGGCCTGCTGCCAGTTGTGGTCGAGGTTGCGACTCAGCGGGTGATTCGGCCGCAACTGGTGCAGCCCCTTCGGCATTTCGTTGGGCTCGACACGGTAGCGGTAGCGCTTTTCACCGTCTTCTTCGAACTCGCCTTTCGGTTCGGCGATGTTGGTACGCCAGCCCACCACCTCGCGCTTGACCAGCACATTGAGGCCGTCGCCGTTGGACAGCGGTTCGTGGGTGACCACCAGCAGGTCGCGCTTGCCGACTTTTTCCACTACGCCCACCGGCAGGCCGGTGAAGGTCGGCGAGTCGAAGGCGCCGATGTCGATCTTGCGCTCGCTGACGAAGTAGTCGGTGCTGCCGCGATGGAAAGTCTTGTCCGGATCGGGCAGGAAGAAGTGCGCGGTGCGGCCGCTGGAAGCGCGAGCCAGGTCCGGACGGTCTTCGAGGACGTCGTCCAGGCGTTGGCGATAGTAGGCGGTGATGTTCTTCACATAGCCCATGTCCTTGTAGCGCCCCTCGATCTTGAACGAGCGTACGCCGGCTTCCACCAGCGCGCGGATGTTGGCGCTCTGGTTGTTGTCCTTCATCGACAGGAGGTGTTTTTCGTAAGCGATCACACCGCCTTTTTCGTCCTTGAGGGTGTACGGCAGACGGCAAGCCTGGGAGCAATCGCCACGGTTGGCACTACGCCCGGTTTGCGCATGGGAGATGTTGCACTGGCCGGAGAACGCCACGCACAGCGCGCCATGGATGAAAAACTCGATGGCTGCGTCGGTTTCGTCGGCAATGGCGCGGATCTCCTGCAGGTTCAGCTCGCGGGCCAATACCAGCTGCGAGAAACCGGCCTGATCGAGGAACTTCGCCCGCGCCAGGGTGCGGATGTCGGTCTGGGTGCTGGCGTGCAGCTCGATCGGCGGAATGTCCAGCTCCATCACGCCCAGATCCTGGACGATCAGCGCATCGACGCCGGCGTCGTACAACTGGTGGATCAGCTTGCGCGCCGGTTCCAGCTCGTTGTCATGCAGGATTGTGTTGATGGTGGTGAACACCCGCGCGTGATAGCGACGGGCGAATTCCACCAATTGGGCGATATCGCTCACCTCGTTACAGGCGTTGTGGCGGGCGCCGAAGCTCGGGCCGCCGATATACACCGCGTCGGCGCCATGCAGGATGGCCTCGCGGGCGATGGCCACGTCACGGGCGGGGCTGAGCAATTCCAGGTGATGCTTGGGTAGGGACATGTTTTTTTAGTCTGGCTTGTCACGGTCAAGGTGCGCATTGTAGCGGCGAAACGCTTGACCGGCACCCGTATGCTGCCCGATGGCTACGTTGTGATCGAGTCTTTGGCCGCCGCTGAGGGCCGCGCAGCCAACGTGATGACCTGCGCAAGGCGCCTGGTCGCGGACTCAATGTCTTCGGCACTGAAACCGCCCAAGCCCAGAATCAATCCCGAACGGCCATTGCCACCGGCATACATCGGCGACACGGCACGTACCGATACCTGAACTTCGGAAGCTTTGGCGGCGACCCACTGATCGTCGATACCCTCCGCCAGCCAAAGCACCAGATGCATGCCCTGATCGCTCGGCTCCAGCCATGCAAGTTCGCGAGGAATCAGTCTGGCAACCGCCTCGATGATTTGCTTGTGGATGTCTGCGTACACGCCGCGAATTCGCCGGATGTGCCGGTCCAGATGTCCTTCTGCGATGAATGCTGCGAGCACGTGCTGATCGGCGTTGGCGGGATGCCGATCCATCAGGACCCGCGCACCGCAAAAGGCTTGCACCAGATAAGGCGGAACGATTGCGTAGCCGAGTCGTAACGAGGGGAACAGTATTTTGCTGAACGTCCCCAGGTAGATCACCCGGTCGGGGTCCAGCCCCTGCAAGGATGGAAAAGGGTGGCCGGCGTAACGCAGTTCACTGTCGTAATCGTCCTCGACGATCCAGGCATCGGACGCCCTGGCCCATGACAACAAGGCATCGCGCCTGGCCATGCTCATTGGCATGCCGAGTGGATATTGATGTGACGAGGTCACGAAGGCTGCCCGTGCCTGGAGGCATTGCGCTATGCCGTTTTCAACATTCAGCCCCTCGGCATCAACCGGGACGCGGATCATTTGATTTGTATGGCCTGCGCTTTCCAGAATTCCTGTGATACCCCGGTAGGCCGGATCCTCCACCCACGCGAAATCCCCCACGTCGAGCAGCACCTGACAGGCGAGATACAGGCCCTGTTGCGTGCCGGAAGTAATGATCACCTGGCTCGCCTCACAGCGCACAGAGCGTGACTTGCGTACGTAATCCGCTACCGCTTCCCGTAACTCAAGCGCGCCTTGTGGATCGCCGTATCCCGAGGGCGCTCCAGCCCCTCGCGCCCTGATGCGATTGCCAAGGCGACGCCAAATATCATCAGGCGCCGCTTTGCCAATCGGCACCGAGACCGAGAACGGAATCTGCGGCGCTGCTGCAAATTGCCGGGCCACCTGAGCGAACCGTTCGATTCGGGAAGAGGGCGTCCACGACCTGGTTTCAGTTGGCCGACCTTGTTCCTGCCGGGTGGTTGGCGACGCTTCTGCCAAAGAGCGGGCCACCCGCGTGCCCGCTCTGCCTTGGGATTCCAGGAAGCCCTCGGCGATCAACTGCTCAAAGGCTTCGATGACGGTGCCTCGGGCAATCGTCAGCGACTTTCCGAGAATGCGCGTCGATGGCAGCAGTTCGTCGGGCTTGAGGTCGCCCCTGCGGATCGCGGATCGCAGCGCTTGAGCAAGCTGTCGCCCCAATTGACCGGCGGTTCGATCCAGCGTGCCCAGTGATGGAATTTCAACAACGTTGGCTTTTCGTGCCATCAATTCTGGCTCAGTGATTATGTTGGATATTGGCTCTATACCATGGGCCAGTTCATCCACACAATTCACACGAAGGCCACCTCACCACTGGCGCGCTGTCCCCACCCTTGAACGATTGAAGGAGTTGATATGTACGTACCTGCCCATTTTGATGAGCCTCGCGCCGAAGCCCTTCATGAACTGATCGTGCAGCACCCGCTGGGCATTCTGTTTACCAACGGTGAAAGCGGACTGGATGCCAACCACATTCCTTTCGAGTTGAAGGCTGCGCAGGGGCAGTTCGGTGTTCTCCAGGCGCACGTCGCGCGCGCCAACCCAGTCTGGCAAGACGTGAAAGACGGGGACGAAGTGCTGGTGGTTTTTCGCGGTGCCGAGGCTTACATCTCGCCCACCTGGTATCCGAGCAAGCACAAGACCCATAAACAGGTTCCGACCTGGAACTACAAGGTGGTGCACGCCCATGGGAGGATCACCATTCGCGATGATGAGCGCTATGTCCGTGGGTTGGTGGCGCTCCTGACCCGAACCCATGAGTCATCCCAGCCCGAGCCATGGAAAATGACGGACGCCCCGAAGGACTACATTGCCTCAATGCTTAAGGCGATCGTAGGGATAGAGATCGAGATCACCCGCCTGGTTGGTAAGTTCAAGCTGGGTCAGAACAAGGAAGCGAGAGACATCCGTGGTGCCGCTCAGGCACTCAAGGACAGCGGAAAAATCGTATTGGGAGAGGCAATGCTCGCGGGTGTCGATGCCAAATCCTGAGACGCCTCGTACACTGGCTGGTCTACGGCGCTCGCACTCATAGCGACGCCCTGACCACCAATGGACAATCAACCGGCTGGGCTCCCTCTACCTCAAGGGCTTCGATCAGGTGCCGGGCTGCATTGCGACCGATTTCGTAGTACGGCAGTTGCACCGTGGTCAGCGGCGGGATGAACAGTTCGGCG
Source organism: Pseudomonas sp. Pseusp11 (assembly GCF_047304405.1). Taxonomy (NCBI): domain Bacteria; kingdom Pseudomonadati; phylum Pseudomonadota; class Gammaproteobacteria; order Pseudomonadales; family Pseudomonadaceae; genus Pseudomonas; species Pseudomonas sp. Pseusp11. Next base: position 86,576 of record NZ_JBGLZF010000024.1, read on the forward strand.
ATACCGATCATGTTGTCGTAGCCGAGCACGGCGACATCGCCGGGAATTTTCAGGCCTCGGCTCAACAACAGCTGATAGGCACAAAACGCGATGCGGTCGTTGCCACAGATCAGAATGTCGAATTGTGGGCGACCCTCAACAATGTGCCGGTCGAGGATGGCTGCGGTTTCACCGTAGGCGTCATGCTCGGAAAGGTCGTATTGCAGAAGCGCGTCAGGCGCCAGCCCGAATGCCTGACAGGCGCGCAGCAGGCCTTCTTGTCGCAGCCCCCAGGCCAGGCTCTGTTTTGGCAGATTGATGCACAGTGGGCGCCGATAGCCCTGGCTCAACGCGTGATGCACGGCGCGATACTGCCCCGTTTCGTCGTCCGGTACGTAACTGACCAGGCGACTGTCATCGGCCAGGCAATTGGCGAGTACCAGCGGTTTGCTCTTCAAGCGCTCGGGAATGCTGACGTGGCGAAAGCCCATGGCGCTGAAGATCAGCCCGTCGGGGCGGTGCGACAGCATCAGGTCGATGTTCTGGTCAGTGGGCGGGTTGCTCAACAGGTTAAGGATGAAGACATTCCAGCCAGCCTGTTGCGCGGTCTGTTCGATGGACAGCAGCAGTTCCACCGCGAACGGTGTGGTCGCGGTGTCCAGCGCGAACACACCGATGGTGCGCGACTGGAGGTTGTCGCCGCGCATCTTGCGCGCCGACAGGCTCGGTACGAATTGCAGTTCATCAATGGCGCGACGCACCCGCTGAAGGGTCTCGGGGCTCAGTTTTTCCGGGTTGTTGAGCGCTCGAGAAACCGTCATCAGGGACACGCCGGCCAGTTGTGCAACGTCTTTCACTGAAGTCATGCGAGGCGAGGCCGGTCAGGTTGACGCAGAATCATGACACAGGGCCCGGGCTTCTCGCGACTCGAATGACAACGCTCATACCCAACCTGAAGCGAGAGGCCATGCCCTGGGAATCGAAGCACGCCCGCCACTGCCGTGGTTAAACAACTTCACCCCCAGACTGTCGGACCGCGGATAGAGGCGGCTGCTGAGGCTGAAGCGCCCGTTTTCGTCGAACACCTCGATGGACGAGCGATCGAGAAACACGCGCAGTTGCAGTCGCTCTTGTGTCGGGTCTATCGGCACACTGCGCTGGCCGCTGACTTGCGCACCCGAGCGGCTGCGGTCCAGCACCAGGCGCTGTAATGCCGCATCGTAATAGAGCAGGGTTTCTTCACGGCCATCGTCGCTGCAGCGCAAGGCGATGCCCAAGTGCCCGTCGGTGCAACCGAGCAGATCCAGATGCACATGGATTTCCAGCAGGTCGCCATTCACTTCCGGTACCCGCCGGGCCCCCGAACCATCCCACCAGGACGTACCCGGCAATGGCGCCTCGCGCAGTGCGGTGAGCTCCCGTGCCGGATACACGCAAAGGCGATCGTCATGCAGTTCAAGTTCGCGCGGCAAACCGAGCATGCCGCACCAGTGATGGGCCTGGCTCGGCATCGGGCTTTCCCACATGTCGAGCCACGCCCATACCAGGCGCCGACCATCGGCGGCCACCAGCGTTTGCGCGGCATAGAAATCGTGGCCGTTATCCAGCTCGATAAAAGGCCCGCCGGTGAAGTGCCATTGGCTGTCGAGTTGGCCCACTCGATAACCGGTCTGGTATTTGTTGAGCCGTTCGTAACCGTGGGGTTGCATGCCCTGAGGGGAGTACAGCAGCACGTCGCGCCCGTTCAGGCGAAACAGATCCGGGCACTCCCACATATAGCCATCCCCCTCGCTGCCGCTGGCTACATAGTCGAGGAACTCCCAGGTGTGCAGATCCGTGGAACGGTACAGCGGCAGCAGCGGCTTATCACCCAGCCGTGCGCCGGCAATCAGGAACCAATAGTCATCTTCCCGCCAGACCTTGGGGTCACGAAAATGCATGATCGTGTCGTGCGGCGCAGTCTCGATGACAGCGCCATGCTTGACGAAGCGAATGCCGTCGACACTGGTGGCCAGGCACTGGACTTGACGGATCGAGCTTTCATCACCCACGTCCTTCAGCCAGGTGTGCCCGGTGTAGATCAGCGCCAGGGTGTCTCCACACACCACCGCGCTACCGGAAAAACAACCGTCGCGATCGAAGTCATCACCGGGCGCCAGGGCAATCGGCAGATGCTGCCAATGGACCAGGTCGGCACTCTTGGCATGCCCCCAGTACATCGGGCCCCACTTCGCGTCAAAGGGGTGGTGTTGATAGAAAACGTGATACTCGCCACGGAAGTACACCACCCCGTTAGGGTCGTTCATCCAGCCTGTCGGGGGGGCAAGGTGATAACCGGGGCGGTAATCGTGGATGACCCGAGACAGGCCATCACTCAGCGCTCGCTGCGCAGCAGATATTGAATCGTTCATGGTATTCAAAGACAAAGTCATAGGGCGCCTGCTCGTGCCGGGCGCAGTGGGACGGTTTCAATGGCATGTGGATGACGCTTCAAGGCCGTGCCGTCGGCGTCGAACAGGTGCAGGTTGTCGATGTCCAGCAGCAGCTCGACTCGGTCGCCTGCCTGCCATCCAGCGTGGACCTCACAACGACAGATCAGTGGCTCGTCCTGACCTGTCTCGAGGTGCACATAAGTTTCACTGCCCAGGTATTCGACCGCGGTCACCACGATGCCGGCGGCTCCTTCCGCTGCCTTGAGCGACACATGCTCCGGGCGAATCCCCAGGCTCAGCGGAGCGTCCGTCGCCAGGTTCGAGCTGTCGAAGGGCAGGGACGTCATCCCCAACACGGGGCTGTCGACCAGGCTGGTTTCGCCTGGTGCCTGCAAGCGTGCCGGCAGAAAGTTCATTCTGGGTGAGCCGAGAAAGCCGGCGACAAAGCGACTGGCCGGGCGCTCATAGAGTTCGCGTGGTGAGCCGACCTGTTCGACACGACCGCCATTGAGCACGACAATTTTGTCGGCCAGGGTCATCGCTTCCACTTGATCGTGGGTGACGTAGATCATGGTCGAGCCCAGCCGGGCATGCAGCCTGGCGATTTCGTTGCGCATCTGCACCCGCAAGGACGCATCCAGGTTGGAGAGCGGCTCATCGAACAACAGAATGTCCGGTTCCCGCGCCATGGCTCTGCCCATGGCTACACGCTGACGCTGCCCACCGGACAATTCCTTTGGCTTGCGTTGCAGCAGTTTGTCCAGTTGCAGGATTTGCGCGGTTTTCAGCACACGTTCGCGCAGGCTGGTCTTTTCGGTCTTGGCCAGTTTGAGACCAAAACTGATGTTGTCGTAGACGCTCATGTGCGGGTACAGCGCATAAGACTGAAACACCATGCCGACGCCACGCTCGCGCGGCTCCAGGTCGTTGACCCGACGCCCGTCGATCAGCAGGTCGCCGGCGCAGATCGAATCCAGTCCGGCGATCAGTCGCAGCAGGGTCGATTTGCCGCAGCCCGAAGGGCCGACGAACACCACGAACTCACCCGCCGCGATCTCCAGGTTGACGTCGCGCAGAATCCGCGCGCCGCCCAATTGTTTGTTCACGTTATCCAGTTTCAACTTGATCACGATGCTGTTCCTTGTAGTTGTCGGGCATCAACCCTTTAACGCGCCGGTAGTGAGGCCGGAAACGATTCGGCGCTGGAAGATCAGCACCAGAATCACCAGAGGGACGGTGACCAGCACCGATGCCGCCATCAACAAACCCCAAGGCAACTCATGGGGGCTGCCGCCGGAAATCAGGGCGATGGCCACCGGCACCGTGCGTTGGGTGTCGGTGAGGGTGAAGGTCAAGGCAAACAGGAACTCGTTCCATGCCGCGATGAAAGCCAGCAAGCCAGTGGTGACCAGTGCGGGCCAGAGCAGCGGCAACAGCACTCGGGTCAGCGTGACCCAGGGCGAGGCGCCATCCATGATTGCCGCTTCCTCCAGTTCATGAGGCAGTTGGCCCATGAACGTGGTCAGCACCCAGACAGTGAAGGGCAGGGTGAAAATCGTGTAGCTGAGGATCAATGCCCAGGGCGTGTTGTACAGGCCCAAGGCGCGGATCACCTCGAACAGCCCCGACAGCACTGCGACCTGGGGAAACATCGACACCCCAAGGACCATCATCAACACCGTGCCACGCCCACGGAATTTCACCCGGCCCAAGGCATAAGCAGCGGTCAGGCTAAGGAACAGCGCCAGCGTCACCACGCTAAGTGCAACCACCAGTGAATTACCGATAGCCCGCAGGAATGAGGCTTGGTTGAGCACCGCCGCGTAATTGGAGAAGTCGGGTTTTTTGATCCAGTAACTCACCTCGAATAAGGCGCTGGACGGCTTCAGCGACGTGACGATGGCGTAGTAGAAAGGGAACACCGCATACAGCAGCAACACCCCGATCAGGCACCAGAACCCGAAGCGCAACAGCGCTTTTTTCAGTTGGCGCGGGCTCATGACCGGACCTCCAGTTGACGGCGTCCGAGGTAGAGATAAAGCATGGCGATCACTGCAACCACCAGAAACAGCAGGGTCGAGGCGGCGCTGCCGTAACCGACGTCCTGGAACTCCACCAGGTGTTGGCGGGCATAGACCGACATGCTCATGGTGCTCGACGAGTTCGAGGTCAGCACATAGATCACGTCGAACACCCGCAGGGAGTCGAGGATGCGGAAGATCGCCGCCACCAGCAATGCGGGCATCAGCAGTGGCAGCGTGACCCGCCAGAACACCTTCAGCGGATGAATACCATCGACCCTGGCGGCTTCGTAGCAGTCACTCGGCAACATCTGCAAGGCGGCGAGCATCAGCAGGGTGACAAACGGCACGGTCTTCCAGACGTCGACGATAATCACCGCCCACATCGACAGATCGGCATCTGCGGTCCAGGCCAGAGGCGCGGTAATCAGGCCGAGGCTGAGCATCAGGTGATTGATGATGCCGAACTGGTCATTGAGCATCCACGACCAGATCTTCGCCGAGACAATGGTCGGAATCGCCCACGGAATCAGAATCAACGCTCGCACCAGGGAACGGCCGGCGAACTGGATGTTCAGCAGCAACGCCACCAGCAGCCCCAGCACGACTTCCAGCCCCACCGACACCACGGTGAAATGCAAGGTGTTGCGCACTGCATTCCACCATTGCGGATCGACCAGGATGCCCGACCAGCTGGAACCGTTGTGGAACAGATAATTGCTCAGGCCAACGAAGGTGCCGCCAGCGGTGTCCGCCAGGTTGGCGTCGGTCAGGCTGAACCAGAATGTCCGCAGCAACGGCCAGGCCGCCACCAGGGCCAGACACAGCAACATCGGCGTCAGAAATAGCCAGGCAGCGCGCACTCGGCGACGCTGTACCGGCGTTTCCCTGGTGAGCAGGAGCTCGTCACAGGGAGCATGGGCAATAGAGACAGACATGGTGATTTTCTTCCTTGTGGCTTACCAGTTCCGGTGTTTGATACGCGTGAGTTCGCCTTCCAGTTCGGTCAGCGCCTGATCGACCGGCAACTCGCCGGCCAGCACGCCATGCACTTGATCGAAGAACGCATTGGTGACCCGTGGATAACGAGCAGCGGTTATTGAAGCGGGGCGCATGACGCCGTCGTTGAGAATGCTGTGCAGCTGACTGTAATAAGGCATGGCCGCGAGTAGCTCGGGATCCTGGTAGAGCGACTCGATCACCGGGTTATAGGCGCCAATCAACGCACGATTTTTTTGCTGTTGAGCGCTGGTCAGGTAGCTCACCAGTTCGGCGGCAAGCTTCGGGTTAGCGCTGTAACGCGACACCGCCAAACCCCACCCGCCGAGGGTGGAGGCATGGGTGCCGCTGTTGCCGCCGCGGGGCAGGGGAGCGACCCCGACCTTGTCTTTTACCGCACTGTCCTGGCTTTGCACCAAGGCCCAGACATAAGGCCAGTTACGCATGAACAGTGCATTGCCCGACTGGAACACGCCGCGTCCTTCTTCCTCGGTGTAATTGAGCACGCCACGCGGGGAGATGTCGCCTACCCAGCTTTTGGCCAGGGTCAACGCCGCTCTTGAGGCCTGGCTGTTGACCACGATGTCGCCTTGAGGATTGACCAGCCCGCCGTCCGGTTGGCTGCTGATCCATTCCAGCGCATTGCACGTCAGGCCTTCGTAGGCGCGCCCTTGAAAGATGTAGCCCCATGCGTTGGCGTTGCCGGCATTGCGCTCGGCCTGTTGTACATCTTTGGCGGTAGCGGTCATTTCCTCCCAAGTCTGGGGGACTTGCTTGTTGTATTTCTCGAGCAAGTCCTTGCGGTAATACAGCAGGCCCGAGTCGGTGAACCACGGCATCGTCACCAGCCGTCCGTTCACCGTGGCGTTGTCCACCTGTGCCTGGAAGTAGCCTTGGGTTGCGTCGGCGGGCAGCACCTCGCGCAGATCCAGCAGATGTTTGGCCAGCATCCCCGGCCACACCATGTCGATCTGAATGATGTCGATGTCGCTGGACTGCGCACTGAGGATCTGTTGATAGAACGACAACCGCTCGGTTGCCGAGTTAGGCGTGGACACCACCTCGACGTGATTGCCGGTCTGTTGAGACCACGCCTCGACGGCCTCTTTGCACAGTTGTAATTCCGCGCCCACCGCACCGCAGGAAATCGTCAGATTGGCTGCGCTGGAGAGGGATGGAAGCCCGGCGCAAAGGGCAAGCAGTGCTGCTGGAAAGAGTGATTTGAGCTGTTTCATAAAGCCCTCTTTATTTTTGTTTTTAGAAAAGTTAACGTTAACATCGCCAAATGTAGCAGCGTATTTGCGATGAGGCATCCTTTTTTTCGTAGATTTTGACAATTAACAATTCACGAAAAAAAGGCCGGTCGCAGGACAAAAAATAAAAACAAAACAGGAAATCCCCCATGCAGAAAGCATCAAGCTGGCTACTCGCAGGCGTACTCGGCACCTCGGCGGCCACCGCTCAGGCCGCGACTCTGGAAGAACGCATGGCCGCGTTTGAAGCCCGTGCCAGCGCCGCGGAAAAACGTGCAGCCGCCGCCGAACAGCAAACCCAGGCACTCGCCAGGGAACTGCAGCAGCTCAAACAGTCCACTCCCGCCTTGCAGCCTGTTGCGTCCACTGCGACCGCCACTGTGGCGCCCAGTTTGGATACGCGGTTGGCAAAACTCGAAGCCCGTCAGCAAAGCCTGGAGAAGGAGGGCGGTACCGGGCACCTCACCGACGGGTTCAGCTTCAAGGGCTACGCCCGCTCCGGATTGCTGATCAACGATGGCCTGGGTGGTGGGCGTGGCGGTCCTTATACGACGCCTGCCGGTTCAGTCGGTGGTGCAGTCGGGCGACTCGGTAACGAAGACGACACTTACATGCGTATAGACCTGTCGAAAGAAGCCTATGCGCAGAACGGCACCCATTCCAAATTCACGGTTTCCATCGCCGATGGAGTGGAAAGCTCCAATGACTGGACGGCCGCCGAAAGTAACCTGAATGTGCGCCAGGTATTTACGGAACTCGATCATCTCGCCGCATTCAAGGGCAATTCGACGTTCGAGAACGCCACCCTGTGGGCAGGCAAGCGATTCGACAGGGACAACTTCGATATCCATTGGCTGGACTCCGACGTCGTCTTTCTGGCCGGCACCGGGGGTGGTATCTACGACGTGCAGATGAACAAGAACTGGCGCTCGAATTACTCGTTGATCGGGCGTAACTACGGGGATTTCAGTGAGGGCGGTGTCAATGCCGATGTGGAAAGCTACATCCTCACCTCCAACCAGTTCTTCGATAATGGTCAGTGGCAGTGGATGTTCAATGGTATTGGCTCAAAGAAAAACGACTTTAGCACTCGCACCAATGAAGCGGGCCTGAAGCCTGCGGACTCCGGCTTGCACAGCATGGTGGCCAACCACCAGAAAAACTTTTTCGGCAGGGAAGGCTTCTTCAAGACGGCGCTGCTCTACGGGCAAGGGCTGGGGGCCGAGGTCAAGAACATCGGCTCGGACGGCGAACTGATCGACGACGCCCGTGCGCTGCGCCTGGCGCTGTACGGCGAAACACCGATTGCACCCCACTGGCGTATCGGCCCCAGCTTACTGGCTGAACAAAGCAAGGATCGCTACGTCAAGGGTGACGACTATCGCTGGATGACCCTGAACATGCGGCTGGCCAATGAAATCAACAGCAATTTCGAGATGGCCTACGAAATGAGCTGGCAAACCATGAACCTCGACCCCAAGGGCTACCTGCAACGTAATGCGGTGGACGGTAACTTCTGGAAATTCACCATCGCCCCGACCTTCAAACCCGACGTTGGAGACCTGCTCACACGCCCCGAGTTGCGCGTATTCGCCAGCTTCATGAACTGGTCTTCGGACCTGGACCGATACAGCTCCACAGACAACTTCGGCAAGACCGACTTCAACGCCGGCGGTGTGTGGCAATACGGGATACAGATGGAAACCTGGTTTTGATTTTCGGGTGATCGGAACGTGCTTGTGTAGGAGCTGCCGAGGGCTGCTCCCACACGTCCATCCTTACCTGGACTTCAACACCTTCGGATTCGAGTTGCCCCAGATCGTGTAGAGGTCGGCCAACAGCGCGCCGTTGATGGTCTCAAGCTCGGTCTGGGTAATCTCTTCATCGCCCTGTTTGCCATACAGCACCACTTCATCTCCCGCCTGCACACCCTTGATACCGCTGACGTCGACCATCAGCGTGTTCATGGTGACCTTGCCGATTACCGGCGCGCGTTGGCCGTGAATCAGTACTGAGGCTTTGTTGGAGAAGGCTCTTCGATAACCGTCGGAGTAGCCGGCCGGGATGTTGGCGATCAATGAGTCTTTGCTCAGGGTAAAGGTGCGGTCGTAGCTGATGGTGCTGCCCGCCGGGTAGGCGTTGACCGCCGCGACCCGCGACTTGAACTGCATCACCCGTTGAAACTCGTTATGCCCACCCACTGGATAGCCATAAAGCGCAGCCCCCGGGCGAACCATGTCCAGCCAGCCTTCGGGCACCTCGAGGGTGGTGAAGGTATTGGCGCAGTGCAGGGTGATCCGGCTGCGGGCCAGTTTGGCGTGTTCGATCAGCCAGTTCGATTGCTCCTTGAATGTGGCCAGCCCGCGCAGAACATCCTCGCGCTCTTCAACGGGAAAGTGGGTCATGATCCCGACGATATCCAAGTGATCCAGCTGAGTCAGTTCCAGCGCCTGCTGCTGCCCTTGCGCCGTACTCATTTCCAGGCCATTGCGGCTCATGCCCGCCGAATTCAGCGCCAGGTGAATCGGCAGTTTCACGCCTTTGCGGGTGGCCAGTTCGTTGAGCTGGCGTGCAACCTCCAGGTTACCGACCAGTTCTTCGATGTTGTAGCGCAGCGCATTCTCGACTTCATCGACGGTAGCGCTGCGCAGACGCATCAGGCGGCCCTTGAAGCCTTTTGCCCGTGCAACGCGTGCCTCTTCGTTACTCGCCACACCTATACAGGTGATGCCCATCCGGATGGCGGAAGGGATCAGTAAACCAATGCCGTTTCCATAAGCGTCGGCTTTCATCACGGCGCACATCTGGCTTTTACCCGCCAGCCGTTGCTGGAGTTTGGCGATGTTTCCTTCGAAGGCGGCCTGATCAATCTCAAGCCAGGTGTTGGCCTGGCCTGGTTGGTTGTCGGCGCGTGGGTGTTCGGGGGTGGGGTCGAGCAGAGG